>CAZEBC010000001.1:0-7667 GCA_964510165.1 uncultured bacterium
GCTGGTATGAGAACAGGCGGCCATGATAGGTGTAGGTCCACATGTCGGGGTTTGAGGGATCCACCCAATGGTCGTGGATGCCCTCGACCACCTCCTGGCGGTATACCTCAAGCTCCTCGGGCCCGCCCGGGAAATTCTTGTGGATTCTCGGCTCGCCGAACGGATCGAGGACCTCGATGATGACCGTTGCGTCCTTGCTCGGCGGATCTATGAAACTTCCTGATGAATCGCGCTTGTCGTACTCGGTGCGGATGTCAATGCCGTGGTCCCACACCGCCAGAACGGCCTTTTCCCATGCCTCGGGCAGCGTGCGCGCGGAGATATGCAGCACGGGGATATTCCCGCGGTTGAGCTTTGGATGGGCCATTCTCTTGTTCTCCCTTAACCTGTCTAACGAATCGGGCGAATATTATCAGCAGGGAAGGGAGAAGTCAAGAACGGATTCCGGAACGGCGATGTAGTTCACTCCGGTATCACGACGAAGTCATCGTCGAAGACTCCATCGTCGGCGGTGGTGTGACATGCTGCGCAATTTGAAAGCGAGCCGATTGACGGCCTGCTCAGCACATCAGGCGGAATATCGTGGTGCTTGCGTCGGATATACGGCACATCGTTTATTCTCGTGGGGAATTCACGCTCTCCAAGACTCCTGATGATGTCGTCCGATATTATCACATCGGAATGCTCGGCGGAATGGGTGGTCAGAAAGCCGTTGATGTCATCTCGCGCATCGAGCGGCAGTTCTATTTCATGCCCGTGGTGGTCGTCGAGATGGGTCAAGACCCTATTCCACGATTCGGACGGCAAGAGGCCCGGCTGGAAGGGGATGTGACACTCGCCGCAATGCTGTCTGTACAGCGGGTGTTCGACCCGGCTGAAATGCCGGCTGTGGCGACGCCTGTGCCGTTCGCTTCCGTGGTCGTCTTCGAACTCATGCTCATCCTCGAACTCGTGTTCGTCTTCAAACTCATGCTCATTTTCAAATTCATGCTCGTGTTCGAACTCATCGTCATCGCCAGAATGGTGACCGTGGCTTCCGCCATCATCGCCGCGTCGTCCCCTTCCGCCTCCGTCATCGTCTTTGGAAATAGCCACGGACGCGCTGATTACCAGGAACAAGAACGCGACAACAGCGGTGTACGCCATCAGCCTGAACTTTGTCATAAAGCCTCCTTGTTCGGCAAAACACTGCTCGAATGCGACAAGAACTGCCTAACTATGACACTGAAGGACTGCGGCCCGCTAGCTAGCGGTGTGTATCTACATGATTGTCGGGCGGCTTCTCAGCTTCCGGTTTAGCAGGCGTTCGGCCGCGCGCAGCAATGCGTTGCGCGGCCCCCGAAAATGATGAATCTCAAGCGGGAACGTAAACCGCTCACCCGGCGCCAGCTCGAGCGCATGTGACGAACATTCCAGTTCGTAGAAATTCCCGAACTTGCCGTCGTCATTATAGGAATTGCTCACGTCGCCGGCGTAAGGCCGCTCCTGGTATTCCCAGAGCGAGTTCACATAGGGTTTCGCACGGCGGATGGGAAACCGCCATACGGTCAGCAGTTCTCTCGATAGGTCAATGCTTGCGATGGTGTTCGATGCGCGCGAGCGCGACAGGCCGATTTTGGACCGCTCGCGCGCGTCGGCGCGGAACACGAGGTATCCCTGTTTTTCCTTTATGGCAAGTCTTTCGGCGCTCAGCCCGTCGGGACTGAAATAGGTGTCAGTCACGATTCTGCCGGTTCCGTTTCGTTCAAACGGGGCGATGACGAACGCTTCAGGCGAGGCGACGTACATCCCCAGCAACCAGATGCTTACCAGGCCGGTCTCCTTCCTCAGAGGTTCGCTGGAGAGATTCTCAAACGAGGTTTCGGACCGATAGCCGAAATGAACGAGCCTGTCGCCCGCGTGCCTGGCCTTTCGGCGGTGGGTTGATTGCAGCGGATTCGCCACAAGGCTTATTCGGCAGGTGACTCCGAGATGAAACCGCGTGCCAGAAGCGTTTTGGACCCTGCATTCGGCGCCCATCAGCGCCGAGGTCCCGGTTCCGCTTTGGGGATACGCGATTGCGAAGGCTTTGCCGTTGTATTCTTCCGAAATATACCATGAGCCAAGCTCGAAGGATGGCGTGCCGGGCGGAAACGCGACGCCGTACTGGCCGCCCTCAGGCCCGACCCACCACCTGAGCGCGCCGCCGTAGGCGTTGAACTGCGGGTCCTTTCCGCGGTTGACTATCGCCTCCGGCTTCACGAATCCGAGATTCTCGCCGCCCGCACCGTCCATCGAGACGGCCATGATGCGGGCCGAGAGGTCGGGCGCTATCAGAAGGCAGCCCGGGCTTTCCGCTCTCTCAAGCGTGGTGGTTCTGAGTCCAAGTGATTCCAGTAGTTGTTTGGTTTCCTCGAATGTCATTCCGCATCACCTTTCGCTCGAATTGTTTCTGAGTCATCAAGACGACGTCGCCGTTCTCGACGACATATTTGAGGTTGACTGGCGCGAGTATTTCCTCTACCGCCTCCTGCCAGTCGTTGGTCTCAATGTTGGGGCGAATCCAGGTCTTGCAGATTGGGTCGGTGTTGTCATATGATTTCTGGCGGTTGTATCCGACTCCGGCCTGCTTGGTTACGGCCCAAACCGCATTCTGCACCGTCAGCCTCTTCTTGCCGGCCTTTTCCCAATCCCACTCGGTGTAGGGATGCTTCAGGACGATATGATACTCCTCTTGTTGCTCCTGAGGCTTCTTCTTCAAAATCCAGCGCCCCACCTGCTTCTCGACGGCCCGAGGATCGGCTCCGCAAGAAAAAAGGAGCGCCGCAACCAAAGGAACGTATGCCAATTTCCAGTAAACCGTGAATCTTCGCACGACTTCATCCCTCCGGTTTCACTTCCTGTTACGCGAGCCAATGAATACTATCAAGCCGGCCGACCAAAAATCAATTCTACGCACAGGCACATTCTTGACCGCCTTTTTTCCATTCGGTTATACTGATACTGGTCTCACCCTCTCCCGCCGGGGGAAGGCGCATCTATGTTGACCCTCTCCCTCTGAAAGAGGACGTTCCTATACCCCCTCCCTTTGGGAGAGGGCAGGGTAAGGGGACTTCCATCGCGTGGAAACACGCGCCGCTTATGATATAATAGCCGCGTCGCGGAGGCCACAGCCAAACGTTAAATTGGGGACATGATGCCCCATCGTGTCCCCAATACAACGGAGGAATCGCAACGGAAATTCATGATGGGCTACAATATCCTCGTAATCAACTGGAGGGACATCAAGAACCCCAATGTCGGCGGGGCGGAGGTCCACTTTCAGGAGATTTTCAAGAGGCTGGTTGAGCGCGGGCATCGCGTTACCCTGCTTTGCAGCCGGCACGACCGGACTTTTCCCCAAGAGGAGTGGATCGACGGCATCCGCATCGTGAGGCGTGGCAACCGGTTCACCTTCAACTATACGGTCCCGCGAGTGTACCGGCGCGAGTTCAAGAACTCCGACATCGACATCGTGGTCGAGGACTCCAACAAGGTCCCCTTTTTCACTCCTCTCTACGTGCGCAAGCCGCTCTTTGTCCAAATCCATCATCTCCACGGCAGGTCCATCTACGGCGACGCATTCCTGCCAGCGGCCATGTACGTCCATCTGATGGAGCGATTGGTGGGAGTGTTCGACAGGGGGGTCCAGTTTGTGGCCGTGAGCGAGAGCTCGAAGGCCGAGCTTGTGAGCATGGGCCTGAGGCCCGAGGATATTGATGTAATCCACAACGGACTCGACCACCAGAGTTATACGCCCAATGATTCCATTCGGTCGGAAGTCCCCCTGGTCGCCTGCGTGACCCGTTTGAAACGATACAAGGGAGTCCATCTTCTCCTTCAAGCGATGACGCGCGTGATGAAGGAAATCCCGACCGCGCGCCTCCAGGTGGCGGGCAGCGGCGATTACGCCCCCAAACTCCACTCGCTCGCGCGTCAGCTCGGCCTCGACTCCTGCGTAGAGTTCACCGGGTTCATCAGCGAGGAAGAAAAGGCCGACCTCTACCGTCGCGCCCATGTATCAGTGAACCCGTCCTCAAAGGAAGGCTGGGGACTGAGCGTGATCGAGTCCAACGCCTGCGGCACGCCCGTGGTCGCGGCCAATGTGCCGGGCCTGAGAGATTCGGTGCTCGACGGCGAGACGGGCCTTCTGTATCCTTTCGCCGACATCGAGGCGCAGGCACAGGCCATCATCAGGCTGCTCAAGGATGACGGTCTCAGGCGGAAGATGAGCGCCAAGGGGATCGAATGGGCCAGACGATTCACCTGGGATGCCGCGGCGGACAAGACGGAGGCCGTCATCGAGCGAGTAATCAGGAATCGCTCCGCCGGGAAATGAGCCGAATTTCAATCCTAAGAGATAAAACCCGCCTGCCCTTGCGTGCGCCCATTCTGACGATGGCAGTCCTCATGGGCTGCATCGTCGCTCTTGTATGCTGTTCGCCCCGTGATGGGCAGCGCGACAACGTGGTCCTCATCATTATCGACACGATACGGCCCGACCGCCTCGGCTGCTACGGGTACTCGCTGCCGACCAGCCCCAACATAGACAGATTCGCCTCGCAGGGCGCGCTCTTCAAGCAAGCCGTCACGTGCGCGCCCGTCACGCTGCCTTCGGTTTCGGCGATGCTCACCTCGACATATCCCGTCTTCAACAACGTGCGATACAACGGCCTGTTCTTCCTGGACGATTCGGCAGTCACGCTCGCCGAAATACTGAAGGAACATGGCTACGCGACGGCGGCTTTTGTCGGCGCGTTTCCGCTCGATTCGCGGTTCAAGGTCAACCAGGGATTCGATGTGTACGATGCCGATTTTTCCGATTCGGAAAGGAGGAGCGAGCGGACGTGGATAGGCCACGAGGTCGAAACGTTCGAGAGGACCGCCGCCGAGGTGAACCGGCACGCGCTGGCCTGGCTCCGAGAAAACAAAGATAAGAGATTCTTCCTGATGGTCCACTACTTCGACCCCCACTGGCCGCATGAGGCGCCAAGCCCGGAGTATGCCCGGAAATTCGAAAGCCCGTACAACGCCGAAGTCGCATATACGGACGAGCAGGTCGGAAAGCTCCTCGATGCAATTGATGAGTTGGGGTTGCGGCAAGATACGCTCGTCGTCCTGACCGGCGACCACGGCGAGGGACTCGGCGCCCATGGCGAACCCACACACGGCGTCTACGTCTTCGACACGACGGTCCTCATCCCGCTGATCCTTCGCCGGCCCGGCCGCGTCCAGGAAGGACAGACGGTCGCGCACATGGTCAGAAGCATTGATATCATGCCGACCATCCTCGACTTCCTCCGCATTTCGCCGGTACCTCACGCGCAGGGGGTGAGCCTGCTGCCCGCTCTGAAGGGAGAGTTTCGCAGCGAACCGATACTCCTCGAGACACATCTTCCATACTACGAAAGCGGAGACACGGGACATCTGCCAATGAAGGTCACCGGACTTCGCACGCCGGAATGGAAACTCGTGTACGCGACGGGAGAGAAGGACGGCCAGCCCTTTCACGTGACCGAACTCTATAACGTCAAGAAGGAACCGCTGGAACTGTTCAACGTGGCAAATGACCAGCCCGAGACCTTCGCCCGCCTGATGGAAACGATGAACGACCTCATCCGCACACACTCGGCCGGCGGCGTCACCGCCAACTCCTTCGACGAAATGGATGAGGAGACCCGCCAGAAACTGAAGAGCCTCGGCTATCTGAAATGACGCAAAGCGGCAATCCATTGCGCGCCAAGGCGGCACATACTCACGTCCCCGAAGACCGTCCTTGATTGGAGTCGCCGACTATTCCATCGAGAAGTTCCACCATTGTCCTTTCATACCATGTGGCAAGCCCGAAGCTCTCGATGAATCCGTTATGCCCGCCATGGCGATGGACCACCAGCTTTGTCAGGCGATTCAGTTCAAGTCGGTGGAAATCCTCAAAGGGAATGATGGGATCGTCTTCCGCGGTAATGATAGTGGTTGGAACCGGGATTTGCATGAGCATGTCATCCCTGATGGTGTATCCTTCAAAATATTCATGCGCATTCTTATACGTGCTGTATTGTCCTATCAATCCCTCGGTCATCCCGCGTATCCTGGTATTGTGAAGGACGCCGCCAAAATCGTACTTCGCGGAAAAGAGCGATTGTTTTTTCAGGAGGGACTTGCGCCATTTTTTCAGGAAATAAGCCCTGATGAACCTATTGCCGTCAACGGCGTCGGTGGATTTGTCCGGCTCAAGCAGCGGGCTGATGCCGATGACGTGCTTCAGATTCTCGATAAAGGTCGTCGAGCAACGCTGGGCGATGCGCAGGGCAAAATTGCCGCCAAGTGAAAAGCCAGCCAGGAAAACCGGCCTGCCCATCTCTCCGCGCGCCGCCCGGCTGACGCATTCGAAGACCTCGTCCAGGTGCGATGCATAGAAGAGGCCTTCATTGAGGTGGTGACTGTCGCCGTGGTCGCGATAGTTCAGCCGGAACACGCTGTACCCGTGTTGATACAGATACTTGCCGGTGCCGACCATGTACGCCGAATCCGAATCCCCCAGCCAACCGCTCAGAAGGACGACAAGGCCCTTGGCTCGGGGATGGGCTGAATAATGGCCGAGCAGGCGAACATGGGCATCAGTTTCCAGTATCACTTCCCGGGCGTTTGCCAGCATGGGGTTTTTCCCCAGCTTGCGCAACTTGCTGCCGCCCAAGAGAGTCTGGACTGTGGGATGTCTCAGGAGAGGCGCCGGACGAAATTCCGATTTTGGGGTCAGGTCTTGCAATGCAATATTTCTTGTTGCTCAACGCGCTTCACACAGCGGCTGATGGTGGAGTAGTGAACCCCGATGTGATCAGCTATCTCGCACAGACGATAACCGTGCAGGACATGGCTTTTCCATACCGCTTTATCCCGCGGCGGTCCTGCCGCCAAGAGATTTCTCGGCAGGAGTCTCCCCAGCGAGGGGCGCGTCGCATATCGCTGCGCACACGGTATTTCCTTCATGCGCTCCTTCTCGCTCACTAATTCTCTCACGCGAGAGACGAATTCCTCTGTCCCGAGAAATATGTGACCTTTAAGGTCGGCCCACGGCGAACTCTGTTTTACGCCGGCTGCCACAAAGGCGCGATAGCTCTTCTTCGCCGCCTGCCTATCTTGTCCAAATTGCGAGAGCACCCATTCCACCGTCAAGAATCTGGGGACTTTCGCGATGCCCGCCGTCGCCTGATAGTTGCTCCATTTCCACTGACTGGCTCTCGCTACTGCGCCAGCGCGAACGGGATTGAGAACGATGTATCTGCACAACGCCAACAGATGGTCGTCCTTCTGCACCAGGATGGCTTTGTACCGGCCCTGAAGCAGATGCCCCACCCGCTTGTGATGCCAATTGAAACGCTGTGTATATACGCCGTTGAGCTGCCGCATTCCTTCAGCCAGATTCGGCTTGGGAGTTTCAATGAGGACGTGGTAATGATTGTCCATGAGGCAGTAGCCGTGACACAGCCACTTGAACCGATCAACAACCGACGCAAATATTGAGAGGAACCGTTCGCGATCTTTCCCGTCGAGAAAGATCGGTTGACGGGCATTCCCCCGCGACGTGACATGATATACAGCGCCTTCAAATTCTATTCGCAGCGGTCTCGACATGCTGACAGCATATCATA
>CAZEBC010000001.1:7767-13985 GCA_964510165.1 uncultured bacterium
TCCGTGCTCCTTGTACCAATCAATTGTAGTCTGAAGAAATGCCGGCACGTCTTCGTCCGAGATGAACTCGGCTATCTTGTGCGCGAGCAACGGATGCCTGCCGTGCCTGCCGCCGACGCGCACGACCCATCCCTTGGTCTTCTCGCGCCAGCTATCGGTCGGGCACGCACGGATGCAGTCGGCGCAGTACAGGCACTTCTCGGGATGATAAATAGGCGCCCCGGTCTCGGGGTCGCTCTCGATCGCGCCCTCCTTGCACGCGCTGGCGCAGATTCGGCAGCCTATGCAGGTTTCCGCGTCCCACTTCGGCATGACGGCTCCCTGGAAACCGAGGTCCATTTCGTGCGTTCGGGCGCAGTCAATCGGACAGCCCGAGAACGACACCTTGAATTTGTGAGGCAGTTCACGGCCGAAAAAGTCCCTGTCCACGAGCCGCACCATCTCTTGCGTATCCATGAGTCCGTTGGGATTGTATTCGCAGCCCGAGCACGCCGTCGGCACCCTCACGCGCGGCCCGCATGAGGCGATCTTCTGCTCGACTTCCTCGAGTTCGTCATGAATGGCCTTGAAATCGCGATAGTCTACGTACGGAAGCTCGAGCGATTGCCTGAATGAGAGATGGATGTAGTCGCCCGCATACTTCTTTGCAACCTCGACGATCTTTTCGAGCTTGGAGACCGGCACTCTTCCGCCCGGACAGCGAAGCCTGACGGTGAACATGTCTTTTTGCTTTTGTTTTATCAGACCGCCCGACTTGAGTGTATTGAAATCGATCTCACCGGTCCTTCCCTCAATAATCGCATCAACGCCGACCTGGTTCTCCTTATCCTCGATAAATTTATCTACCATTCCAGTCATCTCCGTTCTTGACTATCAAGAGCTTGAATCCGTTGTCCGCGAGCTTCTCGGCCTTCACGATCCTATGGCCTTCCTCCTTGACCGAACGGGGCACGTTGCGCATAGGCTCGCCGTCATCAACGATGACCTCGAGCCGCTGGCCTTCCCTCATCTGCTCAAGCTTCAGCTTTATCTTGACGAAATTCAGAGGACACTTGACCCCTTTGAGATTCAGTTTCTGGTCGGTGGTTTCCTTAAGTCTTGCTTCAGGCGTCATGGCTCAGGTTCCCCTTATCATTCATTTTGAGCGGTGGTGGAAGCCGCCTCGACATAACTTTCAACCCGCAGCGGCCGCGTGTGGATGCCGCATTCGCCGCCGCATTTGCTTGTTCCGAGCCAGCGGCCGGCGCGCTCATTCGGACCCGCCACGATGCGGGTGCACGGCGCGCATCCGAGCGAGCGGTACCCTTGCGCATAGAGCGGATTCACGGGTACCTTGTGCAACGCTATGTATTGCCATACCTCCAGCTCGGTCCATATCAGGATCGGATTCAGCTTGATAAGGCCGCGGTCGCGCTCTTCGACCTCCTGATAGTCCGTGCGGGTGCGCCCCTCCGTGCAGCGCAGGCCGGTCGCCCAGCACTCAACCCCCATCTCCTCGATGGCTCTGCGGGTGGGCAGTACCTTCAGAATCTCGCAGCAGAGGTCGGGGTCGGTCTTGTGCAGGTCATCCGAGACATCCTCGTCGCTCTGAAAAACCTTGAGTTCGGGATGGCGCGTAAGTTCCTGATTCATGAATGCCACCGTTTCGGCGGGCTTGAAGCGGGTGGTCACGATAAAGCCCCGGATATCGGGCGACACGCGCTTTGCCAGATGCCAGACCACAACCGAATCCTTTCCCAGGCTGTTGGCGACCACGAAGCGATCGCCGAATCGGCGGTGGGCGTCATGGATCAGTTCGAGCGAGCGTTCGACCTTTTGGGCGAAATTGAGGTTTTCAACCAGGCAGTGGTTGTTTACGACGTGTTTCAATCCTGCCATACAGGTAATCCTCCTTGTACGATGCTAGGCCGTTTTGGGCAATCACGATTATCTCGACCGACAAGATGTAGAATCAAGGCAAATAAAAAATCCCCCTTTCGCACAAAAAAATATCCTTTCGCCATGATTTATGTCCCTGCCTAAATACGGTAATCCAGGACGAACTCGTTCTTTCTCAAACGCTCCTGTTCCACCAAATCCTCGAAGGTGGTGGAATCGTACACTTGTGAGAGCGCCTCGCTGACTCGGTCCCACATGGGGAGGAACGCGCAGTCATTATGGAGCGGGCATAGATCTCCCGAGCCCCCCGCGATGCACTGCACAGGCGAGAGAGGTCCTTCGATGAACCTGATTATCTGGCCGACCGTCAAGGTCGCGGGAGACTGTGTCAGCACATACCCGCCCGAGCTGCCGCGCCGGGATTCGACGAATCCGCCCTGCTTGAGTTGATTGAGGATGACCTCAAGGAATCTGGTGGGTATCGCCTGGATTTTTGCGACATCGGCTATCTTGACAGGTCCTTCACCCTGCCGTTTCGCGAGTTCGAATACGGCCCTGAGTGCGTACTGACATTTCTGAGAGAGCGACATGAATCCAAGCCTCCAAGACCGTTGTCGACTAATTCAATCAAGATAATAGCACAGCTTCGCCCACTTGTCAAGTCCCCCTCGCAAATCACGCAACACCACTCAACAAATCGCGGGCGCCGTGCCGCCAATTGCACCTGCCGACAGAGAAGGGGCGCACGGCGTGCGCCCCTGCACAAGTGAATAGGTGATCTCGGTGGAATGCGCAAGCACAAAGTTGGCGGCTAGGACAGATGTCTCTTGATAGCGTCAGCTACTCGGGTTGACTGGGTTCGGTTTCCCCAGAACCCGACGCGAACGTCGATGCTGGTAACATTGGTTCCCTGGGGCTCGAGATCGACCTTGACATCTTCGCCGACGGCAGTCTGTCCGTGTATTTTGCCGGCGAGCTTGTCGGTTCGGTCGCTGACCACGGTGATGCCGAGGTCTCGGAACGCGGCGAGCGTGGCGTCGTGACATTCGGTTATGCCGTTGTCGGTGGTGAAGGTGAGTTTACCGCTGTACCATCTGTAGGTGCCCGCGCCGGCGCCCGCGCCGGCGGCCACCGCCAGACATCCTGACACCATTCCGGTCAGGACTAAGAGCGACAGCGCGGCGATGAGATTTCTGCGGTTCATTTCGATTTCTCCTTCCGGTCCTGTTTCACTTCAACTACGTTCCCATTGAGTTATTATGCCTATTTCAGTTCTTTCCCGATAATCCGTCGGTAACGGTCGGCGTAGAAGTCCACGGGCCTTCCCGGCGGCAATGTCGCTATTTCACGATTTACGGTGTTGATTCGCGCCTGCGAGAGCGGGTGAGTGCTGAGCAGATTCAGCACGCGGCTCGGATTGCTCTTTTCGAGTTTTCCCAACTTGGTGAGGAAATCGGTCATCGCATTTGGATGGTATCCCGCGTTGAACATGTAATGCAGCCCGAGCCGGTCGGCCTCGATTTCGTCATCGCGCGAGAATTTGAGCATGCCGAGAGAGCCTCCGACATTAGCCGCGACTGAGGCTGCGGCGTTGGGGTTTTCACCGAGCAGTATGCTCGCCAGGAGCGAATAACCGAATTCTCTGGTCATCTGTTGGGCCGAATGACGCGCCACGACATGGGCGACCTCGTGACCGAGCACGCTGGCGAGTTCGGCCTCATTGTCCGCCTGCTTGAGAAGACCTGTGTACACATATACGGGTCCGCCGGGCAGCGCAAAGGCGTTGACCTCGTCCTTGTCGATTATCTTGAATGTATACGGTATGTCTGGGCGCTGCGTTTGCGCGGCAACCCGTTTTCCGATCTCGGTGATGTACTGGTTGAGGGCGGGATTGTTCAGGACGGGTTCTTGTTTTTCGATTTCGGTCGAAAGCTCCCGGCCCAGTCTTATCTCCTCCTGGGGCGAGATGATGCTGAGGCTTGGCCCTCCCATGGTCGCGCAACCATTTGTGAATAGCAGCACCAGCGTTATAACGGTGGCAAGTCTGAAAGAGCGAATCATTTTCGCCTCCATTTTCTTGTGTTCCCGTGGTCATGCGGGCGGCCACAGAGGGCCGCCCCTACAGGGGGCCGGGTCTCTCGAATTCCAGGAGCGCCTTCTCGAGCAACTGCAGGCTGACCAGCAATTGGGCCCTGTCCATTCCCGGGGTTTCCCTTTCCGGCCCGGATGCCGTGGTGATTGTCACGGACGGGAATCCGCGCTCGACAAAACCATCGGCGTCCGTGATGGTTGAAGACACGGTTTCGAAGCGGCTCCCGCTCACGCTGACGGCGGCGCGATTAAGGACGCGCGTGAGGTCGCGGTCCGCATAGGAAATTCCGGGCGGCTGATCCTCCGGAATCACGAAGGCATGAGGGCCGCCGCCTCCGAGTTCCTTGCATCCGATGAAATACAGCGGCGCCGCCCTATCCTCACGGTTTTCGAGCCTTCTGGCAAGAGCGCGCGCGCCGTAGGCCTCAGCGCCAACCTCTCCGAAGAAAGCCACCGTCACGGAGGTGTTCTGCAGCTTCGGATACCGGTTCGACAAGTCACGCGCGAGCCCGACGAGGACCGCGATCGAGCCTGCGTTGTAGGCGGGGTCCGCGCTCGCGTCCCGCCTCATCAATCCGTCCGCAAACCAAACGCCGAAATAGGCGACACATGCGGCGCCCATCATGGTCATGATGGTGCGTGAGTCCTCGGATTTAAGTTTACCAAAACAGTTCAGGAGTTGCCATATGCCGAGCACCGTCATCACGACCGTTATCGGGAGCAGGAAGGCTGAGACGGCCAGGGAGAATTCCCCGGGCGGCATATGAGCCGAGACATAATGAGCGCCGACGACCACCGTACGGGCAGGATTCTGAACCGGGAATTGTGCGATGACGTTCCCGGCTGTCTTGGTGATGGGCCAACTGACCACGCGGACATCGAGCCACACCTCGAACAGCAGGATGAGCGGGATCGCAAGCGCGGCTGAGCATGCAATGCGGTGTCGGCGCTTCAGCGCGCCTGCGACGAACGTCGCCGCCAGCAGCAGGACGACCATGCCGACAGCGGTGCGCGCATGCGTGGAGAAGACGAATGCGTTGACCTGCGCCTGAGCGCCCGCGTCGCGAAGAGCCGAGGCGAGAAATTCGGCCATCTGGCCGTCGGTCGCTCCCTGCTCGCGGAGCTTGATGATCTGGTCGACAACCTCGCTCAGGTTCATATCGGGAACTGCCACCGAGAATTGCGCGGGTGATGAAGCGGACTGTGCTCTCAACGAAGCGAGAAACTAAAAAATGATAGCATTGCGGTTTCGGGGTGTCAAATCCGGTTGGCAGCTTTCGGGGCTTCTAGTTTTCCTGTTTGACTTTGGGAGGTTCCCTTGGCGCAACGTGGACCTCGGCTTTTTGAGGAAACATGAGGGATGCAACAACCGAGACGACGAGTATGGCTGCGATCACGGCCAGGGCGGCAACCACCGGAATCTTGACCATGCCGGAGGCCAGCATTTTGAGTCCCACGAACACCAGGATGGCCGAAAGCCCGTAATGGAGATAGTGAAACAATTGCATAAGCCCGTTCAACGCGAAGTAGAGGGCGCGCAGCCCGAGAATCGCGAAAACGTTCGAGCTGTACACGATGAAGGGGTCCACGGTAATGGCAAGGATGGCGGGGATGGAGTCTATCGCGAAGACGAGGTCAGTCGTTTCGACGACGACGAGTACGATGAAGAGAGGGGTTGCCGCCAGGCGCCCTGCGTGTCTCACAAAGAACTTGCTGTCGACATAGTCTCCGGTGACGTTCATGAAGCGGCGACAGAGCCTGAGCACCGGATTCCTTTCGGGATGGATTTCGTGTTCCTTCTGAAACGCCATTCGGATACCGGTTATGACGAGGAACGGGCCGAAGATGTAGATGATCCAATGGAACCTCTGCATGAGGGTCACTCCTGCAAAGATGAAAATTGCGCGCATCACGAGAGCGCCGAGAATCCCCCAGAAGAGCACTTTGTGCTGGTGCGCTAGGGCAACGCGGAAGTATGAGAAGATGAGCAGGAACACAAAGATATTGTCAACGCTGAGGGACTTCTCGATCAGATAGCCAGCCAGGAAGCTGAGCGCTTTTTCCGGACCGCTCACAAAGTAGACACCCGCGTTGAAAAGGAGGGCAAGCGCGATCCAGACGCCGGTCCAGGTGAGCGCCTCCTTGATCGTCACGACATGCGCCTTGCGATGAAAGACGCCGAGGTCGAGCGCCAACATCATCAGCACGAAAATGTTGAACGCGATCCAGACAAAGAGATGATTATTCAT
>CAZEBC010000001.1:14085-17272 GCA_964510165.1 uncultured bacterium
CGACGCTGCCAGAGCTACTCCCCTTGTGCCTTCCATAAGATAACAATTCCTTCTCTTCCTGTCAAGAGCGATGCAGCATGGAAATAGCGGGAAGACAGGAAAAGTCGCATAGTCACAGTAACGTTCTTGCGTTTTCCTTCTTACCCAGCCTCCTATAGGAGAGGCTGGGTAAGAGGCTTCGGTCGCGGCTACGCTGTGCCATGGGAATTATGGGACACGGTCCGGGAGGATGTTTGTATGATCAGATTCAATGGAGTCAATCATCTGGCGATGGCGACGGGCGACATGGACAAGACGATCCGGTTCTGGCGGGACTTGCTGGGCATGAGGTTGGTCGCGGGACTTGGGAAACCGGGGTATCGGCACTATTTTTTCGAGATATCGGAGACCGACCTGATCGCGTTCTTCGAGTGGCCCGGCGTGAAGCCGGTTCGCGAGAAGGACCACGGCGAGCCAGTCAGCGGGCCGTTCGTATTCGACCACGTGTCGTTCGGGGTCGAGACGGAGGAGGGCTTGTGGGAGTTGAAGGACAAGCTGTCGGCAGGCGGATTTGAGGTGTCTGACATGATCGATCACGGCTTCATCCATTCGATCTACGCATTTGACCCGAACGGCATCCCGATCGAGTTCAGCCACAATGTGAAAGGAGCGGATGTTCGAAGGGAGCCGCGCATGGCCGATGCGGTCCCATCGGAATTGGCAAAGGAGGGGCCGGAGCCCCACTTCGAGAAATGGCCACCCGTAAAGAGACCGACGCCGCCGGAGGAGCGCAAGGTCTATCCCGGCGCGGGCAGCGAGTTATACCACGGCATCAAGGGAGGGAAGAGGTAGCCCGGGAAGGAGCATCCAGCCAGAGAGGCCATCGAGGGCGCAGCGCGGCGGGGCTGCAACCACAGGAAGAAGATTTGGATCACGAATGCAATGAATTCAACGAATTGCGCGAATGAACCCCGCTGTGGCGTGGTCATCATGGCGCAAACTAGTACAGTGTGAGCTTATCACCAAGACGCCGAGAACACCAAGGAACTCACCAAGAACTACTTGATCACGAATGTTACGAATGGAACGAATGACACGAATGAAGAAAGAAAGGGGTGATTTAAACAGGGTTTATGGGCCGACTGCATTCGGCGAAGTGGCCGGCAAACCGAGAACCGTACACCCGCCTTCAACTCCTATTGGCCGACTTCCCCCACCCAGACCAGGTTCTTGCCGAACGGACTGTCCTTGAGCGCATTGTGCAGCGCGCGATCAGCGGTCACCATCCTGCCCTTTATGACTGCGGCAAGCGCGACATAGAGGCAGTCATATACAGTTTGTCCGGTCTGGTTGGCGATAGCGAAGGCTGAATCGAGATATGATGGGAACGGATGGTACTGTATGGGGTACTGGCGGAGCGCGCCCCGCACGGCGCTTCCTTCCGCCAGGCTGACGGCCTTGCGACGAATCCATTTGCAGACGAGGCTGTCGAACTCAAGCAGCAGGAAATCGGGGGCGTGGAGTTGGTTCTCCTCGC
Organism: uncultured bacterium; assembly: GCA_964510165.1. GTDB lineage: Bacteria > Abyssobacteria > SURF-5 > SURF-5 > SURF-5 > CAZEBC01. Next base: position 15,602 of record CAZEBC010000001.1, read on the forward strand.
TCAACACCGAAAACGCTTCTTCGGCGTGTTCCTCCTCGACGAACCATTTCGCGGCCACGCTCGCGTCAACGACCAGTGCGCTCACCGTGCGCGTCCCTCTCGGATGCTCTTGACCGTATCGGGAAATTTGCGCCCTCTGAACTTGCGACGGAACTGCTCGCTGATCTTCCGCGCGCGTTCCATGTCCACCTTTGGCTCGCGGGCCGCCTGCTCGAGGACGAGCTTGACCACCGACTGGAGCGAACGCCCTTCCTCCCTGGCTCGCGATTTCAATCGTTCCACGACTTCATCGTCCAAGTCTCGCACCAGTATCTGGGCCATATACACCCTCCTCTGTGCCTCATCATGCTATCATTATGATAGCACATTGCTCGGCGCCTGTCAATTCCGGAGGCAAGACGATCTCTCAAGAAATGCCGTTTTTTTTCAGCAGGTCGTGGATATCCACGACGGCGCCTGTTTTGACGGACTGTTCGGCGGCGGCCCCGACAACTATGGACCAGAAGCCTTCCTCGGGCGTGGCCGTATTGGTCTGCTTCCCCTCGATGTTGTCAATGAAGTTGACATGTTCGAAGAATGTGGCGCCGTTGTGCCCGGTTTTCTCGATGTACGACGGATAGCAGGGAGTCGTGGTGCGGGAGGGTTTCGATTCGCCTCGCAGGATTTCGAGATGAGTTCTCGGGCGGGGGCCGGGCAGAAAGTCCTCCTGCTCGAAGGCTCTCAGGCGGCCTTCGTCACCGCAGAGGATGAGTTCCTCGTAGAACAGGGGAGAAAACATGCAGAGGTTGAAGCCTGCGCGAACGCCGTTTTCGTAGTTGACAATGACGAATGCGTTGTCGAGGATGTCGGACCTCTCACCGTCGTATTCGAAGTCCAGGAAATTGACGGCCATGCTTCCGGAGGCGAACACGGCGGCGGGTTTTGACTGGGCGAAGAGGTTCAGAAGGTCGAAGTAATGGCAGCACTTTTCGACCAACGTGCCGCCCGAATACTTCGAGAATTTGTTCCACTGGTTCACCTTGTCAAGGAACGGGATTCGATGCTCAAGAATGCTGACGGTCCTGATGGCGCCGACGGATTTCCGTTCGAGCGCTTCATGGATGGCCTCGACACAGATGGCCTTGTATCGGTATTGCAGGCCTATCTGAAACACGGCGTTGTATTCGCTGGCGATGCGCATTATCGCATGGGCGTCGGGAATCGTGGTGGCCATCGGTTTTTCCAGCAGGATATGCTTTCCCGATTTGACGGCCTCGCGGACAACGTCCATGTGGGTGTAATTCGGCGTCGAGATGATGAGCGCGTCCACGTCCGGATCGTTGCACGCCCGCTCGAGCGAATCGTACACCACGAGATTCTGCCCGGGCGCATATTTGGCATGGACCTGCCGCGCGGCCTCGACACTGCGAGGGTTCGGGTCGAAGATTCCGTTGACGGTCGCGCGCCCTTCGAGCAGCGTGATGGCGATGTGTTCCTGGCCGTTGAGGCCTGCGCCTATCACATTGAGCCTGTATCTTGGTTTGTCGAGGGAAAAGAGGTACCGGTCGCGCTCGGGCAGGTAATTGAGTTGAGGATTCAGAGAGTGGAAGCGGCTACGAAATTCCTTTCCCTTTTTCATGGTGATCTCCTCATATTGCGAGTCCCTTCACCCCCGCCAAGCGGGGGATACTT
>CAZEBC010000001.1:17372-29206 GCA_964510165.1 uncultured bacterium
ACAGGTCAATGGTCATTATGTCCACGGGATGGCCGTAGTACTCGACGGTTTCGAGGTGTTTCCAGCCGAGGCGGGCGTAAAGGGACGCCCGGTCAGGTGTGTACAGGTATATGGTCTTGTAGCCGAGGCGGGCGGCCTCGGCCATGACGTGTCGTATGAGCGCAGAGCCGATGCCCTTGTTTCTGTGTTCGGGCGCCACAAGAACGGAGGCGAGCCAGGGAGAAAGCTCCATTCGAGTGTCCATATCGTGCGGCAAAAGGCTCGCTGAGCCGAGCAGTGTGGTTCCTGAGACCGCAACGAATGTTTTCGGTATTCCGTCAGTTTCGAATTCTTCCTCGAACTCTGCGATTCTGCGCTCGACGGAGTCATTGTGATGCAGATAGGCCCATTCGGCGTGATGCCACGCGGCGATTGCGGGGATGAATTCGGGATGCTGTTTCAGGCTAACTATTTTCATTTGTATTCCTCGCGTTGAAGTTGCGCCGTGCTTTTCCCCTCACCCCAACCCTCTCCCGGCGGGAGAGGGCTTTTGGGATCGCCTGTCCATAATTTGGGAACGCCCCCAACCCACTCCCACTGGGAGAGGGCAAGGTGAGGGACTTTCGCGCTGCGATCCTTTCAATCGAATATCGTGTCGCATTCCACCAGGGCGACGGGTATTTTGAGCGCGCGTTCGATGTCGAGATAAGGCCGGCCCGTGAGGTCTCTGCCCCATCCGCTGATGCGAAACGGCGAGGAGGGAACGAGGATCAGGTCGGGCCGAATCTTTCGTTGTTTGACGAAGCCTTGGGCGGCGCTAATGAAGTCTTCGACGACTATGAGGTCGCCCATGAATATGTTGCCGCCGAAGAATTCGTTCCGGGGCACGCAGAAGTGCAGGCGTACGCCGGAAGGCATTCCATTCTCGGCTACGAGTTTCTCCAGGGTCGGCCGGACAAGCGTGGAGGTCATCAGCAGCGCATCTTTGGCGTGATGGGCTGCGATGACGTCGCGAACTCGCTCCGCCCATTCGCGGGGAATGCCGGAAGAGGCGAAAACGACGCCGAGGTGCGTGGCCGTTTCGGGGGTATACGGGTAATCGAATTGTGAGCGGTCAAGCTTCAGTTCCTTCACGATTCCGTCGCGCTCGATTGAAAGCGAGCATGTGTTAAGGTCGCTGTGGCGCAGGGCATTCAGCAAGGCTCTCGCCTGGGGACGGCTCTTGACAGGCAGCCCATTGATTTTCTTTATGCGGTCGCCCTGGCGGAGGCCCGCTTTCGCGGCGGGCGAGCTCTTGACCGCGCCGAGCACAAGGGGGTCGTTGCACAAGCCGGGGGTTTCGTATTCCTCGAACAGGCCGGGCCGCATCAAGAGCGGGCAATCAATCCGCTCGCGAATGTGTTGGCATGCGCGCTCGAGCCGATTCCAGACCTCCTCGGCAGAAAACCATGTGTCCTCTGGCATCGCTCGCGTATATCCCGGCAGGCTGACCTGGATAAGGACGGGGTCGAAGCCCGCCGCGAAGGCGGCGGTGCTCTCGAGGTCGTCCAGCATCTCCTTCTGTGAGGGAAACGGCCACGGCACGATGACGACGGTGAACGGGATTTTTTCCTCTCGAAGAAGTGAGAGGGAGTTGATGGCGGTCATGGGAGACGGGTCATTCATGAGCCAGGTTCGCCGCTCCGGTGATGCCGAATTGAGGGACACGTCCACATAAACGGGCTTAAGCCGGGCCAGTGCGCGGACCATATCGGGGGTGAGCGCGGCGCCGTTGGTCGATATGCGAATTACCTCGCGGGTCTTTTCTCGCAAAGCCGTGAGTATGTTGAGGATATGGGGATGCGCCAGCATCTCGCCCGGACTGCCCGCGGTGGGGAAGAGATTCAGCTTTCCTTGAGGGACGTAATGCTCGATGCGAGTCCGTATCTCTTCGAATTCGAGGTGGGGCGAACGTGGAGTGTGTTTCAACGTGGCTGGCGCTCCGCCATTGTAGCAGAAGCGGCAACTCAGATTGCAGCGGCTGGCCGCGTGGGCCAATATGTCCTCCGCCCCGCCGCCGGGCGCGAGCCACTGGTTGGGGTTACGGAGTCTGAAGCCGTCGATGCGGACCGGTTGCCCATCGGCCTCGAGTTCGACGAGGCAGAAGAGCGATTCGAGGAGCCGCCGGATGTAGCTTATTCGTGGCTCGTACAGGTCCAGGGTGTCGGGGTAGTCCCGCAATTGTTGCGATGTCCCTATGTGCGCGCTCGGGTGGCCATCACGCCGGGGCGTGACCCCTACGACAGGGGTTGTATCGGACCGGAGAGAGTGTATGGTTTGTCGGTCGCTCAGCAGTTTGTATCCATCGGCGTGGAGTTCGCGGCCATCCTGCGTTGGAACGAGCAGGTCGAGAAGCGCTTCAAGGTGTAGGCGGAGAAGCTGGTCGGGGCTGTGCGCCTGGCATGCTTCAGTCCCGCGCAATGGAAATCTTAGCGTGTTCTCGTTCACATCTCTCCTCAGACGAACGAAGCGGGTGCATCATGTTGCGCTTCCCATAGGGCGCACGGCGTGCGCCCCTACGGAATCGAATGTTGTATGCGACAAGTGCGATCCTGACGAGCCGCTGAGGGCAAACACAAGATTCACCCCTACGGCCGACCGTACACATGCCGCTTTCGTCAGACGAAGGAGGCGGGCTTGTACTCGCCGAACACGCCGCGGAGCACGTCGCAGACCTCCTGCACGGTCACATAGGCCTTGGCGCACTCGATCAGATGCTGAACCAGGTTTTCATTGTCGTTGCGGGCTTTCCTGTCGAGTTCCGCGAGGAGGCGTTTCACCAGTTCTTTATCGCGTGTGCGCTTGACTTCTTTGAGTGCGGCTATCTGCTCGGCCTCGGCCCGCTCGCGCTTGTCGGGGTCGTATGGGTGCGGCACGAGGCGCGTGGTTTCGACTTCCAACTCATCGTCGCCTGTGAAGCAGTTGACGCCGACCACAAGCGCTTCGCCCGCGTTCACGGCGCGCTGCCGGTCATAGGCACTCGCTGCTATTTGTGATTGCATGTAGCCGTTTTCGATGGCGGCGACCGCGCCGCCCATGTCCTCCACCTTCTTGAGTTCAGCCCAGGCTTCGGCCTCGATCTCGTCGGTCATGGTTTCCATGCAATAGGAGCCGGCGAAGGGGTCGTTCACGTCGAGGAGTCTGGCCTCGCAGATGAGTATACGGGCTGCGTCGCGCATCAGTTGTTGGGCCTCGAGGCTCCAGCCCAGGCCGAGCGGCTCATCGTATGGCGGGAAGGGGGCGGCGGTACCGCCGGAGAGCGCTCCCATGACGGCGCCCATCACGGCGCGGGTGAGGTTGTTGAGTGGGCGTTGGGCGGTGGTGTCGGAGGGCCCGATATGGGCGGCGATGGGCTGCCGGATGATCATGCTGCGGGGGTCTTTCGCGCCGAACCGCTGCTTGAGGATTTTGGCGTACATTCGCCGGGCGGCGCGCTGGAACGCGATTTCCTTGAGGAATTCCATGCTTCCCCCGAACGCGTTGAAGGTGAAGCGGGGAGCGAAGTCGTCCACGTTCAGGCCTGCGTTGACCCCTTCCTGCAGGTATGCGATTGCGATGGCCATGCTGTATGCGAGGTCCTGCTTGCGCGTGGCGCCGGCTTCCCTGATGTGGTAGCCGCCGATGCTCGTGATGTTCACCTGAGGCATGTTGGCGGTGAGAAACACGAGTGTGTCGCGGAAAAGGCGCATGGCCTTTTTCGGGGGGAAAATATAAGTTCCGCGCGCGATATATTCCTTGAGGATATCGTTTTGCGGGGTCGCCTTGAGCTTCGCAAGAGGGATGCCGCGTTTGTCCGCAAGGGCCGCGTACATCGCGATCAGGTAAATTGCAGGCGCATTGATGGTGAAGTTCGAGGCGATGCGGTCAAGGTTCAGGTCGCCCTGGTAGGGTTCGTAGATGACTTCGAGGTCGCGAAGCGTGTCGATTGCGACGCCGACCCGGCCGACCTCGCCCTCGACGAGCGGGTTGTCCGAATCGTAGCCGCACTGTGTGGGCAGGTCCATCGCCAGGTTCGGGCCTTCCTTGCCTCCGCGCTCGATCAGTGCCCTGTAATAATCGCGGGTGTCCTCGGGCTTGCCGTAACCAGAGTAGAGAGCGGCGCGGGTGCTCGCGGCGCCAGCGGGGGCCATGGCCGCGAACCTGGACATGCCCGCCATCGGGTCGAAGGGATACGTTCCCGCGGTGAACGGGTACAGGCCGGGGAACCCGACCTTTCCGAGGAAATCGAAATCCTCATCCAGATCGAGGGGGGTATAGAAGCGGCTCGGGTTTTCGCTCAAGAGAGGGAATCTCTTGAGGGCCTTGGCCACGATCTCGTTTTCCCATTCCTCCTTTTTCTTGCGAATCTCGTCCCTCTGCTCGGTCATTGGCGCCTCCCATTCTTCCGTGTGAATATCGGCGTGAGCCGGTTCGTCGCCCGGTTTGATGCCGTGAACGATCGGGGCGCGGCGTTAACGGCGGGGAACCGGCGCGGATTGTTGCCTCGTGTTGTGGTCCACATTAGGTCCGTAATCGAATTATATATCGCGGGTTCGAAATTATCAAAGGGGGCCGAGGGTGAGGGTGAGGGCGAGGGTGAGTCCTGGCTGCTGGATGCGTGGGTATTCTTGACAAATGAGGGTTGCGGTGATAGACTCTTGTGCAACTAGACAGCTATGCTGTCTAGTTTCAAGGCCGGATGATAAGCGATGCCGAAAGAAAAGACAAAGCCAGATGGCCTGAAGATCAGCGAACTGGCGCGTCGGGCGGGCGTTCCCGTCCCCACGATCAAGTACTACCTCAGCGAGGGACTCCTGCCAAAGCCGGTCAAGACGGGTCGCACGATGAGTTATTATGACCCCGGCTCTGTGGAGAGGCTGCGGATCATAAAGAGATTGCAGTCCGAGCGGTTCCTGCCGTTGAGCATTATCAAGAAGCTGGTGGAGAGCGGGGTATCTCTTGAGGCCGAACTGGCGCTGGGGGACGCGCTGATGGGCGCTGTGCCGCCGGGTTCGGGCGCTATCAGCCGGAAGCGGATCGCGAGTCATACGGGCTATCCTCTTTCGAAGATAGATCGCATAGAGGAGGCGGGGCTGTTGCATCCCGGCGTGTCGGCATCGGGAAAGGAATACGACGCGATTGACTGCCGCATCATCTCGCTGATTCGGCAGCGGGAAGAGGCCGGGCTTCCATTCGAGTACTCTCTTGAGATGATGTCGGTGTACCTGCGGCATATCGATTTGCTCGTGAAGGATGACCTTGCATTGTTTGTGCGCCGCATGCTGAAGAATTCGAGCGCCGAAAATGTGGCCCAATACATTCGCGAAGGCGACCGGGCGCTGAGCGCATTCATGCCGCTGATCAAGGCGAAGCTTGTGGTGAGCAACGCGGAGGCTTTTATCGAGGAGATAAACGGGGCCCCCGGCAGGATATACGAAGGGCTGACTCTTGGTTCAACGTATGGTTCACGGGATTTCGGAAAGAGGGAGGCCGGTCCGGTTCCGTGGGACTTATTAGTTGAGGCTTTTAAGGGGCGAACATCGCGGAACACTGTGGTTTCGGACTCGGCGTGGTTCAATCTGCTTTGCGGACTCGGCAATCTCTGTGGCAGGGAACCCGGAGAGGCTCTCGGACATCTCAGACGGAGCATGGAATCGGCGGCAGTGGGCGCCCTGGCTGCCTCATTGGCCGGTCTCGCACATATTGGACTGGTAGAAAGGGAGCCGGGTATTCTCGGCCCCATGCGGATGGTGACCGAAGCGCTCGCATGTTTCGATGAATCTCGAAGGAGGGACTTCGATGCGGAAGTTGCTGCGTTGGTCTCGTATTTCCGGGGTGTCGGACTGTCGGCGCTTCCGCAGGCGTTCGACACCAGGCGAGAAGCCATCGCCGACTTGTCAGGGGTGGTCGAAGCCGGATCGCCGAGCAGATCGGTTGGTCGGAGGGGAAAGGGGCCGCGAATGCGCCTTCTTGAGAAACTCAGTGAAAAGGCCAGACATTTTCTTGCTGAAATGAAGGGCAATAGTCGCGGTACGACTCGCGCTTCGTCGGTCACCGAGAGAGGATAGAGGGAACATGAAAGTCAAGATACTTGGCGGGGCGGGCTGTCTTGCATGCTCCCGATTACGGAACAGTCTCGATAGCTGAGTAGGAGAGCAACGTGGGTTACAAGATAGGGATTGATGTAGGCGGCACGTTTACCGACCTGGTGTATACCGACGGGAACGAGAGCATACAGGTGGTCAAGACGCTCAGCACGCCCGACAATCAGGCCGAGGGCGTGCTCAAGGGAATAGAGAAGATAGCGTTGCGCGAGGGTTTGACGCTCGGCGAGCTGCTCAGAAAGACCGACCTGATAATTCACGGGACCACGGTTGCGACCAACACGATTCTTGAGTTCAAGGGAGCGCGCACGGGCCTGATCGCGACGAGGGGGTTTCGGGACGACATCGAGATACGGCGGGGCTACAAGGAGCGCATCTTCAACCCGAGATATCCGCAGCCTGTGCCGATAGCGCGCAGGCGGAATCGGCTGACCGTGAACGAGCGGGTGGACCGCGACGGCAACGTGCTCATTCCTCTGAACGAGGACGAAGCCGCCGAGGCCGTTCGAACGCTGAAGGAAGCAGGCATCCAGTCTATCGCGGTATGTCTGTTCTTCGGGTTCCTTAACACAGCGCACGAGCGCAAGATAGGCGAGATCATCCGGCGCGAGCATCCGGAGGCGTTTGTCTCGCTGTCGCACGAGGTGCTGCCGCAGATACGCGAATTCGAGCGCGTGAGCACGACGCTGGTCAACGCATACACCGGCCCCGCGATGAAGCGCTACCTAGAGCGCCTGCAAAGGGAGTTGAGGGAGTCGGGTTTTGACAGCGAATTTTTCGTGATGCTTTCGAACGGAGGCATCATGAGCGCGGGCTACGCCTCGGACTATGCGGTTTACAGCCTGTTGTCGGGACCGGCGGGCGGAGTGGTGGCCTGCTCGCAGTTGGTCGGCGAACTGTGCAATGAGCGGAACCTGATAACGGTTGATATGGGCGGCACGAGCTACGATGTGTCGCTCATCCGCGACAGCAAGCCTTCAATCACCACGGATTACTGGATCAGCCGGTATCGGGTGGCGTGCCCGATGCTTGACATTCATACCATCGGAGCGGGCGGGGGCAGCATTGCGTGGGTTGACCCGGGCGGGGCGTTGCAGGTAGGCCCGCAGAGCGCGGGAGCTGAGCCGGGTCCGGCGTGTTACGGAAAGGGCGGGACCGAGGCGACCGTGACCGACGCGAACCTCGTGCTGGGATATCTTGACGGCGACCATTTCCTCGGCGGCGAGATGAAGCTCGACCGCAAGGCAGCGGAAAACGCGATACAGAGGGTTGCCAACCGGCTTGGCCTTGATACCGTTCGGACCGCGGCCGGCATTTTCCGACTGGTCAACAATAACATGACAAACGGCATACGCGTGGTCTCGGTGCAGCGGGGATATGATCCGCGCGATTTCACGCTCGTCGCGTTCGGCGGCAACGGAGCGCTTCACGCGGGCGTTCAGGCGCGCGAACTTGGCATACGGAAGGTGATCGTCCCCAGGATAGCGACGGCGTTCTCGGCTCGCGGGCTGCTCAGTTCGAATATCGTCATCAGCAAGATGCGAACGTATGTTGCGCGTTCGGATGATTACGATCTCGGCGCGATCAACGCGATGTTCCAGTCGATGCGTCAGGATACCGAGCGAGACCTGCCGCTTGCGCAGAGAAAGCGTTCCGGTTTCATGGAAGAAACGCTTGAGAATCGGTATATTGACATGCACTACAAGGGCGAGACCCATGAGATAACTGTCCCGTTGACGGCTGAGGACGGGATTGTCGGAGATGACGACCTCAAACGGGCCGTGCACGCTTTCCATGCGGCGCATGAGAAGCTGCACACTTTTTCAAATCCGGATGATCCCGCACATATCATGAACTTGAGGCTGGAGACGGTGGTGCAGACTCGCAAGCCTTCGATCCGGAGGCTCGAACGTGACGGTGAGGACCCATCCAGCGCGATTCGGTGCAGCCGCGATGTCTTTTTCGAGGAAAGAGGCGGTTTCGTGACCGTCCCCATTTACGACGGCTCTCTTGTGCGTTGCGGCAATGTGATGCAAGGCCCGTGCGTGATCGAGGAGCCCGCAACGACGATTGTTGCGTATCCCGGGCAGACGGCGCGGCTCACGGAATCGGATAATTATGAGATAACGATTGGTGCGAATGCATAATGGGGTCGCCCGGGCGCTCGGGCGGCCACGCGGGACCGCCCCTACGACCGAAAACCGAATGGAGCACGTCATGAAGGAAGTTGATCCGATCAGCGTCGAAGTGATTCGAGGCGCACTGGTGACCATCGCGAACGAAATGGGAAACACGATGATACGGACCGCGAGGACACCCACGTTCAGCGAATCGCACGACTTTTCGACCGCGATATTTGACGGAGGCGGCAGAATCATCGCGCTTGCCGACGCGCTGCCTATCCACATGGGCGCCTCGAAGTTCTCGGTAATGGCGGCGCTGAAGGAATTCGGCGAGGACCTGCACACGGGCGACATCATCATCGTGAACGACCCGTACTATGGAGGGTCGCATCTGCCGGACTGGACGATGATGACCCCGATCTTCTTTGACGGCAGGCTCATGTTTTTTCCCGTCACCCGGGCCCACCAGGGCGACACCGGCGGGGCAGTGCCGGGCGGCTATAATCCGGGCGCAACGGACATATGGCAGGAGGGCCTTCGCTTGCCGCCCATCAAGATATATGATCGGGGCAAACCACGGAACGACATCATCAGGATGCTCCAGATAAACAACCGGGAGCCGACATTTCTTGGAGACCTGCAGGCGATGCTCGGCTCGGTGCGCGTAGCGGAGCGGCGTCTGTTGGAAGTCCTGAAGAAGTATGGGGCCGACACGGTCAAGGATTGCATGGACTATGCTATTGACTACACGGAGCGCAGGTTCAGGGCCGAAATCCAGACGTGGCCGGACGGCGTCTACAAGGGCGAGGCGTATCTCGAGCATGATTGCCAGGGAGTTGAGGACATCACGATACGCGCCACTGTCACGGTTGCGGGCGATTCGCTGAAGATTGATTTTACGGGCAGCGACCCGCAGACGCCGGGCTTCATCAACAGTTCGGTGCCGAATTCGTATTCTTACATTTTTCTGACGCTTTCAAGCATGATTGACGACTCGATTCCCCGGAACGAGGGAATGTTCAATCCGGTCGAGATAATCCTGCCGGAAGGCAGCGTGGTGAACCCGCGCGAGCCGGCCCCCTGCACGGCCTGCACGCTGCATGCGGGCGGCGAGGTGGGCGAGGCGCTCGCGTTCGCGCTCGAGAGGGCGATACCGGAGAAGGCTTTCGTGCAGAACATCAAGCTGGGGATGCCGCTCGTCACGTATGGCACGAATCCTCACACGGGGGAGTTCTACGTGGACCAGAACGTGACGATGGCCGCCGGCTGGTGCAATGCGGCGCATCGAACGGACGGCTGGGGCGCGATGGCGCCTTTCTTCGGAGCGATGACAATGGCCACAGGCGAACTGCACGACATGCACTTTCCCGTTCTGACAATGGGCCGCGAATACGCCGCCGATTCCGGCGGTGCGGGGAAATGGCGCGGCGGCTGCGGGACCTCGATAAAGATGAAGGCACTCGCGCCCATGTTCATGCATACTTATCTGATTGGCACGAAGTACCCGATGCGCGGGTTCAACGGAGGGATGGCAGGGTCGAAGAACAGGATCGTGCTCAGGGAAGACACGCCGGCGGAGCGCGAGGTCCGCACCACGGCGTTCGAGGAGCCTCTGTCGGCCGGGCACCTGATACGCGCCGAGCTTGGCGGAGGCGGCGGATGGGGCGACCCCCTGGAGCGAGACGCATCGGCTGTGCTGGAGGATGTTCTGGATGGATATGTGTCGCTTGAGGGCGCCCGCAGGGATTATGGCGTTGTGATCGACTCCTCGCGGATGACGGTGGACGAAGAAGCGACGCATGCGCTCAGAAAACAGATGGCGCGCGAGCGGAAAGCGTCTTCGGGGAAGGCGGCCCAAGCCGTCAGATATCTCTCGCCCGAATGGCAACGCCTGTGCGAGGAGGCGGTAAATCGAGATGAGGCGTTTGCGAAGCTTGCGGGCGGATTATCCATGGAACTCAACAACGTGATCGAACAATGTCCGGACGGTCAGACGCGGTTCCTGTTGTGGAGGTTCGAGAAGGGCAGGCTCCGTGAGACGAGCGTGGGCCTGATCGAGGAAATGGGCGACAGGAAGCCTTCATTTACGACCAGCGCTTCGTACGACACGTTCATGAAGATCAACACGGCGAAGACAAGCATCGAGGCGGCGGTGATGAACGGACTGCTTCGCTTCGAGGGCGACCTGACCGAGATGATGCAATACGCCGAAGCGCTCAACCGGTTCACTGAAGTGCGGCGCACGATCCCGACGGAGTATTGAGATCAGCTTCAGGGCCTGATCCCGACTATCAGCCGTGGCATGTCAGATGGGAGTCATGAGCTTCATGAATGGTTTGAAGAGAAGGCTCCGGTAAAACTCATCGGGGAAGCGGATGTGGCCACGGGTTCCCGAAAGATGGCGAATGTCCGGTTCAGGATGACCGGTGATCAGGCATGCTGAAAGGTAGCCGTTGTTGTGGCCGGGCATCATGCCGAGTCCGTTGTAAGCGACGCTGACGTAAATGTTTTCGGCGATGACCGGTCCCGCTATCTCGCGAGGCTTGAGTGTGTGGCCGGTCACGCCATGCCAGCCGCGCTCCAAGCCGATGTCGGCGACCCAGGGGTAGCGCTGCTCGAGCATTTTCTGGGCGAGCGCGCGGGCATCCTCCATGTTTGACCAGACACATGAATTGAAACTCGCGTAGCCTAGCACGATACGGATTGCGAAATGCCCGCTGGGTGTGACGAAGTTGGTCACGGGCAGGACGGACCGCTCGAAGCGCATCGGCCACCGGTCGAGACCGTACTTCTTCATCTCGTCATCGGTCAGCTTGCGAGTTGTGAGAGTGAACTGATGCACGGGCATCATGACAGTGGTGAGGAACCCGAGGCGCGGCGTGTACGCGTTCGTCGCGATGAAGACCTTCTTTGCCCGGAGCTTGCCCTTCGGAGTGATGAGGACGGCTGGAATCCCCTTTTTCACTTCCAGGACCGGTGAATGTTCATACAATTCCGCTCCGACGCTGCGGGCGGCTTTCACGTGACCCGCGACCAGCTTGGCCGGATGGGCCGAAAAATACTCCGGCAAGTCCATCGCGCCTGCATAGTAATCGGTATGAATGCTTTCGCTGATCTCCTCGGCAGGAACCCATTTCGCGCCGAGCGGAAGCGAGGCCTTGACCTTCTGAGCGGACCCCTTTGACGCGAAGATTTGGATAGTCGGACACGGCCTGAAATCGCACTCGATCGCTTCGGTCTCGATGAAGCGGGTCAGCCGATCGAGGCCGCGCTTGGACATGTCCTTATCAGGGACTCCGTGGTAGTTCGCATACACCGCGCCCGAATTGCGGGAGCTTGCGCCCGAGCCGAGTCGTAGCGATTCCAGCACGACGACCGACCACTCAGGCTTCAACTTCCTCGCGTAGTAGGCGCATGAAAGCCCTGTATAGCCCGCGCCAACAATCGCGAGGTCCACTTCGCGCTCGCCTTCGAACGTGGGGAATAAGGGTATGGGAGGGGATTCGAGGGTCCACAGGCTTTCCTCGCGCGACTCGCCCGTTTCTACGCCTTTCTCTCCCGCCAGCAATCCGCCGAGACCCGGAGCAAGCAGCGCGCCGGTTCCGGCGCC
>CAZEBC010000001.1:29306-81224 GCA_964510165.1 uncultured bacterium
GTGAGGCCGGAGCCGAGCGAGGCCAGCATGACAAGGTCGCCCCGCTTCGCCCTTCCCTCCTGGATGGCTTCGTTGAGGGCGATAGGAATCGAGGCGGCAGTGGTGTTGCCGTACCTTTGGATGTTGTGATAGACCTTTTCGGGGGGCAGATTCAGCCGTTTCGCAACGAACTCATTGATGCGCATGTTGGCCTGATGGGGCACAAGCAAGGCAACGTCATCAATGGTGTATCCGCTCGCCTTGAGCGCCTCGTCTATCACCTCGGGCAGTTTCTCGACGGCGAACTTGAATATGCGTTTTCCATTCATCTTTGGGAAATGGCGCCCCTCTTGAATGAGTTCGTTGGTGACCCGGCCCATATACAAGGCGCTTGGAATCTCGAGCCACAAGTCCCTTGCAAAGCGGCCGTCAGCGTGGAGATGGGTGGACAGAATCCCCCGGTCCTCCTCAGTTGGTCCGAGGATGACGGCGCCCGCGCCGTCGCCGAAGAGGACCGTCACATCGCGGCCGCGGTCTGCGTACTCGATGCCGGTGGAGTGGACCTCGGAGCCGACCATCAGCACCTTCTTGTGTGTGCCGATTCTTACGAACGCATCGGCGACGGCGAGGCCATAAATGAAGCCCGAACACTGGTTGCGCACGTCAAGGGCGCCGATGCCTTCAAGCCCAAGCTTCTCCTGCAGGATGCAGGCGGAGCCGGGGAAGAAGAAGTCAGGATTGAGCGTCGCGAATATGATGAAGTCTATTTCCTTGAGGTCGATGCCGGCCGCCTCTGCGGCTTTCTTTGCCGCCGGCACGGCCAGGTCTGCCGGACCGACGCCGTTCTCCACATATCGCCTTTCGACGATGCCCGTCCTCTGACGGATCCATTCGTCGCTCGTATCAAACATTTTCGCGAGATCGTCATTTGTAACAACGCGCTCAGGCAGATATTGGCCCAAGCCGAGTATTGCTGTTCTTGGCATTTTATGTTCCTACTTTCCCGTGTTCTTATCCTCACATGCGTCCGTGGAAGTCCGCGAGCGCAACGCTTTGATTCTAGCAAACAGGGTTTTGCGAGTCAACCAAAGGCTGTCTTGCGCGGAGCGCCGGGAGGCCGGTTACTTGACACGACTCATCATTTCGAGGGCGGCGTCTTCGGTCTGGGCATTGGCGATCACAATCAACTCAGAGCCGGACCTGCGGACCGCATGGAATTTGCCCGGCGCGGCCTCGACGACGAACTCCACGTCTGACCGGCCTCTTGGGGCTGGGAACTGTTTGAGAAACCGGCCGAACGCCTCGGCGCAGGCCGATTCATGCGCATAGCGTGCGATAATGACAAGAACCTGCGATTCGCCGAGCTGGTATCGCGCAATGGCTGCGGCGTCGTCCTTGCCGAATCCAAACACGTCTTCATCGGAGATGTACACCTGGTTGTTGATGGCGAGCCGGCCGCGCGCGAATACCTGGCTGTTGGCCACCATGTTGTCGGCGGGCAGGGCATTCATGATGTGGGGCGGTTGAGCATGGCGCCCGATGCTTGCTTCGACTGCGTTGGCAAACGCCTTGAAATCGTCAGGCTGTATTTCGGCCCCACCGACTTGCCGGACATCCACGTAGTACGTGTCCTGCCAGAAAAACAGGCCATTCGCGTGGATGACGCCGCCGTCGCCCGCCTCGACCGTCGGAAGCGAGGGATGGCGGTTGTAGGAATAGATTCCGTACGCGGCCGCAGGGTCATTCATCTTGTAGACTTCAACGGAGACCGTCTTTTCCCCGTGTGCATAGCGCTGGACTGGGAGTTCGACGAAACCGTATTCGAAATAGATATCGGCTCCGCCGTTGATGTGGTCGAACAGGCCTTCACCCCGGAACCATACAGGCTCGGAGGCGGGCTGCCAGTCCGCAACCTGGATCGGCAGAACCTGCCGCGCGGCCGATCCGCCCTCAGGGGCGACAGGCTTGGGGGGCGGCTGCCCGTCGCAGGAAACGATGACGAACAAGATGAAGCTCGTCAGCAGACAACGTGTGGCGTTTCGCATGGCTCTCATTCGCTCAGGCAATGATTTCTTTGACGAGCACATGTTTCAAATCCCTTGCTCCGAGTCCGAGCTTTTCGGCGGCATCGAGTTGGATGGAGATCATGTCGGAGGAGAAGGTGTTGTCATGTTCCTGCATGAGCTGCGCGCAGTAGACGTCCGCTGCGAGCATGTCGCCGCTGAGGATTATGCGATTGACTCCCGCCTTTATTTCGGCCTTGCCAGAGAGACCGGGGCCGCCTCGCACGAGGAGCGAGCGGGCATCTATCACGTTGAGTTCCGGTCTTACGGCGTCTGCGAATTCGGCGAGCGCCCGGTCGAAGAACTCCCTGTCCGATTTCGACCGGTTGTGGGCGACGAACCGCAACGGGCCATAGACCGACCCGAAATGGTTCTTGAGCGCGCATGTGAAGCGGGCGGAATCGTGTCGTTTCACCACTGGCAGGTTGACGATGACGTCGGCGTTGTGAAGGGTTTTCGCCACGCCGATGACGGGGTGCGACTTCCAGTGGCTCTTGCTGACGAATATGAAAGAGCGCCGGTCCCCGAAATCGACCGCGTCAAGAGCGATTCCCTCCTCCTTTAGGCGCCCGGGATATTCCAGGGCTTCGAACTTTCCGGCCTTGCTGACACCGCTGCTGTTGGAATCGCATGTCGTCATCGAGGCGGCGCCGGCCTCCCTGGCGTGGCGGGCCACGGCCGCCAGGAACTCGATGTCGGTCGTCACAGGCGGCGGCTGGTCATTGACCACGTTCGGTTTCAACACAATGCTCTTGTTCGCGACCAGCTTCTTCAGGCCTCCAAGCGCGTCAAGACCCGCGCCGAGCATCTTCTCGAGGTCTGTCCCCTCGACCACCACTACCAGCGGCTTTTGGCCCTCCGTGAATATGTTCCCAAGCCCCTGCCGGGAAGAATTCTTCCCGGAAGAACAGCCGAGGTGCGAACCGAGCGCCGCGCCCGCCGCTCCGACAGCGGCAGTCTTTATGAAATGACGCCGGGACACGCCATCCCGTAAATCACGATGAGTTTCCCTTACCACACTGCCCCCTCGAGGCGTTTCGTCGCCTCCTGTTTACATCCTCTGTCCTGCCCCTTTCCCCTCACCCCAACCCTTTCCCACCGGGAGAGGGTAACGAGAAGCAGGCTGGAAGCCTGCGCTACGCCCGAACCCTCTCCCACTGGGAGAGGGCAGGGTGAAGGAATTCGGTTTACGCTTCGACACGTTCCACAATCCTCGCAACGCGCCAGAGGCCATTGTCCACCGAGGCCGCCGCGATTGTCGCGAGAGCCACACCGAAGTTGATAAATACTCCCGCACAAAGCAGCGAGACTTCTCTCGAGTAATAGAACAGCGGCATCGCCGGCGCCTGAGTGATCAAGAAGCCGCCAATATCGCCGAGCACGCCGAACACAAGCCCGAACACAAAGCCATACAGCGCACCTAAAGTCCACACGATGACGCGAAACGAGAACCATTGGCCGGGCTTGCCGGAAATCCCGGCAGTGAGGCCTATGAAGGCGCCGGTCACGGCCCAATGCCCGAGCGGCACGCCACTCATTATCTTGGCGATATTGAGCCCTGCCATAGCGCCCACCATATAGCCGATCAGCGCGAGGACCACGCCTGCCAGAAATTTCTTTAGCGACCGTTCTGTGACTCCCGGAACGATTCCGATGAGCAGCGCGACGGCTATTTCCCCGATACCGACGGCCCTCATCAGAAGCATTGCCAAGCCCGCCGCCACTGCGCCCAGTATCACCTTTGCAATCAAAAGCCTGATTCCCTGCTTAACCGCTATGCGGTCGCGTTGTGATTCCATCGAGCGTTCCTCCTCCTGTGCGCGAAATCCGGGGCGAAATCCGGATTTCATCTATCGGAAGTGCCGTCGCAGCCGTTTCCTTCGCTTCTTGGCCTTGCGCTTGATTTCGTGGTTTTTGCCGACGCGATGAGCAAAGGCTTCCGCGTATTTCTCGCCCTTATGTGTGCCGACATAGAGGTCGTCCAGGCTGTGGCCGATCTCATGCAAGAGGATGTGGTCCAGGAAGTACTGCTTCAGTGAATCCTTGTCCCAGCGCAGAAACCACTGGTCATCGATCTTTTGCCAGTATGCGCCAAACTCAATCCGTTCCTGGCATTCAGCCGGGTTGGGTTTTCTTCTGCCATAGCGCCACCTGAGCTTTTCGGGAACGGGATAGATGCGGATGACCGAGTTTTCTATGATATGCGCGTCCACTCCGGGATTCATCTTGACCTGATTGCACAGGTGTATGACGGCGACATTGCGGAGCATCTCAGGCTTGATCGTTTCAAGTTTCTCGCGGATATCCTGAACCTCGCACGGGTACACGTAGCCCTTCGGCGGAGGGTCGACAATGTACGTGATATTGGCTATTCTGCGGATTTGTCTCTTTGCCGGCATTTCAAAAGGGTTGATGGCTCATCACGAAGGATGAGACGCAGTCGTTGAATTCCTGGCTTTTCTCGAGCATCGGCATGTGGCCGCATCGCTCAATGAGGACAAGCTGGCTTCCATCTATTTTGTCATGCAAGAACTCGGAGTATTTGGGCGGGGTGAGGCGGTCTTCCTTTCCGCACATGATCAGGGCGGGCAACGAGATGGAGTCGAGGTCGGCCGTAATGTCGAACGAATCGCAGGCGGTAAAATCCTTCAGAACCACTTCGGCGGAAACATTCTCCATGAGTTGTTTCTCCTCTTCGACCAGTTCCGGAGGCGCATCTGATCCGAAGAACAAGGTGGCCATCCCTTGGAGCGCAAGTTTCCAGTCCTCTCGCACGAGGGTGAAGATCGCCGGAAGCACCCGCAGTCGCGCGCCCGTTCCTGCGAGGAGCAAAGCTTTGACGCGCCTGACGTTCCTGAGGGCAATATCCAGAGCGATCGCTCCTCCCATCGAGTGCCCGCCGAGAAACACTTTTTGAAGGTCAAGAGAATGCATCAACTCGGTAACGAACTTGGAATAGCTTGCTATCATGGCCTCGCCGGGTCCTTCGGACAGGCCGTGTCCCGGCAGGTCCACCGCGATCACCCTGAACCGTCGGGAGAGCGTTTCGAACTGGGCGCGCCACGTCAGGTGTGAACCTCCCGCGCCGTGCACGAGCACAATGGTTGCAAGCGGTGGTCGGTCCGTTGGTTGAATGTCCTTGAAGAACAGCTTATGGGAGGCCACACGTATGGAGTTCATCTAGCTCCCCGGGCGGCGTGATACGCTATTCTCAAGCTGCCGCCCGATGTTGTTCGGGAGAAACCAGGCTCATTGTAACAATAGCCTGCACAAAATGTCAATGCGGCAAGGCACCCGCGTCCCCGCTCGCGGGGGGGACGGCCCACGGTGCGAGTTCAGAGGAGCAAATGGTCGTAGCCCTCCTCCTCGAGCATCTCGCGATACAGCGCATAGATCGGCTTGGTGATTGGTATCAGCTTGAGGGCTTTGGGGACGCTTCCCTTCGCCTTGATGCGGCCGAGCGCGATGGCGATAGGCACGTTTTCCTTCCCCTGGAAATACTTGTTCGCCACCTCCGACTTCATGATCATCTCGACATCGGGTTCCCAATCGCAGTCCTCGCCCCATGTCCATCTCAGGAAGTGTCCCTTCTTGGCTGCCTTCGAGTCGGCGTAGGTTGCGTTGAGGACCATATCGAGATCGGTGAACTCCCACCGCTGCGGCACGCGCGCTGCCGCCAGCTTGGGGCCGACCTTGGGATTGGTGCTCATGATGGTGAACAGCTTGTCCATCACTTCCTTGAATTCCTTCTTGCTCTTGAATTTCCCTTGAGCCATGAATATTCCCTCCTGAGGTTCACGACCTCCGCTGGCCGGATGAACGTGGCCATTTGCCCGAGCAGACTCTTATGGGGCGCCCCGACCCCGACGGCCGCCGGTTCTCCGCCCTTGCACGCGGGGACCGACCTTAGCCGAACACATAATGGTTTATCCGTATCAAGTCGTCAATGTCGTACACATCGGTGTCGAAGAACGGGACTATGCCAACGGTTGAGTCGGCCTCGATATGATCGGTCAGTCGGCGAATGTTTTGCGCGTCGATCTCGGCGAGGTTCCGGTAATCGTCGAGATTGCCGGCGAGTTTGTCGGCGATCCTCTGCATCGCCTTCTCCTCTTGTTTGTTCTTTGCGAGCGAGTTGCTCAACCGTCTCGCGAGCTTGTCGCCGCCTCTGACCTCGACGGACCGGCCGGTCTCGGCGCGTATCATGAAATCGGTGTGCACCTTGTTAATGATGAGTCCGCAGAGCGGCATGCCGTATTCGAGGAGCTTGTCATGGAAGTAAATGGCCTCCTCGACAGTGACTTCTTCAGGACTCGTCACGAGCACGAAGGCCGTGGTCCTGTCGTGCAGCAGTTCATACACTGCGCGTGCGCGTTCCTTGAAATCATCATACATTCCCTCGAAGGCGAGGAAGAAATCGGAGGCGATCTTGAGCGCGGCGATGCCGGTCACTCGCTCGAGCGTGCGAAGCACCATTCCGGCCCCTCTTTGAAAGACGCGAAGGCCCGCCTTGCCGGCGGCGAAATAGGGCTTGAGGAACCATTTCAGGACGCTTCCGTCAAGAAAGTCGGTCATCCGCTTCGGGGCGTCAAGGAAATCAAGGGCATGCTTGGTGGGAGGCGTGTCGAGCACGATGAGGTCGTATTTGCGCTCCATGTAAATTTCGAAGAGTTTTTCCATCGCCATGTACTCTTGCGAACCCGCGAACGCGTCGGAGATATTTTTATACAGGATGTTGTTCAGGATTCGTTCCCTCATCTCCCGGTTGATCGCATACTTGATGACAAGTTCGTCGAACGTGCGCTTTGTATCGAGCATCATGGCATACAGTTCGCCCTTGACGCTGACGCCCGCGTCTTCGAATTTCTTCGGCGACACCCGGCATTCCTCATTGCCGAGTTCGGACAACCCCAGAGAGTTGGCGAGACGCTTGGCCGGGTCTATGGTGAGCACGATCACCTTCAAACCACGACGGGCCGCGTGAATGGCAATTGCCGCCGCGGTAGTCGTCTTGCCCACGCCCCCGCTGCCGCAGCAGATGACGATCTCCCGTGTGTCGAGCATTTCCTCGAACTGCATTCAGTCAGCCCCTTTGAGCAATTCAGCCATGATGTAATCGCTCACCTGGCGGATGAGTTCGATGTCGAAGCTCTTCGCGAATATGAACGGAACCTCAAGAAAGTCATACTTCAGCATTCGTCTCAGCTTGGAAATATAAAACTCCGTGAGTTCCCTGCGCCGGATCGCCGATTCGAAGCACTCGAACATCACCTTGGCCATCTCGCGATCCGCACGGGTAAGCTTGTTCAGGCTGTTGGACTGAGCGCGCCGCTTCATCAATTCGTACACGCGCTGGTCGCCTTCATCGAGCACCTTCGGGAATACCGAGTTGACGATAATGTATCCGATGGGTATATGCAAGAGGGAGTTGACGCTCTGGCACATTTCCATGGTTTCGTTGACCGGCATCTCCTCGGGAAGCGTGACGATATTGAGCATCGTCTTTTCGGGATCGGTCACGAGGTCTATTATCTTATCGGCCTGTTTCCTCACCCAGCCGGCTTTGACGGCGTCCGCCGCCGCGAACGGGACCCGCAGGAACGCAACCCCGTGTCCGGTCGCCGGCGCGTCCACGATAATCAGGTCGTATTTCGGCCTGCCGCCGCGTAACGTTTCCTCTTCGAGCAGCATGATCTTGCCCAGCGTCACGAACTCCTTCAAGCCGGGCGCGGCCGCCACGAAATACCGGTAAATCTGGCTCCCGAGGATTTGTTCGGCGAGCCTTTTCGGCCTTACTTGAACCCTGACGAATTCATCCATGGACCAGACGGGGAGCAGGTTCATCGCGTAGATATTTTCATGTATATATGCCCCATGATAGCCGACCGAAGGGCGGCCAAACAGGCGGGCCATGCGCTCCTTCTCGTCCATTTCCACCAGCAGCACGCGCTTTTCAAGGCGGGCGGCGGAGAGCGCGAGGGCTGCGCAGACGGTGCTCTTTCCCACGCCCCCCTTGCCCGAAACGAGCAGCAGCCTTCTTTCAAAGATTTCCGGAATATTCATTGGGCAGCCTTGAGGTTATCTGAATCATCGGCCCTGCCCTCCCCAAGAGTACGGGCTATCTTCCCGAATACCCGACTTGAGAACAACAGAGCAATATGACCGACATTGCCGACCATGAAATTCTCGCATGGTTCGGGCAGCGTCGCGTTCTCAGGAGGCAGGACAATATTATCAAACTCGGACCAGATCGCCAGCATCCTTGGCGCGTCTTCTGACGATGAGCGGTTCAGTTCGCGAATTAGCTCCGAATCCATTCGGAACTGCCGTGACGACCCGAACAGGCCGAGTGCGGCCATCTTGGTGCCGCCATGAGGACTTCCCAGCGTGATCGCGGTTCCGACGAGCGAAGCCCCGCCAAGCTTTTCAATAAAATATCTGATGACCAGCCCGCCCATGCTGTGACCGACCAGGTCAACTCTGTCTGCGCCGGTTTCGGTGATGACCGCTGTCGCCTTTTCCGCGAGTTGCTCCGCAAAACGGGCAACGGTGGCGGATGCGGGCACGAAATTGGGCATAACCACGTTGTTGCAGCCCGCCTTCCGCAGCCTGTATCTCATCAAGAAAAACGCGGAGCGATTGTGATTGTACCCATGGCACAATATGACCGGCCTCTCGCCAGGCCGTAACCCGCCGGCCGGATATTCCCCGATCAGGTACCCGAGCGGATAAAGAAGGATGCACACCAGCGCAGCCGCGATCTCGCTGAGGACGGCCAGGACTCTCTCGAAGGGGGAAAATGCGCCGTATACGGTGGTTGACTGGTCTCCGTTCTCGATTTCGTATCTACGGATTACGTAGGTCATCGTCACCGAGAGAGTGACGGCGAGGGCCAGAATCTCTGCAATATGCCATATGAATCGCATTGAAAGAGGTTGTGTCATCCCCCGAGCGTCGGTGCGACAGTCACGCTCGAGCCCATCCGAACAGCTCGAAATCCCCGTGATTGGGCACGAGGTCGCACATGGCCTGCTGAAGTTTCTTGCGTACTTCCTCTCCCGTGGACATGCTGAGCACCTCGGAGGCCATGAGGCGCACGTCCTTGAGCGAAATCGAGCGGATCAGTTTCTTCACCTCGGGAATGGCGGTGGCCGCCATGCTCAGCTCCCTCATTCCGAGCCCTACGAGCACCATGACAAGGAGCGGGTCGCCGGCAATCTCGCCGCAGACGCTCACGCTCACCCCCATCTTTTCCCCCGAATCCACCACCTGTTTGAGCATCCTCAAGATCGCCGGATGCGTCGGCTCGTACAGGTGGGCGATACGCTCGTTAACGCGGTCGATGGCGAGTGAATACTGGATAAGGTCATTCGAGCCGATGCTGAAGAAATTGGATTCCCTCGCGAGCAGGTCGGCAGTCACGGCGGCGGAAGGGGTCTCAATCATGATGCCGACGGGCATGTCGGGGTCAAACGCGACGCCTTCGGCCCGAAGTTCCTTCCTGGCCTGCTCAAGGACGGCCTTGGCCCTCATGAGTTCGGCAAGGCCCGTGATCATGGGGAAGATCAATTTTACGCGCCCGTTTGCGCTTGCCCTGAGAATGGCTCGGAGCTGAGGCTTGAAGATTTCCGGATGCTCAAGGCAGAACCTGATGGCGCGGCAGCCCATGAAGGGATTGACCTCTCGATAGCGGGAGTGTCCCCCGAGCAACTTGTCGCCGCCAATATCCAGCGTCCGAATGGTCACCGGATAAGGATGGATCATCTTGGCCACCCGGCCGTAGGCCTCAGCCTGCTCCTCTTCGGTCGGCGGCGAAGTCCGGTTCAGGAAGAGGAACTCGGTCCGCAGCAAGCCGATCCCCTGTGCCCCGTGGCCGATGGCGAGCTCGACCTCTTCGGGGAAGTCGATGTTGGCGCAAAGCGCCACGGTAGCCCCGTCAAGCGTTTGAGCGGGAAGATGACGAAGCTGCTCGAGCGCACGCTCGGATTCCAGGAACCGCTCCCTGCGTATCTGGTATTCGTTGAGCGTCTGCTCGTCCGGATCTATTATAACGAGGCCCTGGAGTCCGTCTATGATAACGATCTCATCGTTCCTGACGTGGCGCGTGATATCCTGCGCGCCGACGACAGCCGGTATCTCGAGCGCCTTCGCCATGATCGCGGTGTGCGAGGTGCGCCCGCCCACGGCGGTCGCAAACGCCAGCACGTTTTCCCTGTCCATGCTTGCGGTATCGGCGGGGGTAAGGTCTCGCGAGATGACGACCACCTTTTCGCTCAAGTTCGAAAGGGCCTGTCTCTCCCTGCGGAGCAGTTTCCTCAGCACCCTGCCGCTGACCGCCTCGATGTCCTGAATCCTTTGGCGCAGGTATTCGTCGGGAACGGACGAGAACTTGTCCTCGATCTCCCGCACCTTTTCGGAAAACACGAATTCCACGTTTCTTCTTTGCTCGCGAATTCCCTTGATGGTCTCGGAGGTGAGCACGAGGTCATCGAGCAGATGAATATGCGTGTCGAAAATCTCGGCCAGACCGGAAGAATCGGACTTCTCGAACTTCTCCTTGACCGACATGATTTCGCGCTTGCTGTCCTCGATGGCCCGTTTGAATCGCTGAATTTCTCCCTCGACCTCCTGCTCGGTTATGGTACGCGGGAGGATGGCAAAGCTCTCGCTGTGCAATACGTACGCCCGGCCGATCACGATTCCCGGCGAGGCGGCGATTCCCTTGATCTTCTTCATTGACTCACCTGCGGGCTGTCGCCGAGACAGTTCTTGAACATGCGCTCAACGACATCGAGCACCTTCTCGGCGTCCTCACCCTCCGCACTCACAAGGAGGACGGTCCCCTTCGTGGCGGCGAGAGTAAGCACCCCGATGATGCTCTTGGCGTTGACGATGTATCCGTCCTTTTCAAGATGCACTTCCGACTTGTACTTGTTGAGTTCGGTCACGAGGTTCTTGGCAGGCCTGGCGTGCAGGCCGACCTCGTTTTGAACGACCACCTTGCGCCTATGAATGCGACCTTCAATCTTCCTGGGCTTTCTCATTTCTTGCGTATGTCCCGATGCAGAATACTAGCCTCGAAGCCCTTTCGCCTCAGCAGGCCACCCATAAGATTGGCAAGGACAACTGAGCGGTGGCGCCCTCCGGTACAGCCGAACGCCACGGTCAGATAACTCTTGCCTTCCTTCTCGAACTGGGGGAGCAAGAAGTCCAACAAATCTTCGATTTTGCCGATGAACTCACCGCTGACGGGGGACTTCAGCACGTACTCGCGTATCCTTCTCTGGTTTCCCGTGCTCGCCTTGAGCGCGGGCACATAGTTGGGATTGGGCAGAAACCGGACGTCGAACAGCATGTCCGCCTCCGCCGGAACGCCATACCGATAGCCGAACGACACCACGTTTACGACAAAGGGGCGCTCGCTCGCCGCCGAAAAGACGCCTTTTAGCCGCTCCTTGAGTTGATGAATGGTCATGTCGGAGGTGTCGATGATGTAATCGGCGGTCCGACGAAGCTTGGCCATCCGCGTCCGCTCTCCGGTAATTGACGCCCGCAGCGATTTGCGTGCTCCGAGCGGATGCTTGCGCCTGGTCTCGCTGTATCGGTGTATGAGCACGTCGGTAGTGGCCTCAAGAAACAGTATCTCGTAGCTGAACTGGTTCTTGCGCAGATATTCAAGCTGCTCAAAGAGCCGATTAAGGAACCCGCCCTCGCGGATATCAATCCCCAACGCCACCCGTTTGAGCCTCCCCTTCGATTCGGCGCATATTTCGGCGAAGGTCGGGATCAGCATGGTGGGGAGGTTGTCCACGCAAAAGAAGCCTATATCTTCGAGGCACTTAATCGCCTGGCTCTTGCCGGCGCCGGACAGGCCGGTAATTATGACGAAATGGCTTCTTCTCATAGCTCGAAATCATCAGAAGCCTTGTCGGAGGCCGCGAGAGCCTGGGTGAGGCGCTCGCCGAGAATCTTTTCGCTGTCGACTCCCATCTCACGGAGCCGATGGTTGAGCGCGGCGACTTCGACGATGATTGCTATGTTTCGACCCGGTCTGACGGGCACGGTTATCTTCGGCAGCTTCACCTCGAGAATGCTGTATGTATCCTCGCTTATCCCGACGCGGTCGTATTCCTTTGAGGCGTCCCAATCTTCCAGTTCGACGATGAGGCTGATGCGCTTGGTGTTCCTTACGGCGCCGACACCGAAAATGTTCTTGACATCGAAAATGCCAAGCCCGCGTATCTCCATATGGTGCCGCAGCAGGCTGGAGCCCTCTCCATAAAGAAACCTGTCGCCGCGCCGCCGTATGAAAACCACGTCGTCGGCCACGAGCCGATGCCCCCTCTCGATCAGCTCAAGCGCGCACTCGCTCTTGCCCACTCCAGCCCGGCCCATGATCATCACGCCCACCCCGTAAACGTCCACCAGCACGCCGTGCAGGTTGGTCTCGGGCGCGAACTGGTTATCAAGAAACACGATTATCTTGCTCACGACTTTCGTTGTCGTCAGAAGCGACCTGAGCACGGGGACCGACGCGCGGTCGGCCTGTTCCACGAATTCGTCCACCGGCGTAAGCCCGCGAGTGATGATGAAACAGGGAATTTCATACTTGAAAATGCGCTGGAGCCGCTCCTTCAGGACGGCGCCGTCGAGCTGTCCCATGTAGTTGACCTCGGTCAGACCCATCACCTGAACCCGATCAAACGCGAAGAAATCAAGATACCCCGCGAGCGCCAGCCCGGGCCGGTTTATGTCGGCGATGGCGATGGTGCGGTCAAGCCCGCTCTGGCCCGCCATCACCTGAACCTTGAGGTTCTCTTTTGTCTTTTCTATGAAATCGCCTACGGACAGACTCTTTATCATGGCTCTTTACTCTCGCCCGCTAGAAGGGCCTCCTCAGAAGGCCGAACCCGCCTTCCTTGCGCTTGTAGACAACATGGACGTCGTCGGTCGCCGCATCCACGAACCCAAGGAAATCGTCGCCGGACGAGTCGAGCTGCATCAGCGCCTCCTCGACGGACATCGGTTTAGGAGCAAACTTCTTGCTCACCTGGACTCGAAAGGGGCCATGCTGCTCGACGGAGGACCTTTGGAGCGCGCTTTCCTCAAGCGCCTCCGAGGCAACGACCGTCCCGGCAGCGGATTTCCGTGTCTCAACCTCGGATTGCTCCGGCGGAAGCTGCCTCTTTGCCTCGCGCACTTCGCCCGCTTTCTGCTTCTTCGCTCCGCGGACTTTTGTTCTTCGTCTCTGCAATTGACGCTCGATCTTCTCGATCGCCTTGTCCACCGACACATACACGTCGTCGGTCGTCTCCCGACTGTGATAATTGATCCCGTCGCCGCCTGATATGGTAACCTCGGCAAGCTGCCGATATTTTTCGACTGAGAGCACGACGTGCACGTCAATAATTCGGTCAAAATACTTCCGAATCTTTCTCAGTTTCTTCTCGATATGGGTCTTGAGGGAATCGGTGATCTCCATGTTCCTGCCCGTTACCATCAATTCCATGTCCGCGGCTCCTTGTTTTAATTACGGTGAATGAATTAGCTTCTGTATAACAAAACTGGAGCTGTTTGCCCGGCTTTCGCGTCCCCCGGCCCACGGCAGAAGGGACACTTCATCGTTAGCAACTCTTAGCAATTATAGCACTTAGCGAAATTGGTGTCAATTGAGCTGACGGCGCGTATTGCGCGGTCGAGATGGCTGGTTTGGGATCCGCCCGCCCACTATTTCGGGCGCCGCGAGCGCCCCGGTTGTCCTCTCCGTGAGTCGTCGCCGTGGAAGTCGAATTGCTCGCCGAGATATACCTTGCGGGCTCGCGGATTGTTGACCAGGTCGGTGGATGTTCCCGAGGCTTCGACCCGGCCTTCGTATATGAGATACGCTCGATCCACGACCTCAAGCGTTTCTCGGACACTGTGGTCGGTGAGCAGGATGCCTATTCCACGGTCGCGGAGTTTGCGGATGAGTTCCTGCAGGCTGAAGACGGAAATGGGGTCTACCCCGGAAAACGGCTCATCCAGCATGATGAAGAACGGGGAGTTGATGAGTGAGCGACATATCTCGAGCCGTCTGCGTTCGCCTCCCGACAGTGTATAGGCGGGCTGCTTAGCGAGGTGAGCTATGTTGAATTCCTCGAGGAGGCTGAGCGCGCGCTGGCTTCGGTCTCGCGGCGGGCATTTCGAGTACTCCAATATCGCGAGAAGGTTCTGTTCGACGGTAAGCTTGCGAAAGACCGAAGTCTCCTGGGGAAGGTAGCTGATGCCCATCTGCGCCCGCTTATACATCGGCGTACGCGTGATCCTCTCCCCATTCAGGATCACCTCGCCTTCATCGGGCGTGATGAGGCCGATTATCATATTGAACGTGGTAGTCTTGCCGGCCCCATTAGGCCCGAGCAGCCCGACAATTTCTCCGGAATAGAGTTGAAGCGAGACGGAAT
Organism: uncultured bacterium; assembly: GCA_964510165.1. GTDB lineage: Bacteria > Abyssobacteria > SURF-5 > SURF-5 > SURF-5 > CAZEBC01. The sequence continues at coordinate 43,792 of CAZEBC010000001.1, forward strand.
CCACCGCCTTTCGCTTCTTGAAGTACTTGACAACGGACCATGTCATGAGGGAGGCTTCTGTCGGGCGCTGTTTCATTTGGTCTTTTCTTCTTCAAAGGCCTCGGGATAAACCACTCCCCTGACATTGCCCTCCGCCACCACTCGGTCCGAATCAAGGAAGAGGGTGATCTTATTGGCGGTGAGTTCGCCGCGGGAATCCTTGACATGCGGATCAATGAGGAGTTCGATTACGTTCTGCTCTCCGCGATAGACGGCGAGGTCGGTAGTGGCCATGCTGCCCTGTCGTGCGATCCTGACCTTTCCCTCGGCCTCCATCCTTTGGACCTTCTTTATCTCCTGGTCGTAGTATATGGTGAGCTTTTCGGCCTCGATCCGGCTCTCATTGCCTTCCTTGTCCACGAGGATTATGTCAACGGCGCCCTGAAATACCTGCGGTTTATCCTTCTGGCGGGTGAGTGTCATCGAATCGGCGTGGATCAGCTTGAACTCCTCGATGTCCGGCAGTTTGCCGGGGCCTTCGAAAGTCTCGGACTCAACAACATCCGCGCCGACCGCGCTCCCCGCGAAAATGAGCAGACACGCCGTTACGCATGTTGCCAGCAAGCAGGCGATTTTCATAGGTTCATATCCTCTTGATGTCTCATGTCTTCCCGATGGATTACTCCGCTGACCTGGTAAATCCGGAACGTTTCAACACTCGGCTTCAGTTCGAACTTCGTGCCCTTGAGCACGGACTTCCCGGTCGATATGGTGACATCACCCTTTCCCTTCAGGGTTTCGGTGCGCTGGTTCCATGTCAGCACATCGGAATGAAGTTGATTGCCGTCCGAAGTCGTAACGACGACGTTCCCGCGCAACACCACGCCGCCTCTGCGGCTTCCGTAAACGCCGGAGTTCGCGGTCACGACGACGGTCCTTCCCTCATCCGAATAATACGTCATCTTGACATCACTCAGCCTGGTGGGGCCTTCCAGCGCCTGTTCCACACTCTTGGCCACAAGCTCCCATTGGAGCTTGCCCTCCTTTGTCTGAGTGTACCTCACCTCGCTGAGCTGTTGCGCGAGCGCGGCGGGCTTCTCCGCCGTTTCCGCCGCCTTGACGTCTTCCTGCGGCGGCTTCAGTTTTTCGGGCTTCTTGCTGCAGGCGGCGGTTACGAGGGCCGCAACGATAAGCGCAAGAAGAAATCGGGCCGCGCCTGTCTTCATGTCAGCTATTTTAAACCAACCGCCGCCGTTTTACAAGGCTCTCGGCGCGCAGATGTTCTCTGGCAAGACGACAAGAGTCGATGATATTATATACTAGACATGCTTGGCGAGTTACGCCTCGACCGCAAGCATGTGGCGCTCAAGCGGCATCCCATCGAATGCCTCATGACAGTGACGAGAGCCATACAACGCGCAACAGTGGAAACGGAGCAGAGTGATGATAATCTTTCAGAGGATGGAGGAGTACGATTACGAGGAATTGGTTTTCTTTCAAGACCGCTCGACTCACCTGCAGGCGATCGTAGCCATCCACAGCACGGTTCTGGGCCCTGCGCTCGGGGGGTGCCGGTTCTGGCAATTCACTTCCGAACGAGCCGCAATTGACGACGCGCTCCGCCTAGCCCGGGGGATGACGTACAAGGCTTCCGTGGCCGGCCTGAGCCTTGGGGGCGGCAAGAGCGTCATCATCGGCAATCCGAAGACTCACAAGACCGAGGACTTGCTCCGTGTCTTTGGCCGTTTCATTCAGACTCTTCGCGGCAGATATATCGTCGCGGAGGACGTCGGAACAAACACCGAAGATATGGAGATAGTTCACAAGGAAACCAGGTACGTCGTCGGTCTTTCGACGGAGCGCGGCGGCAGCGGAGACCCCTCGCCGGTGACTGCCTACGGCGTGATGCACGGCATGCAGGCCTGCACGCAGGAAGTCTTCAAGACGAAAAGCCTCGCGGGCATGACTGTCGCCATACAAGGCGTCGGAAGCGTTGGCTATCACCTGGCGGAGCTGCTGAAGAAGGAAGGCGCGCGACTTATCGTAACCGACATCTATAAGAAGAAGGCCATGCGGGCGGTCGAGGAAATCGGCGCCGATTACGTCAAGCCGGAGCAGATATATTCGGTCAAGTGCGACATCTTCTCGCCGTGCGCGCTCGGCGGAATTCTCGACGACAAGAATATCCGAAAGCTCAAATGCAGGATCGTCGCAGGTTCGGCCAACAACCAGCTCAAGACAGACCGCTGCTGCGGGAAAATCGAGGAACGCGGAATCCTGTATGCGCCCGATTACGTGATCAACGCGGGCGGACTCATCAACGTAGCGGAGGAATTGAGGGGGTATAATCGCTCGCGCGCCCTGCACAAAGCGGCCAGAATCTATAACGCCGTCGCGCGCGTCATCCGGATCGCCAAGGAAGAGAAGATTCCCACCTGCCTGGCCGCCGACAGGATGGCGGAGCGCAGAATCGAGAAGGCAAGACGGGAACACGCCGTGCGCAGGGCGAGCAAGGCGGCGCGGTAGGGAACGAAGATTATATTGGGGCACACCCCACGGGGGGGACATGGTGTCCCCAAGATAACCGACGCTATTCATTTCCGGAACTTCTTGAACTCAGGCCTGCGTTTTTCCAGAAACGCATTCATCCCTTCCTTGATCTCTTCGGTGCCATAGATGAGCCGAAGCATCTCGGCCCCATGCACAAACGATGGATAGAGCAGGTCGCTCTCAAAATTCAAGGAAACCTTGGCCGCGCTCAGCGACTGCGGACTCATCTCCAATATTCGAGTGCACCACTCCGCCGTTTCTTCCTCGAGTTTGTCCGCGGGAACCACCTTGTTGACGAGGCCCATCTCCGCCGCCTCGCGAGCGGAATAGCGTCTGCAAAGGAATATGATCTCGCGGGCCTTCTTCTCGCCGACGACGCGCGGGAGCATCTGGGTGCCGCCCCAGATGGGAACGCTCCCCACGCTAGGTCCTGTCTGCCCAAACTGAGCGTTCTCGGCTGCAATCGTGATGTCGCACATCAGGTGAATCTCATGGCCGCCACCCAAACAATAACCGCGCACCATCGCTATGACGGGCTTGCTGCAATTGCGGATGGCGGTCGATACCTTCAGACATTTCCCCAAAAACTTCCGGCCGGCCGACGGGCTGAGTTCCCCCATCTCCGAGATGTCGCCGCCCGCACAAAACGCCTTCTCTCCAGCGCCCGTCAGCACGACCACGCCGATCGAATCGTCGTTGCTCGCATCGTCGAACGCGAAGGCTAGTTCGTCGAGCGTTTTCGAGCGAAACGCGTTGAATACTTTTGGCCTGTTTATCATTATGCGAGCGACTCCGTCCTTCTTTTCGTATGTGATATCCTCGAATTCCATGTCCTGCTCCTCCTCTCCGGTCGTTTCGTGTCCCTCACCCCAACCCTCTCCCGCCGGGAAAGGGCGCACTCATGTTGACCCTCTCCCAGTGGGAGAGGGCGGGGTGAGGGAGCTTCGGTTGCGGCTGAGCCGCGCTGTGTCCGCTCGAGCAACTCCCCCATCCTGGTCTTGTTGATGCCCGAATACTACCAAAGGGAAAAAACTGTGTCAAGGAACCTGGGGGAGTCAAGTGCAGTATAAGCAGTATTGGGGACACCACAACACATGATGTCCCCAATATTGTCAGTGCGTTATCGAATGGAGCGAGACCGTTCTACGACTGAACGCCCGCCGGAACGGGCGTGAGCGGAATTTCAACCACGAACTTCGCGCCGTCGCGGAACGCGGAGTCCAGTCGAATTTTCCCGCCGTGTTCCTTTACGATGCCGTAGCTCAAGCTCATGCCGAGGCCGGTCCCCTTGCCCACTTCCTTCGTGGTGAAGAATGGGTCGAAGATCTTGTCCTGAATGGACTCCGGAACGCCCGGACCATCGTCGATGACCTCCACCTGTATCCAACCGTCTGTCAATCGAGTGGCGACCTCGAGGGTTCCGCCGCGGTGCGCGGAATACATGGAGTCGAATGCATTGTTGATCAGATTGAGAAATACCTGTTGGAGCTGATGGGCGTCGGCGTAAGTCGGCGGCAGGCCCGGCTCATAGCGCCGGATTATCGTCACGTCGTTGACCGCAAGATTATGTTCGCGCAGCGTGAGCGTGTTCTCGATGATTTCGTTGATGTTCACCGCATGTTTTTGCAGCTTCTTCTTGCGCGCAAATGCGAGCAGGTTCTCCACAATTCGCTTGCTCCTGGCGGCTCCTTCGAGAATTTTGTTTGCCATGTCCCGGTGCTTTTCACCAAGCGTTTGGTCTCCGGTGAGCAGTTGGGAGTAACCCATCACGATGGTAAGAGGGTTGTTGAGTTCATGCGCCACGCCCGACACCAGTTCGCCGACGGCGGCAAGTTTTTTGGACTGGATCAGTTCCTCGTGCATTCTCTTCTGCTCGGTCACGTCGCGTCCGACCAGAATGGTCGCGGAACTGCCGTTGGGCAGTTTAACGTCGGCTGCGTTCCATCGGATGATCAGCGTGTGCCCGTTCTTCGAGAGAATCGGCGCCTCGGCCTCCAGCAGCGGCTTGCCCGCTCGGACTTCGCTCATGCGTCTGTGCGCTTCCTCGCGGTACTGCTCCGGGATCAGGAAAGAGAGCGGGTCTTTCCCCAGTACCTCCTTTTTCTTGAATCCGGTCGCCTCCTCGAAGAGTCGGTTGAATATCACGAGCCTTCCCTTGTTGTCGGTTGCCGCGATGAATGCGTTGGCGTTCTCGATTAATCGGTCGATGAACTGTTTCTCCACATCGAGCTGTCTCTCAAGGCGTCTCCTCTGCGTGATGTCCTTTGCAATGCAAGAACTTCCCACAATTTTGCCGGACGCATTGCGAATCGGTGACAACGTGAACAGCGCATCGAGCCGGGCATCCCCCGGCAGCGCCTGTTCGATTTCGCGGTCCCGGACGGTTTCGCCCCGCATGACGCGCTCGAGCAGGCTTGGCATCTCCGGAAAGTCCAGCAGCGAGAGCACGGAGCGCGAGTTCAATTCGCTGTCAGACAGATGAAACATCGCCTCCGCCGCCCGATTCCATGAAACCATGATGCCCTTGTCGTCAAGCGTGATGATCGCGTCACCCGCGTTTGCGATAATGTTCGCAAGGTGGTTGCGCGCCTCCTTGACTGCCTCCTGGAGAAGCTGCTGCTCAGTGATGTCCTGGGCGATGATAAGGGACCCCTCGAACTGGCCCTCCTTGCGGATGGTGCTGGCCACGATGTGCAAAGTCCGCAGGTTGCCGCTGGCGTGTTTGATGCGCAGATTGTAGTCCCTTCTCGGTATTCCCTTGCGGCCTTCCTCGAACTTCGATATCGCCAGCGTGAGGTCGTCGGGATGCACAATTGGGGCGAACGACTTCCCAAGCCAGTCGTCATAACTGTATCCTGTGACCCGAAGGGTCTCGGCGTTCGCGTATGAGAAGCGGGCCTGGCTGTCGAGCGAGAAGATCATAACGGGCGCGTTGTCCAGCAAGTACTGCAGCCGTTCCTTGGTCGCGCTGAGTTCGCGCTCCATATTCTTGATGGGGGTGATATCTATTGCGACGCTCTCGATTGCAGGTTCGCCCTCATAGCGAATTAGCGAGGAGAAGACCAGGGCATTCATGGTCTCGCCGCTTTTCTTTACAAACCTGACCTCGCGCGGCTGCTCAATTGTTCTCCCGTCCCTCAGCGCGCCGAGGTTTTCGAGAACAGAAGGCAGGTCTTCTTCGTGCAGGAGAGAGTAGACGCTGAAATCTTGGCTGGCAATCTCTTCAGGGGAATATCCTGAGAGGGCATAAAACATCTTGTTTGCAAATTTGATGGTTGTCCCCTGAAATATAATCATGGGATTCATGAGGTTTTCCACCAGTGTCCTGTAGCGTTCCTCGGTCTCCTCAATCTGGCTCAGAAGGTCTTGCCTTTTCTTGAGCTTCTCGTTTTCACGAGTCGTCTCAATCCGGCGCTTATTGAGCAAAAGAAACAAAATCCCAGTGAGCGAAAGCGCAAGCGCCCTTGTGCCCGCCAGGGAAACGACCAAGAGTGGGCTTTTCACGAGGTAAGCGTGCCCGGCGGAAGTCTTGACCAGAAGCGTCCACGGGCTTCCCGGCAAACTCACGGGCGCCGAGGTCAATTGGACACCATTGCCTTCCGCCTTCCCGAAAATGTGCGAGCGCGTGAGGCGCATCTCCCCATCTGAAGATAACGATGACGCCTGAGCGATAAGGCCCTGGGCGTCGTCAAGCAAGAGGACTTCGCATTCGAAACCGCTCGCGAGTCTCTCAAGGTAGTTGCGACGGATATATGAGGAATCGAGCAATCCGCAGACCGCTCCGCCCCCCCTGACAGGAACGATGACCGCTATGGCTTCTGTGCCGGGTACGCACCTGAATACGCCGCTTTTCGTTTTCGAAAGGTCTGTCGCTCTTCTTGCCGCGTGGCATTCCGTGCAGCTCTGCACTGCACCTGCCTCATCTGGATATCGAGCCTTGATCTCGCCGGCTGCATCCAGACGGAAAACGCCGAGAAACTCGCCCGCCTCCCTTTCGTGGAGCCTTTGCAGAGCCTGGTCTGCGTCTGACGGGGCAGTACTCAAGTCGCATAAGAAGGTCGCGTCGGCCATGTCGTCAAGCAAAGACATGAGGCGCTGACTTATCGAGTCAGCCGTCGCTCGCGCGAGTTCACCATGATATCTCTGAAGCTCACGTTGCGCCTGGTCGCCGGTCAAGTTGAGCACAACCGCAACCCCAAGTGCAACGATCAAACCGGCGCACACGACAATCAAGACAACCAAAGGAACAGTTCGGGCACTTCTCTCTCGCTTCAAAGCGGAACCTTTCACATAAACGTCCTTAAGGGACTCCCTCGCCCCAACAACGCAGAGCAACATTTATGCCTGCTTGCCTCGAATACGTAAGCTTTTGAAATCACTTATCTTATGATCACGACTCGTCGCCGCCCAAGGCCGAAGCGCGGACACAAGGTGTTCAATTTCGTGCTTGACAAAATTCATGTCCATTTCATAGTATCATTCCGTGCACACGGTTCAACGAGAGGAGCGACCTCAAATGGCTCGAACACCTTTTGACTTACAGGATAGAGTGGCGATAGTGACGGGCGGTGGCACCGGCATAGGGCGCGCGATCTCCGAGGCGCTCGCCCAATCAGGCGCTCACGTGGCGATTTGCAGCCGGAGAATGGAGCACCTCGAGGCCACGGCCAACAAGATCGAGGCGATGGGCCGGGGCTCTCTCGCCCTGACCTGCGACGTCCGCAAGGAGGACCAGGTTGTGGCCGTGGTTGAGCAGACCGTCAGGAAATTCGGAAGACTTGACATCCTCGTCAACAATGCGGGCGCAAGTTTCGTGTGCCCCATCGAAGACGTAAGCCTCAACGGCTGGAACGCAGTCTTCGGCATCAACGTCACTGGCACGTTCCTGTTCTCCAAAGCCGCCTGCAAGGAAATGAAAAAGCAAGACAAGGGAGTCATCATAAATATCGCGTCCATCGCAGGCAGGGACAGCTCGCCCATGATGACTCCCTACGGCGCGGCAAAAGCGGCCGTCATCAACCTGACCAAGGCGCTCGCCGTCGAATTTGCGCAATACAATATCCGCGTCAACTGCATCGGTCCGGGCCTCATCATCACCGAAGCGGTTCAGCAGCAGATGGGCATAACGCCCGAGTCGACCAAAGAACGCTTCCAGGGCGTCCCGCTTGGACGATGGGGCAATCCCGAAGAGATCGCTTGGCCGGTCGTGTTCCTCGCATCCGATGCGTCCAGCTACATGACGGGAGAAACCATCTACATCGACGGCGGCCCGAGGGCGTTTGAAGGCTAAGGCCTGAGTGTGCAGCTTTTTGACATTTTGGGCGAAAAGTGATACCATTGCTATGGTTACGGAGGGCGCTTAGCTCAGTTGGTTAGAGTGCTTGCTTGACATGCAAGAGGTCAGTGGTTCAAGTCCACTAGCGCCCACCGAAAAATCGCAAACGTGGCGACCCGGGGAACAAGACGTTGAGTCTTGTTTTTTATTTGGGTCATGGACTCTCGCGATGGTTCCTATCGCGATAATAGACGGGAACCCGGTCCCTTCGTCAAGCTCGCAGGACAACTCTTTCATCTAACCATGAACAAGATAGACAAGAAAATCAACATAACGTTGCCTGACGGCTCGGCGAAGGCTTTCGAGAACAGTCCAACCCTGGCCGAAGTGGCCGAATCGCTTGGCAAAGGCTTGGCCAAGGAGGCCCTGGTGGCGCGGGTGGATGACCGCCTCGTCGACCTCTCGGCAACTTTGCAGAATGACGCAAGAGTCGAGTTCGTCACCTTCGACTCGGAGGAAGGCCGTGATATCTATCGCCATAGTACTTCACACCTGATGGCGTCTGCTGTGCAGCAACTGTTTCCGGGCGTGAAATTCGGTATAGGGCCGGCCATCGAAGAGGGTTTCTATTACGATTTCGATATCCCCAACGGACTCACCGAGCAGGATCTCCCCGCCATCGAGAAAAAGATGAAGGAACTCGCCTCGAAGGCCGTCCCCTACGAGCGCAAAGTGATTCCCCGCAGCGAGGCCGCGGAGATGTTCCGCGCGCGCGGCGAGAACTACAAGGTGGAGCTTATCGGCGAAATCGAGGATGAGACCGTCAGCATCTACGAGCTCGGCGATTTCATTGATCTGTGCCGCGGCCCCCACGTGCCTGACACCTCGTACATCAAGGCATTCAAGCTTACCGGCCTTGCCGGCGCGTATTGGCGCGGCGACGAGCGCAACAAGATGCTCCAGCGCATCTACGGCACGGCCTTTCCGAAGGAAAAGGACCTCAAGGAGCACCTTGCGCTTCTCGAGGAGGCCAGGAAGCGCGATCATCGCAAACTCGGCAAGGAACTCGATCTTTTCAGCTTCCATGAGGAAGGCCCGGGCTTCGCGTTCTTCCATCCCAAAGGCATGATAGTCTGGAACTCGCTGCTCGAATTCTGGCGCGAGGTGCATACGGCAAGGGGCTATGTCGAGGTTCGCACCCCCATCATCCTGGCGCGCGCGCTGTGGGAGCAATCGGGCCACTGGGAAAACTATCGCGAGAACATGTATTTTACCGCAATAGACGAGCGCGACTTCGCCATAAAGCCCATGAACTGCCCCGGCGGCCTGCTCATTTATAAGGAGCGTCTGCACAGTTATCGCGAGTTCCCCATCCGATGGGCGGAACTCGGGCTCGTGCATCGTCACGAGAAATCCGGAGTGCTGATGGGGCTGTTCAGGGTGAGGCAATTCACTCAGGATGACGCCCACATCTTCCTCCTGCCCGAGCAAATCGTGGACGAGGTCGTGCGCGTGATGGATCTGGTCGACAGCATGTACAAGGTGTTCGGCCTGCCTTACGCGGTGGAACTCTCCACGAAGCCCGAGAAACACATTGGAACGGACGAAATGTGGGAGCAGGCCACCAACGCCCTTGCCGCCGCGCTCGACCGCGTCGCTCTCAAGTACAAGATCAACGAGGGAGATGGCGCGTTTTATGGACCAAAGATAGATTTTCATATTCGCGACTGCCTCAACCGGACCTGGCAATGCGCGACCATTCAACTTGATTTCGCGATGCCCGAAAAATTCGACCTCACCTATGTCGGCGCCGACAACCAGCGGCACAGGCCGGTCATGATCCATCGAACGGTGTACGGCGCCATCGAGCGATTTCTCGGAGTGCTTACCGAACATTACGCCGGCGCTTTCCCGACTTGGCTGGCCCCCGTTCAGGCCATTGTCCTGCCCGTGGGCGAATCCCACAGAGCATATGCGGCCGAGTTGCTCGAACGAATGAAACAGGGAAAGATCCGCGCCGAGGCCGACATGCGCGACGACAAGATCGGGTTCAAGATACGCGAAGCCCAGTTGCAGAAAATCCCTTACATGCTCATCGTGGGCGACAAGGAGGTTTCGTCCGGCACGGTCTCCGTGCGGCACAGGAAGAGCGGTGATATGGGTCCCCAAAAGTTTGAGGAGTTCCTGGAATCGCTCCTCGCTGAGATAAGAACCCGAGGGGGCAGACCTTGACAGTTGATAAGACAATCTGTCCACTAAATGGAAACGTTACAATCTCTATGGCTTTGTCAAGTTTCAAGGTCTGACCCCATTGCCAAGGAGGTAGGACACATGGCGCAGGCGCCCTCCCGATGCATCAATCATCCCGAACGAACCGCGGTCGCGCGCTGCAAGCAATGCCACAAGCCCCTCTGCGAGAGGTGCGTCAAGAAGATGCCGGGCGGCGTCTTCTGCAGCGACCAGTGCTACCAGAATATGGCGGCCTTCCAGGACCGGGTGAAAAAGCTGGATGAGGCCAAGAAATCCGGCCCGAAAATGGGAAAGATAATCACGCGGGCCATTGTTGCCATTGCGGGGATAGCCGCCCTTTACTATGTATTCATAGTCGAGGGCGTTCGAGGAATAAACGATTTCTTGAAACTGGTACGTGGGCTGATTCCCTGAAGGGAGGAGGAAGCATGCTTAGTCACTGGAAAAAAATCCTCTTTCTCGCGATCGTGGTCGCTGTCGTCTACGCGGGATGCAACACCAATGGCATCCTGAGAACGGAAAAGATGTTTCGAGAAGACAACCCGAAACTGGCCCTGTCGCCAAGAATCTGCTATACCCTCGGCACAATCGCGCATTGGACATTCCGCTACCAGCTCGCAATCGACATCATTGACCGAAACTTGAGGGATTATCCCTATGATCCCGCCGCGGAGGACGCCCAATACCGGCGGGCGGTGGCTTACGAAAAGCTCGGACAATACGATAAGGCAATTCAGCTTTACGAAGCGTTTCTGATCGATCATCCCAAGAGCAAGCGGCAAGAATCGATTCTGAACAAAGTGACCAAACTCAAGGCGCTGCACCAGCAACAGCCATAATGAATCGCTCGCGCCTGTGGCGGCTTTCTGTAGGCGCCAAATTGATTCAGCCAACCGCGTGCGAATGAATTCGCACCAACTGAATGAAGGTTTTGTGTCCCAATCTCCTGCATCTGCAACCATAAATCCCGCTTCCCGCCTCGATGGCGAAATAGATGTCCCGCCCGACAAATCCATCTCACACCGGGCCGCGCTCATCGGCTCGATATCGGAAGGGAATGTCGTCGTAAGAAACTTCCTCCGCGCGGAGGACTGCATGGCAACAGTGAACGCGATGCGCCTCCTCGGTGTCTCCATCCGAGAGACCGGCCCCGCCGAGATCACCATAGGAGGTGTCGGACTGACCGGCCTGAAACCGCCGCCCGCCACGATAGACTGCGGCAACTCCGGGACCACCATGAGGCTGCTGATGGGCATCCTGGCCGGGCAGGACTTTTCCTCGCGCTTGACCGGCGACCAGTACCTGAGAAAACGGCCAATGGACCGCGTCATCCGCCCGCTCAGGCAGATGGGCGCCAAACTGCGAAGTCTCAACGACGACCTCGCTAAGGGCTTGGCCCCAATCGAGATCGAGGGCGCCCCACTCAGCCCGATCTCATACAATTCCCCCATCGCGAGCGCACAGGTGAAATCGGCCGTCTTGCTCGCAGGCTTGTACTGTCAAGGGAAGACCACTGTCTCCGAGCCATACAAATCGAGGGATCACACCGAACGCATGCTGCACCGGTTCGGCGCGCGTGTCGAAGTCGAAAGCCTGAGAGTTTCCGTCAATGGACCCGCCAGTCTCCGCGCCGAAGAAATCGTCGTCCCGGGCGATATCTCTTCCGCAGCCTTTTTCCTGGCTGCCGCCGCGATGATTTCAGGCTCCGAACTGCTGCTTCGCAATGTCGGCCTCAACCGGACCCGCACTGGCTTTCTCTCGCTGCTCAGGCGCATGGGTGCGGACATATTTGGCGCAGATACCCGCGACGATGGACTGAATGAGCCTTCCGGCAACATCACTGTTCGAGGAACCGACAAACTGAAAGCCGTCCACATCGGCGCCGAAGACATCCCCGCACTCATTGACGAGGTCCCCATACTTGCGGTCACCGCACTCCGCGCGGACGGAACCACCGTCATCGAGGGGGCAAGCGAACTCAGGGTGAAGGAGACAGACAGGTTGAGCGCGCTGGCCAAGAACCTCTCCGCCCTCGGTACGCGCGTCAAAGAGGAGCCGGACGGTCTTATCATTGACGGGCCTCAGCGCATTTGTGGCGGAACGGTGGATAGCTTTGGCGATCACAGGATAGCGATGGCGATGGCGGTCGCCGGCCTCATCGCGGACGGCCCCGTTACGATCACCGACACCGACTGCGTGGCGACCTCGTTCCCCGGTTTTTTTGAGGTCATTCGCAAGGTGACGTGGCAAGAATAGGAGAAAACCCATGAAAAAGCAGGCGATCACCACTGACGCCGCCCCCAAAGCTGTAGGCCCATACTCTCAGGCAATCAAGGCCGGGCAATGGATATTTCTGTCGGGGCAGATACCGATCGATCCCGAGACGAACCAGGTCGCACTCGGGAGTATCGAAGAGCAGACCAGTCTCGTTCTGCGAAATGCCGGGCATGTGCTCGAGGCCGCAGGCTCGTCGCTCGAAAGGGTCGTCAAAGTGACCCTGTTCATCGCAAACATGGAGGAGTACCCGAAGATCAATGCCGTATATTCGACCTTTTTCCCGAACATCCCGCCCGCCCGGAGCGTGGTCCAGGTCGCCCGCCTGCCAAGAGACGTGGGCATCGAGGCCGAGATGATCGCGCTCGCGGATTGAGGGCGCTTTCTTCGTGGCGACTTATCATTGCGATCAGGAGAACAAATGGGAAAGAAGATTCTTCTTGCGGCATTCGCGGTCATCGCAACGGTGGCCATACTGGTGTGCGTATGGTCGTGGGTGAGGATACGAAGCAGCCTTCCGCAGATCGAGGGAGAGATCGCGCTGGCAGGCCTCAAGGAAGCGGTCGAGGTTTCTCGTGACATCTATGGAATTCCCCACATAAGAGCGCAATCCGAAGATGACCTCTATCGCGCGCTAGGGTTCGTGAACGCGCAGGACCGGCTGTGGCAGATGGACCTGTTCAGGCGCCTGTCACAGGGGAGGCTGGCCGAGGTGTTAGGAGCGGAACTGATCCCGCTCGACCACCGCCATCGCGTGCTCGGCTTTCATCGGCTCGCCAAGGAACTCTACGAAAGCGCGGACGATGACTCGAAGAGCGTGCTCCGCGCGTACGTGGACGGGATCAACCAACACATAGGCGCAAGTCCTGACCGTCTCCCGCTCGAGTTTCAATTGCTTCGGTATAAGCCCGAGCCGTGGTCCCCCGAGGACGTCTACGGCGTGCTCATGTGGCAGCAGTGGATGGTCACCTTCAATTGGGAATCCGAACTCGCTCTTACGGCTCTCGTGCAGGAAATCGGGGCCGAAGCCGTGCTCGAACTCATAAACATGCGGAAGGTCACTGGCCCCACAATCATCCCGGACTCGGAGAAGCAATACGAGCCGGGTGCGTCGCATATCGGCTCAACGGTGCTGCCGCCCGAGTTCGATTATGATCTGATCAAATTCAGGAAACCGCAATCGCAACCCTCCGAGACCAAGAGCGCATGGCTCCGCGCGATGGCGGAAGTCTACGCCAGCAACTGCTGGGCCGTCGACGGCAGAAGAAGTCAATCCGGCAAGCCGATCCTCTGCAATGACCCGCACATTCCGCACACGCTGCCCTCCATATGGTACATGGCGCATCTATCCTCGCCGGGGATGAACGACTCCTTCGGCATCATGACGCCGGGGGTCCCGATGGTGATCATGGGCCACAACGAGCGGTTCGCCTGGGGCGATACCACCACAGGCGCCGACACGCAAGACCTTTACATCGAGAAGCTGAATCCCGACAACCCGGACGAATATCTCTATCGCGGTGAATACCACCCCTTTGAGACGGTCACAGAGACCATTCGCTATCGAGAGCGCGGCGCGATGAAGTCGGTGCAAAAAGAAATCCGATTCAGCGTGCACGGCCCTATAATCAATGAGATCGCGAATCCGCCCGTGTCCTCCGATACGCCGCTTGCGCTAAGATGGGCCGGTTATGAGGTTTCCGATTCGATCAAGTCGGCGATCATCATGGCAAAGGTTCATGACTGGGAAGGTTTTCGGAACGCGCTGTCTTACACGGCCACGCCAATATGGAATTGGGTGTATGCCGACTCGCAGGGAAACATCGGGTACCAGGTGGTCGGACTTATCCCGATAAGAAAGAAGGGACTCGGCCTCTTTCCCGTGCCCGGATGGCTTGAGGAATATGAGTGGAACGGCTACATTCCGTACGATGAACTTCCTCGCCTTTTCAATCCGTCAACCGGATACGTGGTGACCGCCAACAACAAGGTCGCCCCCGACGACTATCCTTATCTGATTTCCACCCGTTTCGCCCCCGGCTACCGCGCCGAGCGCATCCAGGAGCTGCTCCTGTCACGCGACAGGCTGTCAGTTGAGGACATGCAAAGGATTCAGATGGATGACTATTCCAGACTGGGCGCGCATGTGAGGGATCGTTTCGTTCAGGCCTGCGAGAAATATCCTCACGCCGACCCGAATTTTGATCGCGCGGTCGAGTTGCTGAGGCACTGGGACTTCAATACGGGCAAGGACAGCGCGGCCGCAGCGCTGTTTCATGAAAGCTACGCAGTTGCGGGACGGAGGCTGCTGAGCGGCAGGGTCCGCCCCGAACTCTGGCGACAGATTTATCGTTCCATCGGCAGCCTCGAGGATATGCTTGCGTACGGCGCCGAAGAGTGGTTTGATGACCCACGGACCGATGCGGTCGAAACAAGCGATGAGCTTCTGGCGAAGAGCGTCGCCGAGGCCGCCGGGTCTCTTCAGAAATTCTTCGGCGGCGAACCCGCTACCTGGAAATGGGGTCAACTGCACACCCTCACGTTTGTTCACCCGCTCGGTCGCTCTGGCATCCTTGGGAAGGTATTCAACGTTGGACCGATGCCAGTCGGGGGCGGAAACCACACCGTCAACCCCGCCAACTACTACTTCGACAGGCCGACGATGCCCTACGCGGTTGTGGCCGGCCCATCAATGAGGACTGTGATCGACTTCGGGAATCCCGATTCGGCGCGCATGGTCATCACGCTTGGGCAGTCAGGGCACCGATTCAGCAAACACTACTCGGACCAACTCCCGCTGTGGCTCAGGGGCGAGGCAATACCGATGTGGAAATCATCTGAAGCTATCGAAAAACATCTCGAAGCGCGCTTGACGCTCAAACCGAAATCCGATTAGTAACGACCGATTACGTTTTTGTTATCAAGTTACGATTTTCGGCTCCGTCCGCCCACTGGCGCCCTCTCTCCTTCATGGCGTAACCCTAACAATTTCAGATACTAACATCGCTTGGCCGAACTTCTCCGCTTAATGGTATAGAAGTTGCCACCTTCTGTCACTCGCTAAACCAACGTTCCGCTGAAGTCAGCACCGGTCAGTTTTGGTCACTGAGGAGGTGGACACTCATGCGGAAAATCGTCCTTGCCCTTCTCTTCACTTTTCTGCTCGATGCCCGCGCGCTTGGCGACAGTGCTACGTTTCGGATAGCAAACGCCAATGGGGAAGATGCCTTCTCCAGTCGAGGCTTCTATACAATAAACGGCTTCGACAATATGTATGGCTGGCATTACTTCGGCTACTCGCCGTATACCGCGTCCTATTATAACGCGTACTGGCGATGGCCTCTCACTGTCCCGAAGGGGTCCGTCGTGACAAGGGCGTACGTAAGCATCCGCTCCGACTACAGCAACAACGGCCAACTCAATGCGGCCTTCGCTGCGCTCGTTCCCGATACCAAATGGGAGGGCGATAACGCATTCAGTACCGTCAACTACCCAAACGGCCCCTCGCTTGACACCATCCCGCGTCAGGGCACGCCGGTCGCGTGGCCGAGCATTCCAAACTGGGTCGTAAATACATGGTACAACGGTCCTGACATCGGCGGGCTTCTACAGACACACATAGACAACCCCGCCTACGACCCCGACGACCCGCACCGCAGGCATTTTGGCCTTGTCCTTTTCTACGTCTCGGGGTCCGGATTCAGAACGGGAACACAGGAACCTGACGACGATTCGCTGACGACAAGATTATTTGTTGAATGGATGCCGCCTCCCAAGTGCTCGGACCAAATCGAAATGTGCGACGACGGCCTTGATAACAACTGCAATGAAGAAATCGATGAATTCTGCAACTTGTGTCCCGAGGCGTTCGCCGGTGACGACATGCAGGGCTTTATCGCTGATACCGTTCAACTCGACGGTGGAGTCAGCGCCGACCCAGACGGCGACGAACTGTCCTTTGCCTGGACCATCTCTTCCAAACCCGAAGGGAGCGCCGCCGAGATATCCGACCCCGCATCCGCGACTCCGAGCCTGTTCCTTGATCTGGTCGGAGATTATGTAATTGAGTTGACGGTTGATGACGGGATATGCCACAGCGAAGTGGATAGCCTTACGATCACCGCGTCCGACAGAGACTTCGCCTGCCCATATGGTTTCGGCTATTGGAAGAAACACCCCGAAGCCTGGGCCGTCGATTCGCTCGCGCTCGGGAACGAGACCTACAGCAAGAGCGAGCTTGAGGCGATCATGAGGATGCCTGTTCGAGGCGACGCCAGCATCATCCTCGCGCATCACCTAATCGCGGCAAAGCTCAATATCGCCTTTGAAACAAACCCATTTCCCATAATGGACACGCTCGAATCGGCGGACAGTGCGCTTGGCGACTACCCGGGCAAGCTGCCATACAAGGTCAGGCCAAATTCCGAGATCGGTCATCAGATGACCGAAGACGCCTACATGCTTGAGCTTTACAATGATTCAGCTCTGACCCCTGATTGCGTGGAGTAACTCCGATGCCGCCGGAATCGGCATGATAATGACGACCGATGCCGCGGAAGACAATGACACATCTTGTTCGAAGCCTTCGGTCCGATTTTTCCCTTACCCAACCCTCTCCCTGAGGGAGAGGGCAGGGTGGGGGGCCACCCGTCATTACCCCTTGCCAATTTGCACTCAACCTTCCAGATTAGGAGAAAGGGAATAGAAATGTTTGTTTGAGCCGGCGTTCCGCGCGAGTGAGACAAAAGTCGCTGGCGACTTCGTGTCGGGGTGATAAAGTATTCTCAGAAAGTACAGATGCTTGAATCAGCCAGATATAGAAGGAGGAGCGCCAATATGCTTACCTTTGATGAAAACACGACGGTGCGCGATGTCGTCGTACGCCACCCGCGCACCAGGCCGGTCTTCGAAAAGCTGGGGATAGACTACTGCTGCGGCGGGTCCAACAAGATAAAGACGGCCGCCGAGCAGAAGGGCGTCGAGCCTGCCAGGCTGCTGGCGGCGCTTCAGGAAGCCATCCGCGCGGCAGGTCCCCTCGATGAGTGCGAAACCAATTGGGCCGACGAGTCCATTGCCGGCCTCGTCGGCCACATAGAGGAAAAGCATCATGCCTTCATGAAGGAGCAGCTCCCGCGCGTGCAGGGCCTCGTGTCAAAGGTTCTGAAGGCCCACGAGGCGCACCATGGTCGGATGCTCTCTGAACTGCAAGCGGTCTATCAGTCGCTCCGGATGGAAATCGAGCAACACCTCATGAAAGAGGAACAGATACTGTTCCCTTACATCCGCCAGATATCCGACTACTCCCTGGGCATTGGGGAGAAGCCGCTCATGCACTGCGGCTCTATCCAGAACCCGATCCGACAGATGGAACACGAACACGACAACGCCGGGCACGCTCTCGCAATGATGCGCGAACTCACTTCGGATTACGCCCTGCCGGACGACGCATGCCCCACGTTTAGGGCCTTGTATGAAGGGCTGAAAGACTTGGAGGCCGACCTGCATGAGCACATCCATCTCGAAAACAATATCCTGTTCCCAAGAGCGGCCGACCTTGAAGTGACCAGCGGCGTGGTATGACCGGTCGGGGGGAGAACTGACCCTGTGGGGAGGAAGGTTACTTTCGGGGCGATTCCTTCTCGACGATCTCCCGGATTGTCTTCATGACGCGTTGGATATTAAACGGCTTCTCCAGGCACAAGAGCGCGCCCATGCTCAGGGCTTCCTGCACGCTCCTGTCCATTCCGAAGCCTGTGGTAAGCACGACTGGCACAGCCGCATTAAGCTGGCGGATCGCCTTGAACGTGTCGAGCCCGTTCAAGTCCGGCATCCGCATGTCGAGGATAACCAGGTCGAACGGACCGGCTTTGAGCTGCTGGAGCGCGGCAACACCGCTCGAGACCGGACGCGGCGCGAATCCGAGCATCTCAATGAGGTCGCAGAAGAGCTGCCTCACGTCTTCGTTGTCGTCAATAATCAGAATGTTTCGTGTTTGCGCCATTGTGTCTCCTATTGCAGCATGTCCAGGTCTTGTTCGGCGTTTTCATTGAGCAGGTTCTTGGCAAACCGACGAAACTGAAGATTCATCTGGTGCAGCGTCTCGGACGCCTTGATGATGGAGTTGACCTGTCGCTTCACGGTCTCGTCGGAACTGCTCTCGAGACGCATCTGGATTAACTGGGCAAAGCCCGAGGCAATCGAGAGCGGGTTGTTGAGTTCCTGATTGAGGGCAAGGGCGCGCTCAGCCACCTGCGCGAGCTTCCGCGTCTTCTCAAGCTCCCTTTCCAGTTTCATCTTATCCCAGGCGCGCTCCACCGATATCTTGATGATCTCGAAATCGAACGGCTTGAGGATGTAGTCGTACGCGCCGCTGCGGATGGCCCTGACCGCCGATTCAACGCTTGCATAACCCGTGATCACGATCACGAGCGTGTTCGGACAGTTTTCCTTGATGTATTTCATGACTGCAAACCCGTCAAGCTCGGGCATCATCAGATCGGTGATCACCAACCCGTAAGGTCTGGTCTTCAGGCTCTCGATTCCCGTCCGACCGTTCTCAGCGGTGTCAACCTCGTATCCGATGTTGGTCAGAAGCACCTTGATGCTGTCGCACATCCGCTTCTCGTCATCGATCACCAGAATCCTGTTTTCAGCCACGAATGATCCTCCTCTCGAGTTTCTTCATGAGGACTGAATAACCTGAAACACCTTGTCGCTTACCACGGGAAGCTGGATGGTGAAGGTGGTCCCCCTCCCCGGTTCGCTGTCCACGCTGATCTCTCCGCTGTAGTTCTTTATGATGCCGTATGAAACGGAGAGTCCCAGGCCGGTCCCCTTCACTCCTTTCGTCGTGAAGAACGGCTCAAAGATGTTCTTGAGGTCCTCGGGCGGAATTCCACAGCCGTCGTCGGCAATGTCTATCTCGACGCGCCCCTTTCTGTACCTAGTCCGAATCGTCAGCTTCCCGCCCTCCGGCATCGCGTCCTCCGCGTTCTTTATCATGTTCAGAAACACCTGCCGGAGCTGATCGGTGGATGCGCTGACCTCAGGAAGGTTCTCGGCAAACTCCGGCGCAATCTCGATCTTCCTTCGGAACAACTGCCCCCGCAAGAGCGCCAGAAGTTCCTCCAGGATCTGGTTTATCTGAACCGATTGAATCTCCTCGGTGCCCGGCTTGGCGAATTTCAGTAGCCTCCGCACGATGCCCGCGATCCGGTTGATCTCCTGGTCTATGATCTTCATGTTCTCGCGGTTCTGGTCTTCCTCCGGCATCAGCATCCTCGCTATGCCTACGTAATTCTTGATGATGCCCAGTGGATTATTTATTTCATGCGCGATCTGCGCGGCAAGCTCGCCCGTCGCGGCCATTCGCTCCGACTGCATGAGCTGCGCCTGCAGTCTTCGCAGCTGATTCACCCTCTGCTCCAATTCCTTGCTCCGGCGCTGGAGCTGTTCCTGCGTGCGCTGCATCCGGTCCGCCATCCGATTAAACTCCAGGGCAAGCATCTCGATCTCGTCTCCGCTTCTCACATCAATCCTATGCTCAAGATTGCCTTCCCCGATCTTCTGAACACCCTCCTGAAGAATAAGCAGCGGACCCAGGATGCGCCGGGCGAACGCGACGCCCGCCAAAGAAACGAGTAACAGCATCACCGCGCTGAAACCAAGCGCCCGCACGAACAGAGAGTTTATGGGCCCGATGGCCTCCGCCTCCGGCGTCGCCGCCACTACCGCCCAATCCCTCCCCCTGTATGTGGCGCGGGCCGCGTTCAGCGAAAGCTTGACCGGAGCGAAACCGGCAATTGCGGTCATTCTCTCCGGCCCCAGCGTGAGTACCGAATACCCGGTCGTGCGGGGTGTCACGGAGCCGCTCTTCTCCCTGAATTCCACATTCTCTGCCGACGCCAGCGATGACGGCGCCAACACCCGCATGCGCCGATCGGAACCGGTTCCAAGAACAAACGCAAGTGTCTCACCTGCATTCGCTCTCAAACGCGGAACTGTCGCATCCAGGTTGTATTCCGCAACCAGCTTTCCGTCCAGGGCGCCGGCCTCTCCCGATGTAACGGGAACGCATATGCTGACAACAGTCCCCTCCGGCTCACGGACGGCCGGCTTGCCGGATGCGCTCACGTCGGCGTGGCGCCACCACTGCTCTTGCACCGAATAAGGGGCCTCAAGCGGGCCGTATGCAGCCGCAACGATGTCCGTCGTCCCCGTATGGCAGACGACCCTCAGAAAGCTGTAGCCCGGATTTGCTGACGCAAACGCGGCCAAGGCGCGGGACGCCGGATTCTCCTTGAGAAGGTCCACCTTGGCTCGGGGTTGTCGCGACGCTTTCCAAATCTCAAACTCCTGGCGCACCATGTCCGACACTTCCGCCGGCAGCAATCCCTTATACTGCTTGTTCACATCAAGCACGGACTGCCTGATCTCCTCGGACGCCGCCAGTTGGGCCAACGACTGCATCGAGGCGTCAAGCGTCAAGTCGATCTGCTCCGCCACAAGCTCCGCCACGTTGCGCATCTCGACGCCCGCATTCTCTTCTCTCAGCGCGCTGGCATGGTAGTAACTGAATACTGCCGTACAAAAGATTCCCAACGCGACACCGAAAACGAGCGTCGCAATGAATTTCCGGGTGAGCCCCCGCCCAATGGGCGGGCTCGCGGCATAAGCCTGCGGCCTTTTCATTTCGATGCTCCGGAATTCAACGGAACCTTCACTCTGTAGGTGCTCCCTTTGCCTTTGCGCGGCCTTACCTCAATTTCGCCGCCGCACCCTTGAATGATATTGTAGACCATGTAGAGGCCAAGCCCCTTCGGCACCAGCCCCTTGGCCACCGCGCTCGGCAGAAACAACTCGTTCCCTTCCATGCGGGTGTGCCTCTGGCCCGTGTTCGAGAACTCGATGTGCACGAAGGGATCGCGGTGGCGAGTGGCAACCGTGAGCGTCCCGCCTTCGGGCATCTCCGATGCCGCCAGCCTGAGCAGACTGGCAAACACCATCTTCATCTGGCTGGGAACAACCCGCACATCCGGAAGCGAAGCGTCCAGTTTCAGCTCCGTCTCGATCCGCGCCTGCTCCAGCGCCTCCCACATCGATTCCACCGAATTCTCCACAAGAAGATTCAACGGGGTATCCTTCGGCGCTTCCGAACAAGCCTCGGAGAAATGCAGCAACTGGTCAATGATCTTGGTGATGCGATCTATCTCTTCCGATATCACTCCGAGTTCTTCTTGT
Organism: uncultured bacterium; assembly: GCA_964510165.1. Lineage (GTDB taxonomy): Bacteria > Abyssobacteria > SURF-5 > SURF-5 > SURF-5 > CAZEBC01. The sequence continues at coordinate 65,360 of CAZEBC010000001.1, forward strand.
CTCGCGTTCTCCGAAGCGAGCCGGTCCGAAAGTATCCTCACATAATTCTTGATTATGCCCAGAGGGTCCTTCATCTCATGGGCTACTACCCCCGCCAGCCGCGAAGCTGAAACCGGCGAATGAACCTCCAGCAGACGCGCCCGCGCATGCTGACATTCCGAATGCACTCGCGCGTGTTCCAGAGCGACGGCGGCAAAGCTCGAAACCACGGTCATCAGGTCGAGGTCTTTCTTCGTGAACTGCCCACCGACCTTGTTTATCAGTTCTATAACGCCTACCACGGAGTCCCGTGTTTTCATGGGAACCGCCAGTATCGATTTGGTCTTGAAGCCCGTCGCTCGCTCGACCTCGGGGTAATAGCGCCGGTCTTTATGCGCGTCGCGGACGATGGCCCCCGTGCCGTGTTCGGCCACCCACCCGGCGACACCCTGTCCTACCTTCAAGCGGAACGGTTTTACATATTCCGCTTTCTCGCCCAAAGCCACCATGAACACAAGCTCGCCATCCTCGACCTTCAACACGGACCCCGCTTCGGCTTTCACCACGCGGCTTACACCCTTGAGTATGCTGGCGAGCACGGCCTCAATATTAAGGCCCGCGAACGTTATGACTTGCGCGATTTCGTTCACCAGTTGCAGGCGCCGGGCCTTCTCTTTTATGCTCTCCTCAAAATGCTTTCGTTCTTTGATATCCCGCATGATGGCGAGGATGTGTCTCACCCCGTCCACCGTAATCGCGCTCGCGCTTATGTCCACCGGAATCGGCTCGCCCTTCTTCGATAGGATCGACAGGTCGTCAAAGCGGACCGCGCCTTTCTCGATGGTCGCGTTTGCCCGTTCCAACGCAAGATTCAGGTCAAACACCGACACCAACGAATTGAAACCCATCCCTTTGAGTTCAGCCTCCGAGTAGCCAGTCAGATCGCATGCCGCCTTGTTCACCTCTACGAACAGCCCCGAGTCAAAACTCACCAGGAAGATGGCGTCGTTCGCAATGTCAAGCAGGCGGGCGTACTTGTTGTGGGAGCGGGAGGCCGACTCCTTTCGTCGCTTCAGGTCGTCCTGTACCACCTGAAGCATCAGGTCGTGCATCCTGTCGTGGAGCGCATCTGTAAATCTTTCGACCTTCTTCCCCTTTCCTGCATATGTTTTCCGAACCGACGCGGTCAGAGATTTCAACAAGAGTATTTGCGCCTGCTGGATATCGGGCGGCGAGAATGATTCAAGATACTTTCGCTGGACTTGGGTTAACCGAATCTTGCGCGTCCTTCCTGTTGAGGCGGGAGAAGACAAAGCAGAAACGAGCGAATCGTAGATGCTCGCGGCGCCCTCGAACAACTCGTCCGAGGAGGTGGAAGGAGGCAGTTTCTTACGAATGGAGGGTTTCGACAGTAAACTTGCTATCCAGTTCTTGAGGACCGATTCCTTGTTCGCCCGCAGGAACCTGGCCAACTCGTTTGGATAGCTCTCGCGAGGGCCCATTCACCGCCAGTCCTTTCGCTATCCAACGGGCAGTCCAACCAGCCGAAGTGCCAGCCTCTTCACTGGTTCAGCTCATATTATAATTGGACCAATATCAAATTGCAACAAGTTTTCCGGCGCCCGGCTCCGGCACCCTCCGCGCGAACGCCGGACCCCTTCAGAAATTGCGCCGCTCCTCCGCGTAGAGGATGCGATAGACTACGTCCTCTGCCCTCTTCTGTTCCAATATCTCGCTGAACTCGCCCGGTTCCAAACTGAACACGACCTCCTCGAGGTCGGTCGATAATATCCCCCTGCCGACCCATCCCATGTCACCGCCGTCCCGCGCGCTGTCCGCTTCGGACCTGCTCCTGGCGAGTTGCTCAAAACTGGCGCCCTTCTTCAGAAGGGCATGAATCTCTTCAATTCTATCTCTTGCTCGCTTCACGTCCTCAGGGTCCGACAAGTTTCCCTTCACCGCTATCACGCGCACCTTTACTTCCGGCTTACGCTGCGGTCCCGGACCCCATAGGGCGAGAGCACCCCCAATCAGAAACATCGCGACAATCGCCATCCACAACGTTTTCGTCGTACGCATCTCAGTTCCCACTGATTCCTTATACCGCCCTCCGAAAAATCAACCTGCATTCTCCCAAAAAATCCTAACACAGAACAAGCCCGTTTTCAAGGTAAAACAAACGACAAAGCCCGTTGACAGTCATGAGGCGCTGTGTTAGAATTTGTATGGTTGATCCGCGTGCCGGGGATAGCGAAATGTCAAATTTCTCGCAAAAGCTGATTATAGCGGTCACCGCCGTCCTCATCGTCTCGTCCGGATTATGGTACCTGAACCGGCGGTGGGCCGCGCAGGACCCGACTCAGATGAAGGTTGACCCCGATGTGGAACTCCGCATTCGGGAACTTCTGGAGCAATCGAAAACAGCCAGGTATTATGAAAACGCTTCGATGCTCGTCGAAATTAACGACATGGGCCGTCAGGCCATCCCCGTGCTGCTCCAGGCGCTTAATGATGACGACCCTCGTGTTCGCGCGTTCGCGGTCAACGCGCTCCAATACTCGGATAGTATCTATGTGATCCCGCATCTCCGGGGGCGGCTCGCCGACAACGACCCGATAGTGAGAAGAACTGCGCTTGCAGCCTTGGGTACCATGCAGGCCGTCGACGCCATTCCCGCCGTCATACTGGTGCTGGACGACTCCGACGACTTCACGCGGTGTCAGGCCGCCCTTGTCCTCGGAATCCTCGGCGAGGAAGGCGCCGTGCCGTCCCTCCTGGATACTCTCAGAGAAGACCCCTACCCCGTGGCGCGACAGACAGCGGCCAACTCTCTCGGCAAGATCGGCAGCGAAAAAGCCGTGCCCGCTTTGATCGACTCACTCCATGACAACGACTATCTTGTCCGGAGCGCCTCTCTTGTCGCCCTCAACGAGATAACCGACGCCGGGCTTGGACCAAATAAGGACGACTGGATACGCTGGTGGAATCAGAAGCGCCATGAGCTTTCCCGGTAGACGCAGCGACGCCTGCACTAACACGATATTCTGCCATTCGCAAATCTCTCGCCCGACCCGAATCCTCAACACGCTCTTTCTTGTTCTTGTCGCTTTCTTTTTCCTTTCCTGCTCCCCGCAGACCTCAGACAATTCCCCGCTGTCCATAAAACCGGCAGCCGCTGATTTCGGCGTCATACAGGCAAACGACCCGATAGCGTTCCGGGACGTCTCGCTCACCGTCAAGAATCTCACCCGCGACACCGTGACCATCAGCGCCGTCGAGCTTCCCGACGGCTTTTCCAGCCGATGGATTCCGCGCAATGTCCTCCCTGGCGGAACGCAAGCAACCCTCAAGATAACAATGGACACCCGCAATTTCACGGGCGATATTCAGCAGGTCGGATACCTCTTCCTGGACGGCGCAGACCCCTCAAGCGTCCCCCTGCCGCTCCGCGCCAGCGTGGTCGGCGCACGCGGCGCAGTCCCCCCCTCGGATGCTCCCGATATCAGCTTCGACCAGAAAACCGCGGACTTGGGCGTCCTGAGGCGGGACCAGGTCATCGAACACAGCTTCACATTCAAGAACCTGGGCCAAAAACCGCTCAAAATCCTGAGCGTCAAGACCATGTGCTCCTGCCTCAGCGGACGACCCGCCGACATCGAGATTCCTCCCGGCGCAACTTCCACAATCGTGGCACGGATGGAAGCCTTCAATTACGAAGGAAACCGCCCGTGGAAATCATTGTTCGTCGAAACAAACGATCCCGATGAACCGATCACGAATCTGACCGTCTCCGCCGAGATCGTTGACCCGTTCTTTCTTGACCCGAAAACCGTACTCTTGCCCAACATCCGACAGGGAGAACCCGCATCCGCCCGGGTGAAACTGATCCAGAGAGAGCAGACAAAACTGCTCATTGACGAAATCGCCGCTTCCTCTACTCTCATCTCGGTTCAAGCATCCCCCCTCGAGGATGAACTGCAAGGATACCTCCTCAACGTCATCGTTTCTCCCCAGATGCCCTCCGGCAAGTTCGATGAAGTCGTCACAATCTATACGAGCTATGAGGGGGCCGCCCAAGAGCCGGAATCGCAACGCTCAAGATTATTACTGTACGTGAAAGGAGAGGTCTCCGGAGATATCTCGGTGTCACCCCGTACCATCAACTTCGGCCCCTCCCCGCCCGGGAAGCCGCTCCGCCGAAAGGTCACCCTCTCCAGCGCCACAGCCGACTTCCAGATCGCTTCGGTCTCTCTCAAGGACCCCGCGTTTCGCGCCACCTATACTCCCTTGGGCGGAAAAAATAGGTATGAAGTCACCGTCGAGTTCTCGCCTTCATTGCCCGAGCGACAGATTGAGGATGCCTTGACAGTCACGACGACACTCACCAACGTCGTCGTGCCGGTCTACGCCGCCGTCCAGGCCCCTCAAGACTGAACACACCCCGGCGAACATTCCTCCTCCGGCCTGTCTTTCTGAACCCGCAATCGGCATTCCGGAATCTCCGACCCGCGATTGTCAAAAAAGGGGGCTTGACAACTCTTGGGGCATGTGATATATTCTTGCCCGCATGGTTGACTGACTGGCCAATTTAAATTCCTTACCCCGTTCAGGCCATTGTCGCGCCTCGCCGCTATATGGGGGTAGATATGAACAAAGCTACACGCAGTCTCACCTCTACCTCAGGAGCGCGGGCGCTTATCGCGTGCCTCGAAGCTGCGGCCATCCGCCGTATCTACGGAATCATCGGGACCTCCAACGTCGAATTCGTTGACGCGCTCTACGACAAGCGCGACAGCATCCGATACATCACCACGCGCCACGAACAGGTCGCCACAAGCATGGCCGACACCGAAGCGCGTCTGACCGGCAAACCCGGCGTCTGCCTGGTTCATTCCGGACCCGGCGCCCTCAACGCCATGCTCGGCGCCGCTGCCGCATACAAGGACTGCTCCCCGCTCATCATCATCGCGGGCGCCGTCAGAACCGCGCTCCGAGGCGCTGACGGCATGCTCGAACTCGACCAATGCAGGGTATTCGAGCCGGTCTGCAAGGCCGTTTATCGCCTCGAAAACGTGGCGAGCATCCCCCAAATCTTCTCCAACGCCTATCGCATCGCCATGACGCCGGCCAGAGGTCCCGTCCTCATCGAAGTGCCCGACAACCTCTGGGTGACCGAAGGCGAGGCCGACCTCGATTTTCTCGACCTTACGCCGCCGCCCCCAAAGCCGGCCGACCCGGCCGCCGTCCGGCAGGTCTTCACGCTCTTCAAGAATTCCAAGCGGGTACTCGCGCTCGCGGGCGCTGGGGTTGCCGACGCCGATGCGGTCGGCGACCTTCGCCGGCTTGCCGAAGACTACAATGTGCCCGTGGCAACCACCGGCAACGGAAGGGGAGTGCTGCCCGAGACGCACCCGCTCTGTCTCGGACGTGCGGGGTTCGCGGGCGGAAACCCCGTTGCCGACGCCGGCATGGAACAAGCCGACCTTATCCTCGCGCTCGGATGCTGCCTGTCCGACCTGACAACTTACGAATTCACCGCCCAATTCCCGGGCAAAGTCGTCGTCGTCAACGCCGCCGAAAACGCGCTCGCCTCGCTCCCGAAATCCTATCGCGTGGACCTGCTTTCACTCAACGCCGACGCCGGCGATTTCCTGGATAAATTCCTCAAGCTGCTAGCCGCCGAACCCGTCCGCAGACCAGCCGACTGGATGGACTCGCTCCTGCCCGTCAAGGAAGAGTGGGAAGCTCAACTTGCGGCCGCCGCCTCGTCCGACAAAACGCCGCTCTCACCGGGACGGGTGTTGAAAATCCTCTCCGACATTGCGCCTGAGGACACTGTTTTTGTGGGCGGCGCCGGCCTCAATGCGGTCTATTTCTGTGACTTCATAAGAGTTCAGACCCCTAGGGGATACATCGCCCCAAACAACTTCGGGGCGATGGGATTCGGCTTCGGGGCATCGCTCGCCGCCAAAATCGTCAAGCCCGACAGACCGGTGATCTGCGTGATCGGCGACGGTGATTTCATGATGACCGTGCAGGATATCGAGACCGGCGTCCGGGAGGGCATCGTCGTTGCAGTCGTTATTCTCAACGACAACTCCTATCGCGCGCTCCGCTACATCCAGAGCCTTCTGCATGACAGAAGAATCTACGGAACCGAGTACAACAACCCTGACTTCGTGAAACTTGCCGAGAGCTTCGGAGCGGCCGGATTCCTCATCGAAACGCCCGACCAGATCGAGCCGGTCCTCAAACGGGCGCTCTCGTGCGGAAAATTGGCTATCGTTGATGCCCGCGTCGATGTCGAGGACGTCGTGCCAACCAATATGCGGGCAATTCTCAAAATGCGAGGCCTCGCATAGCGCAGAAATAGATTACGAAACACGGAATACTCAGCACGAAACACGCAACAGGGAACACGCGGCAGCGGTATTGACGTGACGGGGAGGATTCGCTCGGCTTAATCGAAACCTCAATCGCGATCGAGAGCGGTTTCCGCAAGGACACATAAGTCCTCTGCGGCGCACAAGCGACAGCACATGAGACATCCCTTCGGCTCGGCCCGAAGGCCGGAACGGTTTTCCTCCCCGTCCGTTCCTCTAACGAGAGTGACAGCGGAATAAACCTGTGGCCACATTGCTTGAAGGCGTAAGAATACTCGACCTCACCCGGCTGCTACCCGGCGGCTATTGCTCGATGCTCCTCGCCGACATGGGCGCCGATGTCCTCAAGGTCGAAGCGCCGGGCCAGGGTGACTACATGCGCTGGAATCCGCCGCTCCTCAACAACATGAGCGCCCTGTTCGCGGCTATCAATCGCAACAAGCGAAGCATCACCCTCAACCTCAAGCACGAAGAAGGCAAGCAGATTCTCAAGAAGCTCATCGTCGAGTTTGACGTGTTTATCGAGGGCAACCGGCCCGGCGTGATGGACCGGCTCGGCTTCGGATATGAAACCGTATCCAAAATCAACCCTCGCATCGTTTATTGCTCCATCACCGGCTATGGACAGGACGGACCCTACCGCGACGCGGTCGGGCACGACGTCAACTACATCGGCATCGCGGGCGTGCTCGGAATGACGGGCCTCCGCGACGGCCCGCCCGTCATTCCCGCCGTCCAGATTGGCGACCTCGCAGGCGGCGCCATGTTTGCCGCCCTCGGCATCCTCGCCGCGCTCATCTCGCGCGCCAACACCGGCAAAGGCCGATATGTCGACGTCTCCATGGCCGACGGCCTCGTGAGCTGGCTCTCCATCCACGCAGCAAAGCATTTTGCCGACGGCGACCCGCTCATCCGCGGGCGCATGCGGCTCTCAGGTTCCTGCCCCTGTTATGGCGTCTATCGGACCAGCGACAACCGCTACATCACCCTAGGCGCTCTTGAGGAGAAGTTCTGGGCGAATTTCTGCCGCGCCGTCGAGCGCGATGACCTCATTGACAGACAGTTCGAAGAGTCCGAAGACGCCATCGGGCAGGTGGCCGATATTTTCAAGACCAGGACGCTCGATGAATGGCTCGAAACCCTGGCCCCATACGAAATCTGCGTCGGCCCGGTCAACAGCATCGAAGAGGTCATCAAAGACCCTCAGCTTCTGCACCGGCGCATGGTCATCCAGACCGAGCATCCGACGGAGGGAACAATCAGACAGATCGGGATGCCGCTCAAATTCTCTGACGACCAGGAGCCGGTCGAGCGCATTCCCGCGCCGCTGCTCGGCGAGCACACGCGCGCCGTGCTCGGCCAGCTTGGCTATTCGGAGGAAGAGATAAAGGCGCTGAAGGAATCCCGCGCCATATGACGGTCCGCCACGATCGAATTTGTCGGTACCGATACGTGACTTTGTGGTGGCGCACGGCATGCGCCCACACCAATGACGTTGCACCGACGCTTGACAACGGGGTGTGAAAAGCGGGGAGGTCGAACCCGATACCCCGATTATCAAGTACCCGCGCGAGTGAATGGCTCACAGCGGGCTTTATCTCAACAAGGCGAAAGGAGGTGAATCCGAATGGCAGCGTCCGTAAAAGAGGCGTTCGCTCAAATGCCGCAGAACTTCAAGAGTGACAAAGCGGCAGGCATGAAGGCCGTCTATCAATGGGACATCACCGGTGAAGGCGGTGGCAAGTGGTATGCTGAGATCGCCGACCAGAAAATCAAAGTGTCGGAAGGTCAGCACGCATCCCCCAACATCACTATCACGGTCTCGGCGGCAGACTGGCTCGCCATCCTCAACGGAAAGCTCGACGGCCAGATGGCCTTCATGAGCGGCAAGCTCAAGGTCAAGGGCGACATGAGCTTGGCCATGAAACTCAAGACGTTGTTCCTCTAAACAACGCCCGAGCAGAGGGGAAGCCAAGAAGCTTCCCCTCTCGCTCACTCTCAGGCCCGTAGGTGCGAATTCATTGGCACAACTATCCCCAGGAGCGCGCCATGCCTTACCAATACATACTCCTCGAAAAAAAAGACGCCGTCGCCACTATCACCCTTAACCGCCCCGAAAAACTCAACGCGCTCAGCCCCGCCCTCTACCGAGAACTCTACGACGCGCTCCGCGACGCGGACGCCGACGACTCCATCCGCGTCATCATCCTCACCGGCGGCACAAATGTCTTCGCCGCCGGCGCCGACCTCGAGGCCATGGCCTCGGCCGGACCTACCGTCATAGACCAGATGAAGTCCCGCTTCGGACCCGAAAATCCCTTCGACTACATCGAACAGACCGGGAAGCCCGTCATCGCCGCCGTCGCAGGCTACGCGCTCGGAGGCGGCTGCGAACTCGCCATGTGCTGCGACCTGCGCATCGCCGCCGACACCGCCCAGTTCGGACAGCCCGAAATCCGCGTCGGACTCATCCCCGGCGCAGGCGGCACCCAGCGCCTCCCCCGCCTCATCGGCATGACGAAGGCCAAAGAACTCATCATGACCGGCGATTTCATCAAGGCCGACGAAGCCCACCGACTCGGCCTCGTCAACAAGGTCGTCCCCGCCGACTCGCTCATGGACGAAGCCCGCAAACTCGCCCAAAAGCTCGCCCAACGGCCACCCTTCGGCCTGCGCCTCGCCAAGATGGTCATGAACCTCGGCGCCACCCGCGACCTCCAGGCTGGCCTCGCGCTCGAACGCGAAGCCTTCTCCATGCTCTTCGCTACCGAAGACCAGAAAGAAGGCGTCCGCGCCTTCACCGAAAAACGCAAACCCGACTTCAAAGGCAAATGACCGTAGCCGCGCACGGCATGCGCCCTCGCCGCAGCGCCGCCACGAACGGACCTACCCGCAGATTTCTTCGTCCTCCGTCCTTTTTCTTCCTTCGCCCCCTTCAGGAACGCTTTAGTTCACTTTAGGCTCTTTAGCTCACTCTAGTCACTCTGAATAGGCGCCGCTCTATGTCGCCCGGCGCCGTGAGAACATGATAAAGACGCCGATGCCCACCAGGCCAAGCGCGACGCCGTAGTAGAAGACCGCCTGCACGCCGGCGAGGTCCATCACTACGCCCGAGGTCAGCGCGCCGAACAGCATGCCGAAGCCCATTGCCGCGTCGTACAGGCCCATCATAGACGCCATCTCGTAATCGCGCCCCACCTGCACGTTAATTGCGAGGATGGACGGCATCGAGAGGCCGCCCGCGACCCCCGCCGCGAGACCGACCACCAGAAGCTGCGGAAAACCCGTGACGAACGGGAAAAGCGCGAAGGTAAGCGTGGCCAGTATCTCCCCCAGCAAGACGATCCGGATTCGGTCGAACCGGTCCGCCAGAATCCCGGACGGATACTGCACCACGGCGGCGGTCACGATGAACGCGCTTATCATCAGGCCCATGTGCGTCTTGGTCAGATGAATGTAATCGGCGAACACCGGCAAGAACGCCATGATGATCGCGCGCCTGACTGCGCTGCCGGCGCGGATCGTGAGGAGGCCCTTTATCATATTGTTGGAAACCATGTCGCGGAACGTGGGCGGCGCCGTCTCATCGCTCCGGCGGCTGGGTCGCATGTCGGGAAGAAACACGAGCACGAGCGCCGACGCCGCCAGACCCAGCAGGAACAGCGACCAGAACGTCGAGCGTATTCCGAACGCATCGGCAAGCCGTCCGCCCATATACGGTCCGACACCCATGCCCACGAAAATGGAGAGGTTGGCGAAACTCATCTGCCTGCCTTCCTCGCCCGACGCGGTGAGGTCGCCGATGTAGGCGAACGCTATCGGGACCACCAGCGCCGACGACAGCCCGTGCGCCAGGCGCAGGACGGCCAGATGATACACATTCGTCGCCGCGATGTATCCGAACGACAGGGCCGTATACGCGCAGAGCCCTCCGAAGAGAAACCACTTCCTGCCAAATCGGTCCGACACCCGCCCGAAGACCGGCGTGAAGATCATGCGGGTCGTCGCGAATGAGGCGAAGATGATCCCCAGCCACACGCCCGACGCGCCCATCTGCTGGGCGTACACCGGCATGAGCGGCGCGATGATGCCGACGCCTATCATCGTGGTCGCGATAGCGATGAAGATGACGATCTTCGATATCGCGACCGTCCTCGGCTTAAAAACGGCGGGAATCTCGATCCTTTCCTCGACATCCAATCCCGGGGTGCTCATCCTCGCATTATACCATTATCGGTCGAATCTCCTATCCCTCTTCCTGTTTTGAGGGCATAATGAATCAGGATAAATGCGGCAATGAAGGCAATATCTAGCTATCTTTAGAAGGCAGGCGAATCCAATGGCTATTCGAGATCCCCTATCGCAGTATTGGAAAAGAAATCGGCATTTCATCGTCGAGTCGAGGGACGAATATCGAGAAGCGATGGAAGCCAAACTGCGCGAGCTGACCGAGAGAATAGCGAGGCTGAAGGCGAAGGAAGCCGCCGCTCGCGACCAGGGAATCGCGGAGATATACCGTGAGCAGCTCGAGGGCTTGCACAAGTCGCGCGTGACCCTGCGCGGCGCGTTGCAGGAGATCGATATGGCGACCGACGAGGAATGGAAAACTCTGAGGGCCGGATGGGATGAGCTCTTGAGGGACGTTCAGGGAACGTTAGATCGTTTTGCTTTGAGCTTCTGAACCGTTTCAAGAACTCAAGAACTCTCGCAAGCTGAAACGCGGCCCCCAAAGAGTGTATACTATCCTTGTATGATTCCTCAGTATGTGAAGCGGTTTCTGCGGCGTACGGTTGGTCCCCTTTCTCTCCTGGACGATCCCGCAAGCCTTGCACTTTATTCCTATGATTCATCGCTCCACACCGGCTCGCCCGAGTTGGTGGTGTTGCCTCGCACGACCGGACAGGTGGCCGATATCGTCAAGACGCTTTACGCGGAGCGAATTCCCTACCTCGCGCGAGGGGCGGGCACCAACCTCAGCGGCGGCTCGACGGCAGTGAGGGGCGGCGTCGTCATCGGGCTTTCTCGTATGAAGCGAATCCTCGGCATCGATCCTGAGAGTTTCTGTGCCCGGGTCGAGCCGGGCCTGACCAACCTTGAGTTTCAGGAGTCGCTCGCGCGGCGCGGCTATTTCTTTGCGCCCGACCCGGCCAGCCAGAAGGTCTCCACGCTCGGCGGGAACGTCGCCGAGAATTCCGGCGGGCCGCGCTGCCTGAAATATGGCGTCACCACAAACCACATTCTCGGCCTCAAGCTTGTCGCGCCCGACGGCGAAGTCATCGAACTCGGCGCCGAAACGCCCGACGCGCCCGGCTACGACCTGCTGGGGCTGTTCGTCGGCTCCGAGGGCACGCTCGGGATAGCGACCGAAATCGTGTGCCGAATCCTGCCCTTGCCGCGCGCGGTCAGAACGATGCTCGCCATCTTCGATTCGACCGACCATGCCAGCCAGACCGTCTCCGACATCATCGCCGCCGGAATCATTCCCGCAACCCTCGAGCTGATGGACAAGATGGTGATTCGCGCGGTCGAGCAGGCGCTCCACGCCGGCTATCCGACCGACGCGGCGGCCGTCCTCATCATCGAAGTGGATGGAATTCCAGAAGGCCTCGAGGAAACCGTCCGGCACGTCGGACGCATATGCAAAGAGAATTCGGTTCGCGAGGTCCGCATTGCCGGAGACGAACGCGAGCGGGAGCACTTGTGGGCGGGCAGGCGTGGCGCGTTCGGGGCAATCACGCGGCTCTTCCCCAACTATTTGGTCTCCGACGGGACCGTCCCTCGGACCAAGCTGCCCGAGGTTCTGCGAAAGGTCGCCGAGATTGGCCGAAAATATGAGGTGCCCGTGGGGAACGTGTTTCACGCGGGCGACGGTAATCTGCATCCGCTGCTCCTTTTCGATTCGCGCAATTCCGCGGAACTCGACCGCGTTCATCGCGCCGGCAACGAAATCCTCGAGGCCTGCGCGGCGGCGGGCGGCACCATCACGGGCGAGCACGGAGTCGGTTCCGAGAAGATCAGCGCCATGCATCTTGTATTCGGCCCGGCCGAGATCGAACTCATGCGACGCATAAAGTCAGCGCTCGACCCCGCGGACCTGTGCAATCCCGGAAAGATTCTGCCCGAACCTGCGCCTCAGCAGAAGAGCGCATGTGGGCCTGCGGACGGCGCGCACAATTACTCATCCACGTATCAGGAAAGGCCTCTCTACTTACCTGAGAGCCCTGACGAACTCTGCCGGCTCGTCACACATCTCGCGCAAAGCAAGAAGACGATGACCGCAGTCGGCGCGCGGACGCTGTTTCCGTTTCTGCCGTCCAGGGGCTCGCCCGACGCTTTCATTCAAACCACGCGGATGAAATCAATCGTCGAATACGATCCCGACAACCTCACCGTCACTGCGCAGGCCGGACTGTCGCTCGGTGAACTGCAAGCGAGCCTGGCCGAGTCGGGCCTGTTCCTGCCGCTGGATGCGCCGCCGCAAGCCACGCTCGGGGGTATCGCGGCGTCTGGCGTGTCCGGTCCGCGCCGCCATTTGTATGGTTCGGTCCGCGATCTCGTGCTCGGCCTCAAGTTCATCACGGCCTCGGGCGAACTGCTCAAAGCGGGCGGCAAGACCGTGAAGAATGTGGCCGGCTACGATTACGGCAAGCTGCTGCTCGGCTCATGGGGGAAACTCGGAATCATCGTGGAACTGACGTTCCGTCTGCTTCCGCTGCCGAAACGGAGCGACACATTGTTTGCTCGATTCGATACCGCCGAAACCGCATACCGGGCCGCCGCCCGCATAATCGCGTCGCGCCTCAACCCGTCGTTTGTCTCGCTGCTCGACGAGCAGGCCGCTTGCCGGCTGAGCGGCCTCTTGCCGCCGGGTATTCCCGAAGAATGGCCGACCGGCGCGCATCTCGTCGTCCTGGGGGCCGAGGGCGCCGACGCGGCAGTCGAGAGCCACGTGGCGGAGATGGAGCGCGCCTGCAAAGAGATGTCGGGACAAGTCTCGTCATCCTTCTCGCCCCCTTATCATTCGCTTGTATCGGCCTTGACCTCGCTCGGATATCCTAACGAAGCGGGAGGCCCATCACTGCTTGTTCGCATTAATCTGCCGCCCGGCGAAACCCTGCGTTGCCTGGCCGGGATTCAGAACGTTCGGGCCGGCCTCGGCGTAATTCCGGCAACCGCCGTTCATGTCGCCGCCGGAATCGCATATGTCCGGTTCTCGAAATCAGGCGCGGTGAACCTGGAGGGCACGCCGGAGAAGATCGTGCAGGCGCTTGCGCGGCTGCATCGGACCAGTCTCATTGTGCTTGGTGTCACTGAAAGTTCAGGCAACACGCCGTTCATTCTCGGAAATCGGACGCCGGCATCCTGGCTTCGAGCCATAAAGAAATGTTTCGATCCGGACGGCCTCATGAATCCGTCGCTACTGCAATGGTAGACGCAACCGACAAATACCGGGAACTTTCGGAACTCGCGCACGAGATCAGCCGATGCGGCAGATGCGGTTTCTGCCAGAGCGTGTGCCCGGTGTATCACGTCTCGGGGCTTGAGGGCTCGGTCGCGCGCGGCCGCAACATGTTCGCCAAAGCGCTCGCCTCCGGCGGCCTTGAGCTGGCGCGAGAGAACGAGACCCTCTTCTCGGAATGCCTCCTGTGCCGCGCGTGCGTGGATGCCTGTTTTTCGAGCGTCAAGACCGACGAGATCGTCGTCGCCGGAAGACGGGCGCGAGGGCGCATCTGCGGCGTGCCGCCGTTCCATAAATACGTGTTCGAGCGACTCCTGCTGGACCATCGCAGGCTCGGCAGGCTTGTGCGGCTTGCACGAGCGGGGCGGCCGGCGGCTCGCACAGCGGCCTCGGCCCTGCGGATGTTCGGCTGGTTTCCCGCCCTTGACCGCACGGCCGAATTCATGGCGCAAGTCCCCGCCGAATCATTCCGCGAGCGCCTTACGCGTAAGGGCGGTTCGCGAACCGTCCTTACAGGGGCAAGCACGGTCAGCGCAACGCTTTTCATCGGATGCGGCACGAACTTCATGTTTCCGGACGCGGGTGAAGCTACGGTTTCCATTCTTGACGCGCTCGGTTATCGGGTGGCCGTAGTCGAGCACGGATGCTGCGGGCTGCCCGCATACTCGCACGGAGCGCTCGATGCGGCTGTTCGTTTGGCAGTGTCGAACATCAGCCGTTTCACGCAGACGGAAGGCCCTATCGTGACCGACTGCTCCAGTTGCGCATATTTCCTCAAGGAATATCCCCGGCTCCTTTCTCTCGGCAAAGCCGACGACGAGACGCTTGCCGAGGCCCAAACATTCACCTCGCGCGTGCGTGACATAACCGAGTTGCTGCCCGAATTGACGGCCGCTAATTTGGGAACACGATGCGGCACGATGTCCCCGAATTACGGTGGGATGCACCCCCGCCGCACTGTTGACCTCCGCGTTACCTTCCATGAGCCGTGCCACCTCGGGAGAGGCCAGCGACTCGGCTCACTCGCCCGCACCGTGTTTTCGTGGCTGCCCGTCGAGTACGTCGAGATGAAGGAGGCCGCCTGGTGTTGCGGAGGCGCGGGCGCGTTTGCCCTTGAGCACGCCGACCTGTCGCTCAAGATTCTCGACAGAAAGCTTGAGAATTTCCGCGCGACCGGGGCGCAGGTCCTTGTCACCACATGCCCATCCTGTCTGATGCAACTCCGCTCCGGTCTCGCGCGCCTTGCCACTTCCGCCCGCGTGATGCATCTGACGGAGTTGGTCCGACACTGCAAGTTAAAGTTGGTCGAGTGAATTCGACCCTACGGTTATTGGGTTACCAGGTTGTGCGAACGAATTCGCACCCACAGGGTTACCGAGTTGTCCGAATAGGTTCGGACCCACAGAGTCTTCGGGTTCTTTTCGCCTTTTTCCCTTTGCCCTTTTCCCCTGTTTGAAAGGCTTGGTGTTCCGGCGCCGGAGCGACAACTTGCCGTTGACGGCAAGTCGCCGCTTTCTGGCACTTCGCGCGCTGAGCGCGCAGTTGGAGACAGCAGACACGAGGGGACCGCCCCGAGGGAGTCCCGGGGCGTAAGCCCGGACTTTTTCTCCGAGAGGCGGCCATCAGTGTCGGCTTTGTCCACGATCGTTTCAAGTGAGCGTCTCCTTTGTGACGTTCGTGGAATCGCGATTCCGTGCCAGCAAGGCCTATTGGGCGGTCCCGTCGAGCCGCCGGTAACGGCGCATCCCGCGTCTCACGGGACCCCTACAATTTGCTGATCTTGGGAATAGTAAAGCATAGGGGGTTGAATTGGTCAACGCCGTTTGTGTTAACGGAAATTTCGAAAGTCAGAAGAGCTTGAAAGGATTGAAAGAACCATTTCACCATGTAAATAGAGACTCGGACAGATTCTTCTTTTCAACGAGCGACCAGAAACCGTTCTTCATTGTTTCTTCTTGTTTCTCCAGCAAGACGATTTATTCATGAAAAAACCCGAAGTGACGCGAAAGAAAGGGCAGGCAAGATGCCTGCGCTCCTTTCGGCC
>CAZEBC010000002.1:0-57902 GCA_964510165.1 uncultured bacterium
TCGAGGAGCCGCCGGGAACGCGATGTAGTGCATCAAGGGCATCTGGTATAATCCATAGGGAAGGCGTGATTTCCATGTAGCGGGCACTTGAGTAAGGAGTCAGCAATGGGCGAGAGACCTGAAGACGTGGCGAAGAAGACGGCGAGCGAGCGGATGACAACGGAGCGGGTGGCGAACCTGCAGGAGTTGATGACATTTTTCGATCCGCAACTTGCGGCGGATATCGGCGAGTTCGTGCTGGGGAAACTGTACTCGCGCAATGTCATCCCATGGAAAACGAGGCAACTGTGCGCGATCGCCGCGCTGAGCGTTCTGTATCGGCCCGAGCAACTTCGCGGGCATGTGCTGTATGCGCTCAAGGCGGGGGTGACGAAGGAGGAGATCGGCGAGGTGATCGTGCAGGTGGCCATTTACGGCGGGTTTCCGTCTGCGATAGAGGCTTTGCGCGTTGCGAAGCAGACGATAGAAGAGTTTCAGGGGGTCTAGGGTTCAGCGTTCAGGGTTCAGCGTTTAGGGTTAAGGGCGCTTATGGCTGTTACGAGCGCTCGGCGGGTTGCGTGTGGATGTGGCCATTGGAGCGTCTGAGCTTTCTGATGATGTCGTTGATAGTGGTAGCCTCTTGTTCGCCGAGATTTTCTCCGCCGAACCGGACGCGGTAGTAGAGCGAGGTTACGGTTTCGATGTCGCCGTACATGGGGTGCTCGGCGACCGCGGGCGATTTCAGGAATTCAAGCGGAGTAAGGAAGGCGGGTTTGCTGATCTTCCTTTTGCGGAGCACCCTCAACATTCGTTCATAGAACACTGCGCCCGGCTTCCGTGCTCTCGCCCGCCGCGCGAGCCAGGGGATATGCGGCAGATTGAGCTTGTTGCGGAGGGCATATGCCGCACCGGTCAATAGAGCGACGATAAATATTCCCGCGGCGCCCCATGAGACGATCAGGCGCGACGCAGCCAGGAGCAACCTTCCGGCGAAGCCTACCGCCAAAGCCGGGCCATTG
The DNA here is from genome assembly GCA_964510165.1 of uncultured bacterium. Taxonomy (GTDB): domain Bacteria; phylum Abyssobacteria; class SURF-5; order SURF-5; family SURF-5; genus CAZEBC01. Next base: position 999 of record CAZEBC010000002.1, read on the forward strand.
AAGAACAGTTTCTTTATTTCCTCGAAGAGTTTCGAGCGGCTGGTTTCGTTGTAGCCGACCACATACCTGCGCCATTGCAGCCGCATGAACAGCGTTTTCTTGGAAACCCATCGGGCGAAGGCTGAACGCTGTGCTTCGAAGTATTCATCGGCTGCGGACCGCGGCGAGGGATCGAAGGTTATCCAGCCGTAGTCGGGGAAATACACTTCCACCCATGCATGCGCGTCACGTTGACGGACCTCGTAGAAGCCGCCGTCCTCGTTCCATTGCCCTGTTTGAAATCCTTTGGCCAGCCGGGCCGGCATGTTGAGCACCCTGACCATAATGGTCATCGCGGTAGCGAAGTATTCGCAATGGCCGGTCCTGGTAGTGAAGAGGAAGTCGGACAGCGGGTCATCGGTCACCGGCGCTTTGAGGTCCAGGCTATACCGGTAGTTGTTCTCAAGAAATGTTTCTATCGCCAGTACCTTGTCGAGAGGGGTTTTGGCGTTGCCGGTGATTTCCATGGCCAGTTCTTTGACGCGCGGATTGAGGCTTGTGGGCACCTGGATGAAGTTGGTCCTCACATAATCGCCGTAGCCCTCGTTATTGATGAGGTCGTCGAACGTCTCTTGCGGAACCTTTCGGAGGACTTCCTCGGTCGGTTCGTCCACGCGGGAGTAAACGGTGTAACTGATGAGCTCGGGGAGGGCCTGGCGATTGTAGGTGAAGAGCGAGCCGTTGAAGTCGCGGCCGAGTCCGTAGGAGGTGAACGGTCCCTGGATGGCCGCGGAATAGCCCGTGGTGAAGATGGTGTCTGAGTACGGAATCTCCAGATAGTAGACCTGCTTGAGCAGTTTTGGATCGGCGTCGAGTTCTTCAACCTTACTGTATTCGGCGTAATCCTCGTCGAGTATGAAGAGGTTGTCCTTCCGGGGAAAGAGTATTCCGGAGTTCTTGCTGCTGGTTTCCCATTTTCTTCCGTTGTAATGGGTAAAGAAGTCGCGACTGGAACTCCATGCCGCGCCGTCGTAAATGTTGAGCGAGCCGCCCCGCCATTTGAGCGGCTTATTGAGAGGGCCGCCGACAGCGGGGAGTTCGACGCGGAGAGCAAGGGTCTGGTCTTCCTGGATTCGGCCAAAGGTGCCGAGCTCCACGGTCTTTGTGAAGCCGATGAGTTCCCGCGCGCGCTGTATCTGTTCAAGGGTCTGGCTCAGGTTTCCGCGGGCGACGACCGCGTATTGCAGACGCGGCATGCCGTAGAAGAAGACGAGAGTCGGGGGGACGGTTATGAGCGCGAGGACGATGGAAGCGAGCAGCAAGCCTTGGGGCGCCTTCTGGTCACTTTCATTGAGAGGCGCCACATCTTCCTCAGACTCGGGCGTACGGATGAGATAGACAAGGAGAATGCCGTAGGCTGAGACTGCGCAAAACGCGGTGAGCAATACCGCGAAGATCAGGTCGGTGGTGAGATTGGTGGCCGCGAGCAATTGGGCAAAACTCACCAGAAATATGCGGCGATAGCCGCCCTGGGTCTTTCTGTTGAACAGGAAATATGCCTGTGCGATCAGGGTGAGTCGAACGGCAGGTACAAGCAGGGAGCTGGTCAGCACTATGTCGAACGGGAAGAACAGGATTGCGCAGGCGCCGAGCGCCAGCCAGATGCGCTTGTATGAATCGCGGCGGCGTGTGGGGCCTTCGTAGAACCATGCGGCGGTGATGGCGGCGATTCCCACCGGCGGCCAGATTGCGGAAAAGTATTCGGTTAGGGTGACAGACAGATAGCCTATCAACGCAATCAGGTAAGCGCATATCCTGAGGTGTTTCTGCGCTTGCATCACTCGGCGCCTCCCGTTCCTTCAGACAGAGACAGGCTAAACTCGCCGGTCAACGAGCGTATCTCAGGTATTCCATTCTTGCAGGAGACGACCACGACCGTGCCTCCTTCGAAGATTCGCTTGTCGAGGATCATGCCGTTGCCATCGGGCGGGGCGGGTTCAACAAGGGCGAGCGCGATGAGCATTCTGTGCATCGCCTCGTGCCCTTCGCCGTAGCCGACGACCCTGTCGCGCATGATGAGTTTGACGGAGCAGCCACTTCTGCACAGGCGCCACACGAGCGAGGCCGCTGCGCTGACGGCCCGCTCAAATGCCGCGAGGGTGACCGTGGAGCGGTCTCTGAGCGCGTTGTCAAAGACGATGCAGGCTCTGCGCCTTTCTTCGGACTCGGTTTCCCTGACCATCAGCCTGTCCAGTTTGGCGGAGAGCTTCCAGCAAATCCTGGCGGAATCCTCGCCGTGCCTGTACTCCCTGATGCCGTACAATCCACTTCCATATCCCTTGGTGTGCTGAGGGAACTCATCGCGGATATGCCCCGGGCCTGCAACGGCGCCGTCCAGTTCGAAGATTCTCGGATAAACGAGCAGTTCCTGCTTATCGGACAGCTTTCGTCTGTGTTCGAACAGGCCCCATGGAAATCTGGTGCTAAGGAGCAAAGGAGGAAGGGTGTGCAGGCCGCGATGGGGGAACGTGGCGCCGATATCCTCCGAGCGACGTCCTTGTCTCTCGACCACGAGGAGGAAGATATCCTTCACCCCTTCAGCGATGCCGTCAAGCTTCACGCCAAATGAATGAAGCAGCCTTTTCTTGTTGGATATGTCAAGGCCGATCCTGACCGGACTCCCGGCGAAAACATAAGGAGGCAATCGTCGTGTCACTCCGATTTTCGAGAGGTTGAGCCGTCCGGCGACGAATGAGACCAGCGCGGCCGTAATCATCACGCCCGCGATCAGGTACAGCAGGTTGTTGCCGCTGTTAAACCCTGCCATCAGGATTGCAGACAGCAACCCGAAGAACACCATGGAGGGACCCGAAAGAGTTCTAAAGAATCGAGACTTTGAGCGTTTTGTGAGACCGCGCCGCATACGTGACAATCCTGCAGTGCCTATAGCGGGATCGGGATTCGATTCACTATTTCGATAATCGCACGCTCGGCCACTTCGGTGCGTGGACCGTCAACATCGTACCGGGTAGCGGGAATTATCCGATGCGACAGACACGGGACGGCAAGGTCCTTTACGTCATCCGGTATGCAGTAGTCGCGTCCCCTGACGAATGCGTTGGCCTGAGCGGCCCTGTAAAAGCTCATGGCGCCCCGTGGACTGACTCCGAGCTCGATGGACGGGGACTGCCTGGTGGCGTTTACTATCGCCATGAGGTATTCGACCAGTTCATCTTGCACGACCACCTCGGCCACCATGTTCTGCATAGAGCGGACGTCATCGGAATGGACAACCGGCGCCAATGTGTCGACGGGTGCCGAGGACCTTTGTCCGGTGATCATGTGTTTCTCATCTTCGCTCGGAGGATATCCCATCCGAATCTTGAGCATGAAGCGGTCCAATTGGGACTCCGGGAGCGGATATGTGCCATGGAACTCGATGGGATTCTGCGTGGCGAGCACGAGGAATGGTTCAGGTAACCTGTAGGTTATTCCGTCGACCGATATCTGAAGGTCGTTCATTGCTTCGAGGAGGCAGCTCTGGGTCTTCGGCGTGGTGCGATTGATCTCATCGGCAAGTATCACGTTCGCGAAGATGGGTCCTGATTTGAACTCGAACTGGTGTGTATGCTGGTTGTAGATGGTGACGCCGATGATGTCAGAGGGCAGCAGGTCGCTCGTGAACTGAATTCGCTGGAAAGTGCAGTCTATGGACTTCGCGATGGCGCGCGCGAGGGTGGTCTTGCCGATGCCAGGGACGTCCTCGATAAGGAGATGTCCTTTACCAAGGAGGGCGGCCAGCGCGAGCCGTACGACCTCCTGTTTTCCGAAAATGACCGACGCGATATTGTCTTCGAGCGCCCGGATCGACTCGGTTGCCTTGTCCAATCCTTTTATATGCATCTGGTTAAGTTCTCGCCTTCCTTCCCGAGTAGTTTAGCTACACATATATTCTGTACTTTTGGGGGCTGTCAGGTCAAGCCCGTGCGTTATCGCCAACGCCAACATAAAATCGCGGCACCCGTTTGCTGACGGCGCAGAGAATTTCGTAGGGAATGGTTTCCGCCCAATCAGCCAGGTCCTCAGCGGTGATGCTGGATGAGCCGTCCCTTCCAAGAAGCGTGATGGTGTCGCCGACTTTGGCGGCGGGCGCGTCGGTGACATCGAGGAGCAATTGGTCCATGCTCACCCTTCCGACGATCGGAACGAACTGTCCGCGAATTATCGCCTTGGCCTTGTTCGAGAGCCGCCAGTGGTAACCGTCGGCATAGCCCACGTTTGCCGTCGCAATCTTCATGTGCTTCGAGGCCACGAACGTTCTGCCATAACCCAGAGAGGTTCCCGGCGCGATGTCCTTCAAGAACACAATCGCAGTTTGAAGAGTGAGCGCCGGTCTCAGGTCTATTTTGCTTCTTAGGTCTCTGTGCGGATACACTCCGTACAGGATAAGGCCAGGCCTGACCAATGTCAGATGTGACTCGGGATGATTGATGACGCCGCCGCTGTTTGCCGCGTGGCGCCGGCGCGGCCTTATGCCCCGGTCTTCCAATTGCGCGAGTATCTTTCGGAACTCGTCAAGCTGATGCCGCGTAAATGAATCCTCCTGTATTTCGGATGTGGCGAAATGAGTGTAGATACCGTCGAGTTCGAGGTTGGGCAGGCGCGTGATGCGGGTGATCTGTTCGACGGCGGAGTCGCGGGCAAACCCGATGCGGCCCATCCCGGTGTCTATATCCGCGTGCACTCTCGCCGCCACATTTCTTGAAGAAGCTTTCTCGGACACGCGTTTCGCAAAATCGGTTGACGCAACGGTCAAAGTCAAATCGCAATCGAGGGCGGCCTCGATTTCGGCTTCTTGCACGCAGCACTGGACCAGTATTGGCAGCGTGATGCCGGCCTCTCTCAGTTGAGCGCCCTCCTCGACCATCGCGACTCCGAGCATGGAGGCGCCTGCGCGCTCGCATGCGTGTGAGACCTGGACGGCGCCGTGGCCATATGCGTCGGCTTTGACGACCGCGAGAATCTCGACCGCGCTGCCCACAAGCCTGCGTATCTGGGCCACGTTATGCTCGACGGCGCCAAGGTCGATGACGGCCCTGGTGGCCCGAAGCGGCGCTTGTCTGCATTGGCTCATGGCAGGCTCAGGCGCGCGATATCTTTCCTGACTTCTTCGCACGATTTTTTCAGGGCGTCCAGTTCGGCCGGTTCGAGGTCAACTTCAATGATCTTCTCGATGCCATTCTTGCCAAGCATAACGGGGACTCCGGCGCACACATCGTTCAGCCCGTATTCGCCGTTGAGGATCGCGGCGCAGGGGAGGATGCGCCTCTTGTTCTTCACCACGGACTCGACCATATCGGCGAGCGAAGCGCCCGGCGAGTAATAAGCGCTTCCGGTCTTTAGAAGGTTTACGATTTCGCCGCCCGCTTTTCGGGTTCGGTCAACAAGGCGAGAAATGGTGGCCTCATCCATCAACTGAGTGATCGGGATGCCGGAAACCGTGGTGTAGCGGGGGAGCGGCACCATGGAGTCGCCGTGTCCTCCGAGAACGAGCGCCTGGGTGTCCCTGACCGAGACGCCCAGTTCCATGGCGACAAAGCTGCGGAGCCTCGCCGAATCGAGCACGCCGGCCATGCCGAGCACGCGCTTTGCACCGAAGCCCGAAACTCGATACGCGAGGTAGGTCATGACGTCGAGCGGGTTGGTGACGACGATGATAATGGACTCGGGCGCGTAGCGTTTTACATCTTCGACAATACCTCGAACTATCTGCGCATTCTTATCGAGCAGGTCCGAGCGCGACATTCCGGGCTTGCGCGCAAGGCCCGCCGTTATCAGCACCAGGTCCGAATCCTGCATCTCCTTCGATGTATTGGCGCCGCGAACGAAGGTGTCTGCGCCAAACAGCGGGGCGGATTCCCACATGTCGAGGCCTTTGCCCTGGGGCAATCCTTCGACCACGTCTATCAATACCAGTTCCTCGCACAGTTCCCTTTGCGCGATATGCTGTACGGCGGTGGCGCCGACATTGCCGGCTCCGAACATCGTTATCTTTCGCATTCCGAGCCTCCTTCAGCCTGAGCAAGTTCTCTGCCAGCAGCACGAGACTGCTGATTTCACTCCTCACGAATGAGCTTTCAACCCTGTCCGATATGCGGTAAGGATATCATAAGTGTACCCCGCTTTCAACATGCGTGCAATGCGGGAGAGCCGGAAAGCCAATCGCAATTTATTGACAGGAGGGGACATGTGTGGTTAAATTACGATGGGTTTGTGGGGGAACATGCGGCTGGGGCGGGACAGGGAAGCGCGTGGCCATGTGTCAAGAGCATTCCGGGCGTGAGGCCAATTTCCTCGCCCCTCTTTTTGTGTTTATGCTTTCCATGGACAGTGAATCCTGGCCGCGAAATGCCTCATATCGGGTTGTGGAGCGCGTTTTGGGGACTGAGCGTTGATTTCAGGCGGTGTTGCAGGCAGGATGCCTGCGCTACGTATTTCGTTGAAAGGAATGTTTCATGAAGGTGAGGCTGCGGTATGGACGGAGCGGCCTTGATGTTGTTGTACCGGATGAGTGTGAGGTGAGCGTGTTCCGAACCGGGGAGATGCCGGTGCTGATTGACCCGCTCGCCGCTGTTCGGGAAGCCATAGAGAATCCGATCTCGTCTCGACCTTTGAGCGAACTGACGTCGGGTCGGCGGACGGCATGCGTCGTTGTTTCCGACATCACGCGGCCCGTTCCGAATACGGTCTTACTGCCTCCCATTCTCAGCGCGCTCGAATCGGAGGGAATATCGTCCAAGAACATTCGAATTCTGGTGGCGACGGGCATCCATCGCGCTTCGACGCGAGAGGAGCTTGTCGAGATGCTCGGCGAGGATATCCTGTCAAGATATCCGATTGTGATACATAATTCTCGTAACCCCTCTGAGATCGAGAGGCTTGGATACACGCTCAGGGGAACCCCGATTGACATCAATCGGTTATATGTCGAGAGCGAGTTGAAGATGGTGACGGGGCTGGTCGAGCCGCATTTCATGGCCGGGTTTTCGGGCGGGCGGAAGTCGGTGGCGGTCGGGCTGACGTCGGTGGATGCAATAAAGCACCTTCATGGGCCAGCCTTGCTTGAGCATCCTCAGGCGAGAAACTGTGCGCTTTCGGGCAATCCGCTGCATGAGGAGCTTACCGAGATGGCGATGAGGACGGGAGTTGACTTCTGTGTTAACGTGGTGCTGGACTCCGAGCGTCGGATTGGCGGCATTTTCTGCGGGGACCTTATCGAAGCCCATAAGGTGGCCTGCGATTTCGCCAGCCGCTATTGCGTGCTCAAAACGGACAAGAGCTTCGAGGTTGTCCTGACGACGGCGGGTGGATATCCGCTTGACACCACGTATTACCAGGCTGTGAAAGGGCTTGTCGGGGCGCTTGATGTGGTGACGCCCGGGGGCGCCATCATCCTCGCGGCTGAATGCTCCCACGGGCTCGGCAGCGGCGAATTTCGGCAGGTGTTGTGCGAGTTTGGAGGGTGCGGCAACGATTATGATGAATTTCTCAAACACATTTCGCGGCCTGACAATTTTGTTATTGACCAGTGGGAAGTCGAGATGCTGCTTAAGGCGCTAAAGAGGAACAAAGTGTACGTTTTCTCGGCAGGAATTTCTCAGGAGGACTGGCCGCTGACATATGCGCAGAGAGTTGAATCGGCGGAGGAAGGCGTTTCTTTGGCAATTACGAATGCCAGGAAACCCCATCGAATCGCGGTTATTCCGGAAGGCCCATACATAATTCCCATGGTGCAGTCGCGGGAAACCCATTGAGAGGCATGAGTTTTGCTTGCTCTACGCGGGGGATTTGTTACGTAAGAGGGGTTGGGCGCGTGCCGTGCGCCCTTACAAACGACCATTGTGCGGCGCCGCGGAAGGGTTTCGGTTGATTGACTTTGCCCAAAACGGGGTTTATAATTAAAGAGTTGAAATCTCCAGTGTTTGAGGTGTGTCTTGATTCTGAGGGTTCAACAACTTAGGGCAGCCTTTTGGGGCGCCGATTTATTGCTTACTGCTATAGTTGTTTTCTTTGTAGTGAAATCAGCGGGGCATCTGATTGCCTCACCGAAGATTGTGCCTGAGCCGCTGTCGAATCCAGCGACTGGCACCTTTAGCGCCACCCCCCCGTCGATCAAACCGTATGAGCACTACGCCGCGCTCAGGGGCAGCGATCTTTTTGGGAAGTTGTCGTCGGCCAATGTGGCTGCCAAGCAAATTGAGGAAAAACTGCCCGAGACGACACTCGACCTGGAACTCCTGGGCGCAGTCGCTTCGGCAACTCCGGAATTGAGTTTCGCGATCGTCCGGGACAAGAAGAGCCGCACGGAAGGCACGTATGGAATAGGAGACTACATCACAAGTAATGTGAAGGTCGAGGAGATTCGTCAGTATGAAGTCGTCATCTCGCACTCAGGCAGGCGCGAGGTCCTGGCGATGTCGTTCCTTGATGAAAGCCCGTTCACGATGACGAGCACAGGCCCGTTTGGGGCCGTCATGCCCTCGGCCTTTCGGCCTCCTGCGCCGGCGTTTCCCGGTTTGGAGGAGCCGATCCGCGTGATTAACGAGAACCTGCGCTACATAAACCGCGAAAAGCTGACCCAGCAGATGGGAGGCGGCCTGGTGCAGATGATGGGTGATTTTCGCGCCAGTCCGAATGTCGTGGACAACAAGCCCGCCGGCGTGCGCGTGGACCAGCCTGGTTCGGGCCCGCTCGTGAGCCAGACGGGGATACTTCCGGGTGACATCATAAAGAGCGTGAACGGGATACGTGTGAATTCGATGGAGGACATAGTATCGAACAGCGCACGGCTCGAGAATGCGCCCGAGATACGAGTGGTGGTGGAACGAGATGGCCGCCACCGGACGCTTGTGTACAAGATTCGCTGAGTGACAGCCGAAGTGACGAGTGGAACCGTGGGAGAAGCAAGCGGATGAGCCTAGAGCGGATGTTCCTTGTCGGAGTTCTTATCATCGGTTTGACAGTGGGTTTGGAGACAGCGGCCCTGGGGCAGCCGCCGACGCCTCCCGTATCCGACCAGCCGCCTGCACAACCGGTGCTGCCGCCTGCACAGCCTGTATTGCCGCCCGCGCAGCCTTCACCGCCGGAGCGGATGAACGACGAGATATCAATCAATTTCGATAACGCGCCGGTTCTTGAGGTCATTGATGTCATGAGCCGGGTCACGGGCAAGAATTTCATATTGGACCCTGCGGTAAAGGGTAACGTCACCGTGATAGCGCCAAGGCGGGTGCCGAAGGATGAGGCGTTCGGGATGTTTGAGTCTATCCTGGAGATGAACGGTTTTTCTCTTGTAGACATGGGTAAAGTGATAAAGGTTGTTCCAAGCAGGACGGCGACTCAAAAGAGTATTCCGGTAAAGGCCGGGAGGGAATCGGCCGAGGTTCGGGAGCGAGACTACGTGGTCACGCAACTGATCCCGATAAAATACACGGACGCGCAGATGATCGTGACGGTTCTGACCCCGCTGATTTCCCGGGACGCTAACATCACGGCGTATGTGAATACCAACACCGTAATACTTACTGAGATGGCTTCCAACGTCAAGCGCCTGTTGAAAATTGTGGAAGAAATAGATATCCCCGGCTTCGAGGAGACCATCACGATCATACCGCTGGTCAACGCGCAGGCCGACGTGCTGGCACAGGAAATCCTGCAGGCGCTCGAGCCGGAAGCGGGAGTGGCTGCGCCAGGGCTTCCGGCAACCAGGACACGCAGGCGGACGGCGGCCCAGATAACGCCGACGGGCGCGCCCGCGTCACAGATAAAGCTTATCCCCGATCTGCGGACCAATTCGCTCATCGTGGTCGCCAACGAATACGACACGGAACAGGTGAAGTTTCTGGTAAGAGAGTTGGACAAGGAGACCCCCGTCGAAGCCAATAACATTCACGTATATCGCCTGCAAAACGCCCTGGCCGAGGATGTGGCCGCCGTTCTGACGAGCCTTGCTACGACGACCGCTCCGGCGGCGGCCGGCGCTCCGGGAGCAGCGGCAGCGGCGGCCCCGACGACAGGCGTGCGCACGTTTTACAAAGAAGTTTCGGTAGTCGCCGACAAGACGACCAACTCGCTCATCGTTGTTGCGACCCCGCAGGACTATGCCGTGATGGCCCGGGTTATAGACCAGCTCGACATCATGCGGCCTCAGGTGCTGGTGGAGACTCTGATAGCGGACGTGAGCCTCAATTTCGCGCGCGACCTTGGGATCAGGTGGCAGATTGCGGGCGGTGGAGAAGACCCCGCGTTTGCTGCGGTAAGAGAAGAGGCGGAGACCGGATCGATAGCGAGCGGGATTGCCCAAAGTCTTGCAGGGGGCAGTGCCGTGGATGACGCGGTGGACCTACTGCCGGGTGTTACACCTGCAGGCATCTCAATAGGCTATTTGGATATAGATGCCGACGTCTTGAGAGCATTTATTGAGTTGAACGCTTCGGAGTCTGACTCCGATTTGAACGTTCTCTCAGCGCCGCATATACTCACTTTGGACAATGAAACCGCCATAATCAACGTTTCACAGAGCGTGCCATTTGTAACGTCACAACTTGCCGACACCGGCGGAACGAGCACGCTGGCCACGAGCACGACGTTCGAGTTTCGGGATGTCGGCATTATTCTCGAGATCACGCCTCATATCAGTCCCGAGAGGATGGTGCGGCTAGAAATCAAGCAAACAGTCAACAGTGTGGCTCAGGTTGATACGGCAGGTTTGGAGGACGTGATAACTGAGAACAAACGAGAGGCCGAAACGACCCTCATGGTGAAGGACGGACACACGTTGGTGCTCGGCGGGCTGATGGAAGAAACCGACAATGTAACTGAAGGCAAGGTTCCCTTTCTTGGCGATATTCCGATTCTCGGGTGGGCATTCAAGAGCAAGCATAATGAACGCCGAAAGACCAACCTGCTGATTTTCATAACGCCGAGAATCGTGACGAACATTGCCGAGGCCAACGAAGTGACAATTGAGAAGAAGGGCGCTGCGACGGAGCAGATGCTCGAACAAATGGACGGCTCGCCCACGTTCAGAAAGAGCAAGACATTCGGCGATAACGCGATGTTGATGGACGATCTCCAGGAGGCCGGACCGAAATGGTGATTAGTCATTTCTTCAGTGTTGCATTAAGCTTGAGTATGGATTGCCGCTTTCGCAGGAATGACATAGGTGCGGGAATGACGCATGGTTATGTCTGTGCGAAATGCGCAATGACTCATGTCGTTGCCTATAAGAATTGCGCGGACTCTGAGGTAATGTAATGACGACTGTTGCTGCAACAAAGACAATCCGCAATTTCCTCGTGCAGAAGGGCTTCCTTTCGCGCGAGCAGTTGGAGGAAATCACGCGGGTCCAGGACGAGAAGGGAGTCGGCTTCTTCGAGGCCGCCGTCGAAAGCGGGGTTCTTGCGGAAGAGGACTATCTGCGGGCGGTCAGCGAATTTCTGGACTTTCCGTATCGCCCGAAGATAGACGCGCAGGTCAATCCGACTATCTTATCGAAGGTTCCCCTTTCCTTCATCAAGGAAAACAAGGTCATTCCGATCTGCGAGGAGGACGGAACATGCCTGGTCGCGGTGCATGACCCATTCAACATGGCGCCGGTAGACGACCTCAAGATGCTGCTTGGGATGCCGCTCTCCGTGATCGTGTGCCCCTTGTCCGAGATCGAGCGCATAACCACGCATTACTTCGATTTGCAGAACCATTCGGCGGCGCAGGTCATCATGGATATGGATGAGGAGGATATGGGCGTTCTCTCGATAGACACCCCGGAGGAACGCCGCGATTTGCTGGACCTCGCCAACGAGGCGCCCATCATCAAGCTGGTCAACGTGGTCATCTCGCAAGCGGTCAAGGAGCGGGCGAGCGACATTCATATCGAACCGTATGAGAAGGAATTAAGGGTGCGCTACCGCATTGACGGCGTGCTCTATCAGGTATTGAATCCACCGCGCTCGTATCACGCGGCCATCGTCTCGAGGATAAAGATAATGGCCAATCTGAACATAGCCGAGCGCAGGCTGCCACAGGACGGCCGCATAAAGATCATGTTGAGCGGGCGGGAGATCGATATCCGCGTCTCGATCGTGCCGACCGCGTTCGGCGAGCGGGTGGTCATGAGACTGCTCGACAAGGGGTCGTTCATCCTGACGCTCGAACAATTGGGCCTGAGCCCCGAGAACAAGACGCAGTTCGAGCGGCTGCTGGAGTATTCGCACGGCATCATCTTGATGACAGGTCCGACCGGCAGCGGCAAGACGACGACACAGTATGCTGCGCTGAACCGTCTCAACTCGATGGAGAAGAACATCATTACCGTTGAGGACCCCATTGAGTACATGATGGACGGCATCGCGCAAATACAGGTGAAGCCCAAGATAGACCTTACGTTTGCGAACGGCCTTAGGTCGATCCTCCGGCAGGACCCCGACATAATCCTCGTGGGCGAAATCCGCGACATAGAGACTGCCGAGATGGCGATACAGGCCTCACTGACTGGCCACCTGGTGTTTAGCACACTGCACACCAATGATGCTTCGGGCGCCATCACGAGGCTCCTGAACATGGATATCGAGCCATTCCTGGTGTCCTCGTCCGTGGTGGCGGTGCTGGCGCAACGGCTGGTACGCACCATCTGCAAGGCCTGCAAGACCTCCTACGTGCCTGACGATCTCGAACTCGACAATATAGGCATTGAGAGGAAGCGCCTGGTTGACGGAGTGCTCTGGCGCGGCAGCGGATGCGCTGACTGTGTGGGGCGAGGTTACAGGGGCCGCACGGGCATTTTCGAGTTGTTGCTGGTGCGCGAGAACATCCAACGGCTTGTGCTCACCAACGTGGACTCGAATACGATCAAGAAGGAAGCCATAACGACCAACAAGATGACGACCTTGAGGGAGGACGGCGCGCGAAAGGCCATCGCGGGCATCACGACCGTTGAAGAAGTGTTGCGGGTGACCCGCGAGGACATCGTTTAGATTGAAGGGGAAAGGGCAAGAGGGACTTGGATACAACTCCGGACGCTAAACCCTGAACCCTGAACGTTGAACTCTAAACCCTAGACTCAGTTTTGCCCGGGGAAAGGGAGCGGATTCATGACCAGGCTGGCGTAAGGGTTATGTCTGCTCCCGTGATTTTTGAATGCAATAAGGTGAAAGGGTCCCAAGGACGTGCGAATGAATTCGCGCGCACGCTCTCACCGTGAAGGTTGTTCATGCCTGTCTACGAATATACGGCCATAAATAACGTCCAAAGAAAAGTGAAGGGCGTGCTGGACGCCGACAGCGCTTCTGCCGCGCGGGCCAAGCTGCGAGAGATGAGCTTGCTGCCCGTTGAGGTCGAGGAGGCGCGGGCCGTCGCCAAGTCAGCGCGAGAGATAGCCATCTCGGATATTCTCGCGAGGCCCAAGACGGCCGACATCGCTCTTTTTACGCGGCAGGTAGCGGTCTTACTGCAGGCCGGCATGCCGCTTGTGGATGCGCTCAACGCCGTACTTGAGCAGATCGAGAGCAAGGGCCTGACGAAGGTGGTGTACGATCTGAAGGAGACGATCAGCGAGGGCGCCGCGCTCTCGGCGGCCTTGGCGAAGCATCGGCGCTATTTTCCGGCGCTGTATGTGAACATGGTAAGGGCCGGCGAGTCGTCGGGCGCGCTGGAGATAGTGCTGTTTCGACTAGCCGAATACATGGAAAAGCAGCTCAAGCTGCGAAGGCGAGTCACCTCGGCCCTCCTGTATCCATGTCTCATGACGGTTGTGGGCTTCGGAATTCTGTTCTTTCTCATTACCTACATAATCCCGACGATCACCAAGATATTTCAGCAGGTCAACCAGGCGCTGCCGACTCCGACGATCATCCTGATAAATGTTTCGAATTTCATGAGGACCTACTGGCTGGCCATGCTCGTAGCGGCGGCTCTGGCGGCGCTCGGAATCAATCGCTACTTCAGTACGGAGGCAGGCGGCGCGGTGTGGGACAAGCTGAAGCTTTCGCTTCCGGTTTTCGGAAAGCTCAACCGCAAGATGGCGGTCGCCCGCTTTGCGCGTACGCTGGGGACGCTCACTCAGAGCGGGGTTAACCTGATTGATTCGCTCGAGATCGTCAAGAGCATCGTGAACAACCGTGTCTTTGCGCGGGCCATTGACGAAGCAAAGGAAAGCGTGAAGAAGGGCGAGGACCTGGCAGTCTCGCTGAGGCGGTCCGCCGTGTTTCCGCCGGTGCTCATCCACATGGTGGCCGTCGGCGAGCGGAGCGGCCAACTTGAGGATATGCTGGTCAAGGTGGCGGACACATTCGAGGATGAGGTAGATACGGCGCTTCTGGGGTTGGTGTCGCTGCTGGAGCCGGCAATGATTGTGGTGATGGCGACGATCGTCGGGTTCATCGTTCTCGCGGTGCTGCTGCCCATATTTGAGATAAACCAGATGGTCCAATGAGGAGGGAGGAGTAAGAATGCGAAGGGAAACGCGGGTTCGCGAGCGCGGATTTACATTGATAGAATTGATGGTGGTCATCGTAATCATTGGGATGCTCGCCGCGATTATTGTGCCGAGATACATGGACAGCCTGGCACAGGGCAGGATCACCACGACAAAGAATCAGATCAGAAATCTTGAGGGGGCATTGAAGTACTTCTACCTCGACAACGGATTCTACCCATCCACCGAACAGGGGCTGGATGCCCTGATAAACCAGCCGACCGCTGGGAGGATTCCGACGAACTACAAGCCGCGTGGCTACCTGGAGGCAGAGGAACTGCCCAAGGATGCATGGGGCAACGAGTTCATTTACAGATCTCCTGCGGCGAATGAACGGTTCGATTACGAGATAATCTCTTTTGGGGCAGATGGCATTGAGGGAGGGGAAGACGAGAATGCCGACATCGTCAGTTGGAGCATTCAGTGACGACCGGCGCCTTGGCGGCCGCTCAAGCCGCGGATTCACGCTGATCGAACTCATGATGGTCATGGCCATTATCACGGCGATAGCGGCCATTGTGCTTCCTCGCCTCGACCCGTTCGTTCTCCAGAGAAGGCTCAAAAGCGCGGCCCGTCTGCTTTCGGGGACTATCAGCCTGGCATACGGCGAGGCCATCTCGAAGAACACGACGTACAGGCTGTATTTTGATGTGAACGAGGGCACATATTGGATCACGGAAGTCGAGAAGCTCGAGGAAGACGAAGGCGAGAGCACGGCTGTCGGGATCAGGATAGGTACGGGATTTGAACTGTTGGAATATACGGACGGTGCGGAGAAGGTGGAGGAGAAGGCGCCCACCGAGCCGATGTTCGCTCCCAAACAACTGCCGCCGGGCGTGCGCTTTGCCTCGGTCGAGGTGGGCCGAGACATCGGCGTGAGTTCGGCCGGGACTCGCTACATTGAGTTCAATCCGCTGGGCAGCGCCAGCCCGGCCACCATCTCTCTTGTCAACGACGAGGGCGAGCAGTTCGTCGTGCGGTACGACGGCGTGACCGGCATGCCCAGGCTGGTCGCCTCAGGGCGCCAATGACTGCGAGTCGCTCACAATACGGATTCACCCTGTTGGAGGTCATGGTCGCGTTGGCTATCATCGCGAGCGCGCTGGTGACGCTGTTGGGGACGCATCTGATGGGCCTTAACCTCGCTCAGAAACACAAGGAACAGACCTTCGCATCGCTCCTTGCCCGCCAAAAGATGGAAGAGGTTCTCACAATATCGTTCGACTCGCTGGCAAGCGACTCGGGCGAGTACGAGAACTATCCCGGCTATCAATGGGAACTCGACGTCGAGGGCGATGATGAGAATCTGAAGAAAGTCAAGATAATCATCGGTTTTCCGCCTGAAGGCAAGTTCGAGGTGGAAACGATGGTTGCGCGGACAGTGGTCGAATGAGAGGGCGTATTGCACACAACGGGGCGCGAGGCTTCACGCTTGTCGAGATTCTGGTTGCTGTCACGATACTGACGATGATATTCAGCATCGTGTTTGGGACGTTCTTCTATACAGTTGAGAACGCTGAGGAGCGCCAGGAACAAGCCGCGCTGTACCACCGGGCGGGCTTCATATTGAACAACATCTCACAGAGTGTCGGCTCGGCCTATGTGCCGTATGCCGGCAGTTACGCTGACTATCGCGAAGAAGGGGAAGACGAACGATCCATATTTCAGGGGAAAGATGATTCCATCGAGGACCTCAAAGCCGACTCGCTGCACGTGTTCACGACGAATCCCCGGTTCGGCTCTCGCGACATGCCGGGCGCGGTCAGTTATGTCAGCTACAGCGTTGGTTTAGTTGATGATTTTGATCTGGATCAAGCGTTTCGCGACGAAAACAATCCCCTTGTTCTCAAGTGTTCCAGCAAGCCGCTGATGCTTGAGGGAGACGAGTACGTGTCGGAATGGACGCTTAACATCCGCTCTTTTGACCTTCAATACTTTGACGGGTCCGGTTGGCTCGAAGAATGGACCTATGAAGATCAGGGGATACTCCCAAGAGCTGTCAAAGTGGAAATCGAGCTTGCGGATGTCTATGGAGTACCGCATAGGTTTGATTCGGTCGTGGCGGTGCAGGTGAATACCTTGATTGAGGGACAGGCGGCTGTGGAGAAAGAAGAGAAACAAGGAGAAGAAGAGAAAGAGAAAGAAGAGGAAAGGGAGGATAACAAAAAAGAGAGTGAAAGCCTGTTTGACGAGGAGCCCTTATTCGAGAGCGGCGAGACCGACAACCCGTTCCTGTTTCAATGACGGCTGAGCGCAAGCAAGGCGCGCTCTTGATGTGAAAATGCTTGACACGAAATGACTGAATTCCCCATAATACAATCGATGCGGCGGCGACTGAAAAGAGAAGGCGGAATGGCGCTGCTGTTGACTCTGCTGGTGACGGTGATCCTGGCGGTCGTCGTGCTGGAATTCAATTATCTCATGCGCGTTCATGCCACGCTATCCGGCAATCTGGTAAATGACCTGAAGGCGGAGGCCAGTGCGCGGGCCGGCGTGGAAATCGCGAAAGCCCGTTTGATGGACGACCTCGAGGCCGACATGGAGGAAGAGGTTGAGAGCGATACGCTGGATGAGGACTGGGCGTCGGAAATCGAAATCGAGACCGGGGGTATGACGGCCAAGGCTGCGGTTTCGGATGAAACGGCGAAGCTCAATGTGAACCGTCTCGTGAACAGGCCGGCGAGCGATACCGACATCGAAAGCGTCAATCAGACTATGGAGGAAAATCTGAAGCGGTTGTTTTCGCTGCTGGAAATAGATCAGAACCTGGTTGACGGCATTATCGATTGGCTCGACGAGAACGACCAGGAGCAGCCGTTCGGGGCCGAAAGCTCGCAGTACCTGGGTTTGAAACCGCCGGTCCTGTGCAAGAACGGCCCTATCGACAGCGTTGACGAACTTCTCCTGGTCAAGGGGATCACCCGTAAGATTCTGTATGGGGACTCCGAGAAGCCGGGTCTGGCGCAGTTCATCACGGTAGTCGGCGATGAAGAGGGCAGGATCAATATCAACACCGCCGACGAGAAGACGCTATCTGCCGTACTCAACAGCGAGTCGGTCGCCTCGATGATTGTTGACTCGCGAAAGGATTCGCCGTTCAAGAGCGAGGAGGACATGACCACCCGATTTCCGGACCTGAAGCTTGCGGAGAAATTCACCACTCAGGGCTCCTATTTTCTCGTGACATCAACGGGGGGATTTATGGCTGAGGGTGTGCTCTCGCGAACGGTAACGATAAAGGCGATGTTGAAGCGTGTCCGCTCCGAGGAATCGGACGAGACGGAAAACCAATATATGAGTATTGATACCGCATATTGGAAAATAGAACGATGATTTTCCAGGCACGAAGCATAGGCATTGACGTGCAGCCGGATTCAGTGAGGGTGGCGGTTGCCGTCTCGCAGGGTGGCCGGATGAAGGTTCTGAAACTTGCGGTGCGTGAAATCCCGGAGGCGCCGGAACAGGAGTCGAGGGCGGCAATCGCGTCCATAATCAGGGACGTATTGAGGGAAAACGGTCTTAACGGCGACACCAGCGTGGTGTGCCTTCCGGCGTCGATCAGCATAAACAGGTACTTGACGACTCCGATCACTGATAACGGCAGAATCCGCCAGACCCTGAAATTCCAAATGGAGCCGCAGATACCGTATCCAATCGAACAGGTGGTTTCTGACTTCGTTCCTTTGCGAAAGACAAGCGAGGGGACCGAGATGCTTGCGGTCGCCGTGACTAAGGATGCGGTGTCTGAAGCGCTGAAACTGCTGGAGCTGGCCCAGGTCGACCCGCAAATCGTCACGATTGACGCGCTTGCGCTTAGCGACTTCTTCGTGAATCCGTTCGATTTTTCATCCGACAAGATAACGGCTCTTCTGCATGTAGGGTCGAGAAGCGCCTTCCTCGGTTTCTTCAGTGGCGCGAAACTCATTGGGTATCGAAACCTTGAGGGCGCGCCAGCCGGCGATGACCAATCCCTCAGAAAGCTGGCAAAAGAAGCACATCGCTCGATGCTCACGTTTCAGTCGCCTCCCTCGATGGGGGACAGCGAGATCGGAACGCTTTGTGTCTCAGGAAGTTACTCGGATAAGCTGCAGTGGGTATTTCAGCAGGACCTCCGCGATTTCCCGATACGAGTGATCGGATTTAACGAGAACTCGCTTGCGGAAATTCCTCCTGCCCTGATGGATATTGCCGACCGTTGCCAGCTTGCGATAGCGCTCGCGCGGGTAGGACTCGGGGACTCGGCCAACACAATCAATCTTCGGCAGGAAGAGTATGCGCCTGTGTCACCGTTGACAAGGCTCAGGCCGAATATCATGTTCAGCCTCGCGGCGCTTGGGCTGGCGCTGGTGATGTGGTTCGGCAGCGTGTTGGCCGAAAATCGGCATCTGTCGCGCGAACTGGAGGCGGTGAATCGGGAAATGGTGGAGATATTCTCCGATACGATGCCGTCGGCCAAGACTCCCGATGCCGTCAGGCAGGAGATACGGCTGCAACAGGACAAGTTCAAGTCACTCAGGAATTATTCGTCGCAGTACGTCTCCACCCTTGAGGTGCTTGCCGAAGTGAGCGCGGCGAATCCCGAGAAGAAGCTGGTCTTGACCGATTTCGCCGTCTCCGAGAATGTGCTCAGGATGACGGGCGAAGCTGATTCGTTTGACGAGGTCAACATGTTTCAGGGCAGATTGGAAGGCTCCACCCTCCTGTCCGAGGTGAAGATCGATTCGGCGTCAAAGGCCGAAAAGAGCGAAAAAATCAATTTCAGGATTCGCGCCCAAATAGCAAGGGAGCCCGGGCAGAAGCCTGGACCGACGCCTGAGGGAACATGATGATAAGTCTCAAGGGGAGAGAGAAGAGACTTGCCGTCGCGCTGGCGGGCGTACTGGCGATTATCGTCATATATTTGGCCATCATATCGCCCGCATTGCGTAAGCGAGAGGAACTCAAGCGGGAGATCAAGAGGGCGCGCGTCCAACTGGGCGAACTGAGGTCCCTCAAACGAGAATATGAACAGATAAGTGAGGAGATAACGGGCATTAACCAGAAGGTGAGCCGGAGGCCGCCGGGTTTCACCCTGTTCTCGTTTCTCGATCAGACGGCCAACCGGCTTAACGTGAAAAACAATCTTACCTCGATGAAGCCCACGCGGCGAAATGTTGATGGCAGTCTTGTCGAGGATATCGTCGAGGTCAGGCTGGAAGGCATTTCGCTCGAGAATATGGTCGCCTACCTTTATGAAATCGAACGCACCGGCGTGGCGGTCGCCGTTTCAAGCCTGAGAGTTCAGCCCGAATCCCGGCTGGGCGGCGGGCTGAACGTTTCGATGCTCATCACCTCAGTCGGCCTGCAATAGCGCGGTGGAGCCGCAAGTCTCGGGTTTCGCGTTTCGAGTTTCGGGTTAAAAGCAATCCTTCTGCAGCCTGAGTGCCAGGAATGGTCATAACCTCATCCCCGGCTACTTCCAATCCTTTGCCAGTTGGGTGAGCAGGCGGACTCCCACACCGGTTGCGCCCTTGGGGCAGTAGGGCAGGTCCTTCTTGGTCCACGCGGTGCCCGCGATATCCAGGTGCGCCCACGGCGTATCTCCGACGAACTTCTTGAGAAACAGGCCCGCCGTAATCGTTCCTGCCGGCCTGCCGCCGACATTCTTCACGTCTGCGATGTCGCTTTTGATCTGTTCGAGGTAGTCGTCGTCAAGCGGCAAAGGCCAAACCTTTTCCGACGTCTCCTTTGCGGCCGCTTTGATTTTCTCCAGAAGGTTCTCATTATTTCCCATCAATCCGGTGTTGACATGGCCGAGTGCGATGATGCACGCGCCTGTCAGGGTGGCGAGATCGATGATGGCTGCCGGTTTGTATCGCAGCGCGTAGGCAAGCCCGTCAGACAGGATCAGCCTGCCCTCGGCGTCGGTCGAGATTACCTCGATGGTGAGTCCCGCCATCGAGCGCAGCACGTCGCCCGGCCTGTATGCGCCGCCGCCCGGGAGATTCTCGGTTGAAGGAACGACGCCAACGAGGTTGACCGGCAGCTTGAGCATGGATGCGGCGGAGATCGCGCCGATAACTGCCGCGCCACCCGCCATGTCATGCTTCATCTCCTCCATGTTTTCCGCGGGTTTGATGGATATGCCGCCACTGTCGAATGTGATCGCCTTGCCGACGAGCGCTAGAGGCTTGCTCCGGCCGCCGCCGTTATGTTCAAGCACCATCAGCCTGGGCGGTTGATGGCTGCCCTGCGCCACCGCGAGAAACGCCCCCATCTTGAGCTGTCTGATTTTCTCGGGAGTAAGCACGGTGCACTTGAACCCGTGTTTGCGAGCAAGCGCCTTCGCCCGGTTGGCCATCTCCGTCGGCGTCAATACGCCCGCAGGTTCGCTGATCATGTCGCGCGCATACCCCACCGCCGTCGCGATTTTGTCGCCGTCATCGGCGCCGATTTGCAGCTCTCGTCTGCGGGCGGCACTTTTCTCGGGAAGCGCCAGCGTTTTCAGTTGTTTCGACTCTTCCTTCACGGTCTCTTTCTCGGTCTTGTATTTGCTGAAGCGGTATAGACCGAGCAAGGTCGCCTCGGCGATGGCCTGGCCGATCTGGCGCGGGCTCGATTCCTTGAGTTCGTGCGCGTGAAGAGAACTGACGGCGGCCTGAAGTCCTCTGTCGCGGACTGCGGCAGCAGCCGTGGCGCTGGCTTGTCTCAACCTCTCGATGCTGTAGTCGGCGCGTTTTCCGAGGCCGACAAGGACCAATCGTTCACTCGGCAACTGGCCGAAGGCATGCAGCACGCTCAGCTTGTTCGGTTTTGGCTCGAATTCACCCGACGCCAGCAGCTTGGAAATCCTGCCCTCGATCATTGCATCCACGCTCTTGGAGAGGCCGTCGAGGCCGTCCTCAAAGATTCCAACAATTAATGCGTTCGAATGCTCTTTCAAAATATCGCCATCTTTGAATGACACCTTCATGCGTGTGCTCCTTTCCCGACTCTGATTTCAATGAATTGCGTCATCTTCTTCCTGACTCCCGCAAATTCTGTCATGCCTTGGATTCCTGGAGAAACACGTTGAAAGTCTATCATGTTTTCGCGGTCCCCGCCACAGATATGCGCTGAAGCGCCCGGCCATGTGTTCATGGCAGCCACAGTTGGCAAAATCGAGAACATATGGTATATTATGACGAAGCGCATAAGCCTGATGGTGCACGTTAGCTGTCTTCACAGAAGGAGAAGAAATCGGCTTGGTTGAATACGAAACCGTTATCGGGCTTGAATTTCATACTCAACTCTCCACAGAGTCCAAAATATTCTGTCAATGCAGCACGAAGTTCGGCGCTGAACCCAACTCCCAGATATGCCCCGTGTGCACGGGCCTGCCCGGCGTACTCCCGGTCCTCAACCGGAAGGTCGTCGAATACGCCATCATGACGGGCCTGGCCTTCAACTGCGAGATACTGAAGTATTGCAAGTTTGCCCGCAAGAACTACTTTTATCCCGACCTCCCGAAGAATTACCAGATATCACAATATGATGACCCGCTTGCGAAAGGCGGTTATATGGACGTGGTGGTGAACGGGACGGTCAAACGAATTGGCATCACACGGGTGCATATGGAGGAAGACGCCGGGAAACTCGTCCATCCGGAGGATGCGGCAGTCAGCTATGTGGATTTCAATCGGGCCGGCGTGCCGTTGTTGGAGATCGTGACAGAGCCCGACATTCGCAGCTCCGAGGAAGCGTATGCCGCTGCGATGACGCTTAAGGGCATCCTCGAGTATCTCGAGGTCAGCGACTGCAATATGGAACAGGGCTCGCTCAGGTGCGACGCAAACGTTTCGATCCGACCGAGAGGCTCGACAGGGCTTGGCATCAAGACCGAAGTGAAAAACATGAACTCGTTCAAGGCGGTCCAGAAGGCGCTCGAGTACGAGGTCAATCGCCAGAAGAAAGTCCTGTCCGAAGGCGGCAGAATCGTGCAGGAAACGAGGCTGTGGGACGCCGATCGGGGTGTCACCCGCTCGATGCGCGGCAAGGAAGAGGCACATGATTACCGCTATTTCCCCGAACCTGACCTGATCCCGCTCATTGTGGACGACTTTTGGATTGACGAGATTCGCGCCCGGCTGCCTGAGTTGCCGGCACAACGCAAGCGGAGGCTTCAGGAGCAGTATGGACTGCCTGAGTACGACGCGGGCGTCCTGACCGCTTCGAAGTACGCTGCTGATTTTTTTGAGAGGGCGGCAGCAAGGTGTCGCGACGCAAAGACAGTCAGCAATTGGATCATGGGAGAGTTGCAGCGATACCTTAATCAGGAAGGAATCGAAATCCAGCGTTGCAGGATTACGCCCGAAATGCTTGTCGAGATGCTCAAGCTGATTGACGACGGCACGATTAGTGTCAACCTTGCCAAGGATGTATTCGGCGAGATGTTCGCGACTGGCGAGAGAGCGGCCGCAATAGTCGAGTCCCGCGGACTGGTTCAGATAACCGACGAGGCCGAACTGGAGGCCATCGTAAAAAAGGTAATCGAAGAAAACCCGGGGCCGGTCGCGGATTTCCTTGGAGGAAACGAGCGCACGTTCGGATTTCTGATGGGACAGGCGATGCGGGCGAGCAAGGGCAAGGCCAATCCCAAGGTAATATCAAATCTCTTGCGAGAGAGACTGAAGGGCGCATGAAGCTTTTCAGCGACGGAGGTTCCTCATTACTCCACTAAACACGGCCAAGAAGGCAGCTCAGATTGCTGACAACAAGAAGGCCCACGAGGTCGTTCTCCTGGACTTGCGCAAACTCTCCAGCGTCACCGATTTTTTCGTCATTTGCGGCAGCGATTCCATCATCGGGGTGAAGGCCATCGCAGATGCCGTACTGCTGCAGCTCAAAAAAGAGGGAGTCCTGCCCGACCATGTGGAAGGACTCAACGACGGCCAGTGGGTACTCGCCGACTACGGGACCGTGGTGGTGCACGTATTCCTCGAAAAGGTGAGAAAGTATTACGACCTGGAGTCGCTTTGGGGAGACGCTCCTCGACGAAGCTTCCGACCACGCAAACACAAAGCCCCAACCAGGTCGCGAAATGACAGGTGACGTTATCTTCAAATGATCCGTCTCTCTCGGTGCAAGGCCACCTCCACGCAGCGGCATCTGAACCTAAAGTGAGTCAGGATGGAGCGGTTCATAATAGGGCACAATGCGGACCCATCCAATTGGAGGCAACGGCTCGACCGTCTCTCACCTCGATGCATGGAGATGTTCGTCCCGCCGAAGTACAGCGAGGGGGAAGGGCTCGTTGAGCTTCGAAGAGCCTTCGAACAGATGGCTAGTCATCCGGTTGCACGCGCGCTCGAGTTTGCTTCGTGCCATTTTCCCTGGGGCGAGAGCGCCAACGGCTATTCCAGATACAATCTGATTGACCACCAATATTTCTATCCTTTCTGTGAGATCGCCAGGTCGTTTCACGATTTTTGCCGCGAGATAGGACTGCCGCCTGAGAGGTCCGCTCTCAATTTCCACAACCTGTATGAGCTTCCTCGCTCGATGCTCGCGGGGCTGAAGGCCGATGGGAAACTTGCGGCCCTGCGCGAGATGTTCCTGGAACATGCGCGCGCCCAAACCAGCGCCGCCAAGGCAATACTTCGACTGCTGGATTTGCCTCTTGTGCTTGTCAACGAAAACAATCCTCCGATCGGCGACGGCGACCGGATGAGCGTTGTTGACGTCTTCGCCGAAGATGTTGCCGCACGCATTTCTTATACAGGGATTCGGACATGCATGGACCTCTCTCATTTTTTCATGACCAAGTTCTATTTTGAAATCGAGCGAAGGGGACGTCCCTCGTTCCCGTACCTTGACTTGGAGAGCGAGGAAAATGGGGGTTGCGGGCGGCGGTTGACATTCGACGGATATCTTGAAAATATGCACCCCCTTTATTTTCACGTGTCAGACACGAAGAGGCCGGGCGCCAGCCGCACCTTCGAGGGCTTGCCCATCGGGAGTGGAGATACGCCGTGGGAGGATGTGCTGCAAACCCTGGCGCACCATGTTTCCAGAGGGAACGGCAAGGCATTCCTGATAATCGAAATAAAGGGAGGTCACACGGCCGAGGGCACGGAGCTGTGCCTCGCATCCGAAAAGAGGCTCAGAGCGACCGAGGCGTTCCGGCGATTCAACGGCGTGTAGCGCGAGATAAGCACCGCAGATTGACTTTTCGGGCTTGTGTTGTTGCGTCACTTGGATTACAATCGGATACGATATCAACCGGGTTTCTCTTTTCAGGATTATCGGAGCTATTGCAATGAAGCACGACGAGCGAGCGGATGCAGAGTTGCTTGAAGTAATAGAACTGGCGAAGGAGTTTCTCGAACAGGAAAAACGACGCGGACTCCAGAACGCCATGGTTGGTCGCGAGACATGGGCGGCTTTCGAGGCCGCAATCAGCCAGACGGGGGAGGCGGAACGCAGGAAGGACTCTGCCGCGATGCTGGATGATCTGGCCGCGCTCACGAGCAATTGCACCAAGTGTCACCTCGCCGCCACTCGCACACATGTGGTGTTTGGCGAGGGGAACCCCTTCGCAAAGCTCGTATTTGTGGGCGAAGCGCCAGGGGCCGACGAGGACGCGCAAGGATTGCCGTTTGTCGGCAAGGCCGGGCAACTGCTCACAAAGATTATCGAGGCGATAAAGCTGAAAAGGAGCAACGTATATATCTGTAATGTGCTCAAATGCCGGCCTCCCGGCAATCGGACTCCGACCTCGCAGGAAATCGAGTGTTGTGTCCCGTTCCTGCTGAAGCAGCTTGACGCGATTCGTCCCAAGCTCATCTGTGCTCTGGGTAACGTAGCGGCCCAGACGCTCCTCAGGACAAAGACCCCGATGAACCGCCTACGCGGACGCTTCCATAAGTTCGGCGATATTCTGCTAGTGCCGACATATCATCCTGCCGCGCTCTTGAGGAACCCGGACTACAAGCGGTATGTATGGGAAGACGTCCAACTGATACAGCGGGAATACGACAAGATGTGACACACGGTGTTGTAGGGGCACGCCGCGCCGCCCCCCTACGATTTGGAGCCGCCGGAGAACAGGATGCAAGCCGAACCCGTAAACTTTACTGCGGTGCTGATGGCGTTTCTCATGTTGACGGTTTTGGCGGTGCTGATTGCCGGCTTCTTCATGTATGTCGGCGCCAAACTGGCGATGGTGGAGAAATCCACATTCGGCCGGTCAGTGCTTGCGGCGGTGGGGTCAAGCGTCGCTGACTGGTCCCTGACTGCGGCATTGTCGCCGATTCCTCTTCTGGGCAGTTGTTCGGGCTTTCTGATCGGGCTTGCCGCATCGCTGCTGGTGATCAAAGTGGTGTTCGATACCACGATGGGAAAGGCGTTTCTTGTGTGGGTGTTTCACCTGCTGGCACAGGTTGTCGCGCTGTTCCTCGCGCTGTTTCTCTTCTCGGGGGTGCTGCTCTCCTACTTGACGCTCCCGGCGCCGGCTCGCTGACCTTCAAGCAAGCAGTGCGGTTTGACGAATACTATCGAGACGCCTGCCAGCAAGAGCGCAATCGAAAACACAGAAAACGCGCTGAAGTAATTGTTCTGTAACACGAAAAGCCTGCCACCGGCAACCTGCCCGAGCGCCATCCCGATCGTGAAAGGGATGCCGAGCATGCCCATTACCTTACCGAATGCCCTTGTCCCGAACGTCTCGCTTATCAGCAGCGGGCCTGCCACATTCAGACAGCCGAGGGACAGGCCGTACACCAGGGCAAAAGAGATGATGACCGCCGCTCCTGGCAGTGCGGACAGGGCCCGACTCGCGTAGAGTATCAGTAGAGCCAAGCTGAGTGCTCTCAAGACCTGAGAGGCGCTGGCAAGGTAGCGTTTCTGCCGCCTCTCGGAGAAGAACCCGAAGAAAAGCGTGCCGGCAATACTTATTCCTATCGTGAAACTCCACAACGCGCTGGCGGTACTCGAAGAAAAACCGCTGTCCGACAGAAACGCGATCACGTGCAGGCCGAATCCCGAGCCCGCGAAGACTCCCGAGAAGGTCGAGAATACAATCAACCAGAATGCCCGTGTAGCGACGACCTCGCGGGCCGAATAGCCTATCTCGACGATGGGCGTTGACTTGACGGCAGGGTCATTGCGCGGCCATGAATCGTCGTTCCTCCCCTCGATAGTAAGGCCCATCGACAGCGGCGAGTTTCGGATGACAAACAGGATAAGTGGGACAGACACCGCCAGGATGATAATCCCGAGAATTTCATATGTGCGCCGCCAGTTCATGGTTTCGATGAGGGTCGTTGATAGGCGAATCCATACCACGCCTCCCAGGCCGCCCGCCAACGTGACGACGCCCATGGCGCGGCCCCTCTTGCGATCGAACCACCTCGATACGAGCGTTTGAGAGGGAAGGATGGTAGTGGCGGCCATTCCGACCCCGATGAGCAGGAAAAGCAGGTAGAAACCCCCGATGGAGACAATTCGGCTCAGGAGGAAATAGCAGGTTGAAAGCAGCACGGCGCCTGGCAGCATCACGCTTCGTACTCCGAAACGATCTACTGCGTAACCTATCAACGGAGTGGCAAAGCCAGCCGCCAGGGCAGAGATGGCGCCCGCGTTCGAGAGACTGTCACGCCCCCAACGCATGTCGGCCTCGATGTACTTGATGAAAACCGGATATGTAAAGAAACCGATTCCCGCACAGACGAACAGCGCAAAGAATGTGGCCACCACGACCCACCAACCGTAGTAGATTCTTGGCATAAACTTTCCCAAGTCTCCCTTGAACAATGAACTATTCGACCGACTGGTCCTCTGGCTGCAATATGCCAGTCGCTCCGTCGAGGAGGAAGCGAGGCTTGGCGAGCGCGATTGATATTCCCGCCACGACGAAGCAGACCGCGAACACGGCGAATGCGAAATTGTAACTGTCTTGCAGATAGAAAAGGTGGCCGCCGCCATACATGCCAAGGCCCATCCCAATGGTGTAAGGCAGTCCCAGCACGCCCATAATCTTCCCAAACGACTTCACGCCAAAGGTCTCGCTCACAAGGAGCGGGTTTATGACGGCGTTACAGCCCACACCCAAGCCATAGACCACCACAAGCAACACAATGGCCGTCGCCTGGGGGGCCGTGCCGACGGCAAACAGTATCAATGCCACAATGCAGATAGTCCTAGACATATTTGCAATGGAGGCAAAGTAACGTTTCTGGTATTTCTCCGAAAGGTATCCGAAGAAGAACCTGCCGGCAATGCTCACGAGGTGGGTAGCGGCCCAGATGTCCGAGGCGCGTGTGTGCGCCATTCCCTGACCGGACAGGAACGTCACGGCATGAAGCCCGAACCCGGAAGAGGCGACCACCACGAAGAATGTCGCGCATACTATGAGCCAGAAACTTGGGGTGCGGAAGGCTTCGCGCATGGTGTAGCCGGGTTCTTCGGCAGCGATGTGGGAAGTTCCTCCTGACGGGTCGGCTGTCGAATCTTGAGAGCTATCGAGCGCCAACCCCATGGATTGGGGAGAGGTGCGAATTACAAAGAATATGAGAGGGATCGAAATCACGGCAATGATTATCCCCAGCGCTTCGTATGCGGAGCGCCAGCCAATCGTTTTGATCATTCGACTCGACGCCCATATCCACACCACCGTTCCGACGGCGGTGCCCGTCGTTATCATCCCCATCGCTCTGCCGCGCCTCCGCTCGAACCATCTCGATACTACTGTCTGGCACGGAAGAATTGTTGTCGCCGCCAATCCCAGGCCAATGGCCATATTGAGAAGATGCAAGTGAATCGGTTTGCTTATCTGGCCCATCAGGAAAAAAGCCGCCGAGAGAGTTACGGCGCCCGGCAACATCACCGCGCGCGGACCATGGCGATCAAGTATCCATCCAACAACCGGCGACCAAAGCCCCGCCGAAAGCGCCGCCAAAGCTGCCGCCAACGAAATCACGCGCCGGTTGTTCGAAATGTCCCTGAGGAGATAATCGAAGAATACAGGTGAGGTGGAGAAGCCGATGCCCGCACACACAAAAAGGATGAGTGAACACGCGCCGACTATCCACCAGCCATAATACACTTTGCGCATCAGGCGGGAGACTCCTCTGTTTGCGGCAACCCAGGAGTTGCACGGGATAAGTGCGCGCTACGGCTGCATCATGCTATAGGAAAAGGAGCCAGCGTGTCAATCCCAGAACCTTTGCAGTCGCGCGGACGCGAAGACAATGAAAATGGTTGCGTTCCATCTGAGCCCGGGAATTGTCAGGAGCGATTTCAGGCGAAAAAACATCCCGGCCCTTCTTGCTTATCTTCGCCCTTGCTCCTCCACGCTCCTTGCGCAGCGGAAACCAATGCTCGGAGTCTTCTTGTCGGGTGAGAAATAGTGACGGTAGCCCGTTCGGGCGTACAGGCTGATGTTGCTGTCCCAAGCCCCGCCGCGCGCTACCTTGAAAGAGCCTGCGGGCGGACCGGGCGGGTTTGAGGTGGGAGACCGCGCATAATACTTTTCAGAATACCAATCTGCGGTCCATTCCATGGCGTTGCCCGCCATATTGAAACAGCCGTACGGGCTTTTTCCCTTTTCATAAAGATAGACGGGGGTGGTCGAATTGATGAAACTCTCCTTGATGTTGCACAGACCGATGTCCCAATCGTTTCCCCACGGCCATGCCCGGCCGTCGGTTCCCCGGGCCGCCTTTTCCCATTCGGCCTCGGTAGGAAGCCGTTTGCCCGCCCACTTGGCGTAAGCGGCTGCGTCGTTCCAGGATACCAGGACTACCGGATGATCGCCCTTGCCGGGTGGATACGTCCCGTTCCGCCAATTGAACGGCTCCGCCCAGAGCGCGCTGATATAAGGCATGGGATGGCCCGTCGCATCAATGAACTCTTTATACTCGGCGTTCGTTACCTCATATTGGTCGATATAGAAGGCATCCAGATACACCTTTCGCTTCGGGCTCTCATTGCTGAATTCTGATTCATTGCCCATGATGAACTCTCCGGCAGGCACGTAAATCATCCTCGGAGGAGTGTCGGTCGGCTGGTCAGGCGGGGACTGGCCTGCCATACCCGGCGCCGTGGTCGGAGTTGAGGGAGATGGGGCCGTTGTCTGTTCAATCTGCGGGCCTTTGCCAAGGACCGAGAAAAGCCACAACATGCTGAGAACGATTATCGCGAGGATTGACGTCGCGCCAAGAGCCCGCAAAGTAATAAGTCTTTTAAGGCTCTCGGTCTCAAGGATAAGTGACAGCCGCGCCTTGAATTTCTTCCACCCTGAAGCCTCAGTCTCTCGCTTAAGGTCTTCGGCCAGTTCCACGATCGACTGGTATCTCTCGGCGGGATTTTGCTGCAATGCCCGCAGGATTATGCCGTCCATCCGCTTGCTGACTTCGGGGTTTAGTTGGCTGGGAACGGCAAAATGGCCGATGGGAAGCTTTCCCGTGAACACTTCGTACATCATCACGCCGAAGGAGAATATATCGGCGCGATGGTCTACCGCTTTTGCGTTTACCCTCTGTTCCGGCGCCATGTAGTCCGCCGTTCCCATGAAACTGCTGACTACGGTAATCGAAGTGAGCGGCAAGCCCGACTTGGTGATCTGAGCGATGCCGAAGTCGGCGATCCTCACCTTGCCCGTGCGGTCAATCAAAATATTGTCCGGCTTGACGTCGCGATGCACGATTCCCCTTCGGTGAGCATAATCGAGCGCTGACGCCGCCTGCAGCAATATCTGAGCCTTCGTGTTGAAGGTCAATTTCTTGCGTCTTAACCAGCGTGAGAAGCTCGCTCCGTCCACGTACTCCATCACAAAATAATTGATGCCATGTTCGACGCCCTTGTCGAGTACGCGGACGATATTGGGGTGATTGAGCGATTCAAGCGCCATGAATTCACGGTCGAACCGGGCGAGCGCCTTGAGACTCGAGGAATACTTCTTCTTGAGCACCTTCACGGCCACGATGCGCTGTCGGAGCTCATCGAGAGCCTTGTACACCGTGGCCATCCCGCCGCGCCCGATCAGTTTTTCTATCCGGTAAGCTCCGATCTTGTCGCCGGGCTGCAGCTCGAAGAGCCTCTCCTCTGTCCGGGTTTCCTGGACGGGTGTAGAAGCAGGGTTTCCGTCGGGATGAGCGCCGGGGCTGCCTGCGCCTTCCGATTCGTCTGCCGGAGGGTTGGATTCGACGGAAATCATGTCATCTTTCTTATTCTTCTGAAGTTTATCTTCTTCTGATGGCGCCATCTTTTCTTCCTGCGATCATGGACGCTCAAGCATCCTCGAAAATGTGGCCGTGTTTGATTATAACACATATGTGACCCCGCTAACAAAAATTTTTCCATCCTTGCGGACTGAAGGCGTCATTTGTAGAGAAACGCCTCAGGGGACCGGGAAATTTTTTCCAAATCCTTCTTGACAACCGGTCAAGGACTATGGTAACATTATATAGTATGTCAGGCCATTTTGTACACTACAAATTGTGGGAAATCGCCTGACTATTTGCTTTTGTGCGATTCGACCCCACAGAAAATTTCTCATGCGTCCTTCGGAAGAATGGTGAATAACGATAGAGTAACAAGCCAGGCCGACGAAAGAGCGTCATTAGAAGACATGGCCCAAGGCCAAACACACCTTATCCAAGTGCTTGCGGGAAGCAAGGTAAGGATTTCGGTCAGCGCTGGAATTTTGGCCGGCCTGATAGTGGCTATCGGATTCCTCGCGTTTGACCTGGGCCGGGAAAGATTCCGGCTGAAGCAGAGATATCCCAATGCAGCAAACTCTCATGAGCGCGAAGTCATGTATGCGCGGGACCTTGTCTCTCAGGGTCAGTGCGAGAAAGCGATTCCCTTGCTGAGGAGACTGATTGAGAAGGAACAGGGGTCCATTCTGCACGCCGATGCTTTGCTTCTGCTCGGGACATGCCTCGAAAGATTGGAACGCGACTTGTCCGCTCAGGCGGAAGCTCGTGCATTGTACGAACGGTTTGTAAAAGAGTATCCCGTTGACCCCCGGGTGCCGAAGGTCAACCTCGAGATTGCACGCAATTATGCCAGAAGCGGGCTGTATATTGAAGCCAACTCCCGCTATGATGATCTATTACGTCAACAGACCGTCGAAAAGAAGAGGGCGGAAATCGAGTTCTTGATTGCCCGGAATTACTATGACGCGGGCAATTTTCAGGCCGCGTCGGAACGGCTTGAGCAAGTCAGGCAGAAATATGCGGAGACCGATATCTCGCGGGATGCCTCCGTTCTCTTGGGACAAGCATATTTTCAAGTTGGTCAAACAGCGGAGGCTGAACGGGTGCTCCGAACCCTCATCGGCGAGGTTCCTGGGACCGCTCATGCTGCGGCCGCCCTGCGTGCATTGGCTCATCACGCATTAGAGGCGGGGGCGTTCCAAAAAGCTGTCGAGTATTCCGTCGAATGGCTAAGGGAATCGCCGCAAACCGCGCATCAAGTTGATGTCATGCTGATAGTCGGTCGCGCGAAACTGGCGCTGGGCGAGCCATCCGAAGCGGAAGCCGCGGCTTCGGACATCATCTCATTCTTCCCGGATTCTCCGCAACTGGCCCAAGCGTATGTGCTCAGGGGGCAGGCCTTGGAAGCCTTGGAACTGAACGAAGACGCGGAGAATGCGTACCGATACGCCGCCAACATCGCCTCCGACGACTCGAGGGCACTGCGCCAATTGGCATCACTGTACAGTGTGCAGGGTAAGCTCGCCGAAGCGATCGCACAAATGAAACTTGCCTGCCAGCGAGCCCCGCAGGACGATTCACTTTTCATCGAGCTTGCAAAATTGTATCGGTCCTATGGCGAAAACGTAAACGCTGTGGAGATTCTCAAGGAGTTCACCGAGGAACGAGGACTCAGCCCATACATCGGCGAGGCGCATCTCCTGCTTTCCGAGACCCAACTCGAACTCGGGCTGCCGCATGACGCATACAAGACGCTCGGTCATCTGTTAGCCGTTGAAACCTCAACAGTGGCGCCCTCCGCTCCGCTTCTCAGGCAAGGGGATATTCTCGCTTCGGTCGGCCTTTATGAGGATGCGATCGAAAGATACCGGGAAGCTCTGGAACTCGGTGGAAAGTCTGAGGATATAGCGCCGAGGCTGGCGCACGCTCTCCTGGCCGCAGGCAAGCCGGAGGAGTCTCTGAAGCTCTTGGAAAGCTTGGAATTCGGCTCTTTTCCGCTTGCGAGTCGCTTCGCTCTGTTTGAGGCGCAGGCTCGCGCATTCTCCAGTCTCGGGAGGTACCAGGACGCGCGCAGGTCACTCCGCGAGGCGATAGCCCTCCGCTCCGGAAAGGAAAAAATTTCCACGTTGGCACTCTTAATGCAAGCAGACCTGCAATTAAAAGATGAGCGGGCGGCCTCAAAAGTCTATGAGGCGGCACTCAGGATCATTGAAACCGAGCAGAGCGAGTCGTCCCCTGAGGCGCGTCGCATTATCCTGGACTGGGGCAGGTACCTGTATGAGAAGGGAGCCTATGCTCAAGCGGCAAGAGTGTATGGCTCGGTCCGGGCGCCGCAGTTCCCGGCTGATGATGTGGCTTGGGCTGTCTATCAGATTGGCAACTGCCGATATCACCTGGCGGATTTTGAGGGGGCGCAGCAGGCATACGCTCGGCTGAGGAGCGAGTTTTCAAGCTCGGAATGGGTCAAGTATGCCGAGCAGAGACAAAAGTTGATGAGTCTCATGGCTCCGACATAGGCATCGGTTTTTTCACTTGCATATGGAGAACGCGGCACAACATACACGCGGTGAAGCCGAAAGCGAAGTGACCCGGTTTCATCAGAATCTGCGTGCGCAGGCGGAACTGTATCGTGTATTGCTCCACCTGGTCAGAAAGCAGTCTGAAGAAATCTCGAATGGACACATCGAGGCCTTTCTTGGAATCCTTGACGAGAAGAGGAAAATCATTGCCGAGATCGGCGATATTGAGCTGGCCACGATTCCATTACGCGAATTCTGCGAAAACCATAAGAGTGACATCAGCGAGGGCTCACGCAACGAGTTGCGCTTGATCGTAAACGAGATTCGGGGACTGCTCGAACAGCTTCTTGAATTGGAATTGCAGAGTCAGGAGAAGCTGGGCATTGCCAAGGATTTGGCCGAGGAACAACTCAATCAGCTCGCTCTCGGTTCGAGAGCAGCGCATTCCTACAAGCGACGCCGCGAGCCGGCGCCGCGGTTTATGGACGAGGTGGGTTGACAGGCGCGAGAGAGGGGTGAGGAGCTAATGGCTACTGCGGTGCGCCGCGTCATCTACGGGCCGAACATGCGGCCGGCTGAGAGTCTGGCCGAGGTTTTCGAGGCTTTTAACGAGAGCACGCTCAATCTGCAGCGGGCTTACGATGCGCTGCAGAGAAAATTCGGCGCACTCAACCGAAAGCTTGAGGACACCAATCGTGAGCTGAATTCCAAAGTTACCGAAATAACCGAAATCAAGGAGTATCTTAACAGCATCCTCCACAGCGCCACCAACGGTGTCATTGCCATCAATCTCAGGGGTGAGATCACGGCGTTCAATAAGGCGGCCGAGCGCATCACAGGGCTCGAGGGTCACAAAGTTCTCAACCGCCCCTTCAACGAAGTATTCGAAACGGAATTCGGCGCTGATTTCGAGAACATACCCGATGATGGACAAGGGTGCCGCTACATCTCTCGCGATATGAGGGTAAGAGGCGGTTTTCAGATTCCCGTCCGCGAAAGCACCTCTGTCACACGCGACGCCTCCGGCCGAATCACCGGAGCGGTGAAGGTATTCGAAGACCTGTCCGAACTGCGTGAACTCGAGGAACAGGCCCGCCGCCAGGACCGCCTCGCCGCGCTCGGTCAGATGGCCGCCACCGTCGCGCATGAGATTCGCAACCCGCTTGGCGGAATCGAAGGGTTCGCCTCGTTGCTTGCGCGCGATTTCGATCAGAACGATCCTCGCGCCAAGCTGGTCACAAAGATACAAGAGGGCGCACGAAGCTTGAATCGCGTCGTCAACGAGCTTCTCATGTTCACACGTCCCATGAAGCTGGATTTCCAGAAGATCGAAATCGAGGGCATCCTCGATGGAGTGCTCAGCCTTGTGGCGGAAGATGTCAAGAACTCCAACATAAAACTGCACAGGAAAGTCGCGCAAGAACCCTTGTTTGTGTGGGGAGACGCCGAGCAGTTGAAGCGAGCCTTGCTTAACATCACGATCAATGCGATCCAGGCAATGCCGCAAGGAGGGCGCCTTCACATTGGTTGTCGCGAGCGGTCCTTTTCAAACGCTGCCAAGGACATGCTGGCGCACAACCGGAACGGAACCTGGGTTGAGATAACTGTGCGTGACACGGGGCCCGGTATTCCGGAGAGCGACATACCGCGCATCTTCAGCCCGTTCTATACGACCAAAGAGAAAGGAACCGGCCTCGGATTGGCAATCGCGTCCAAGATCGTTGAGGGCCATCGAGGCCAGATAACCGTGTCCAACTCACCGAAGGGGGGAGCGGTGTTTGTGGTTTCACTTCCGCTTTGAGGAAAATATGAACCGGAGGCTCTTCGGATGGCGCGTGCGACAATACTGGTGATCGACGACGAACCGCTGATGCGAGAATTCCTTGAGGAAACCCTCGTTCGAGCGGGATACGGGATTGTGACTGCGACAAACGGTCATACCGCCTTGGAAGAAATCCGCAGTCATGCCTATGACATGCTGATCACCGACCTGAAGATGCCCGGAATCGACGGGTTGACGCTGCTCGAGCAGGCCAAGAAGGCCCAACCGGACATTGCCGTCATCATGATGACGGCCTATGCCTCCGTCGAAACGGCGGTTCAGGCGCTTAAGGCGGGCGCTGCCGACTATATCATGAAGCCGTTCACCCCGGACGAGATCGAGCACGTCGTTCGCAAGTCTCTGTATGAACGAAAACTTGAAAACGAAAACCGCTACCTGCGCTCCGAGATAGAGCAGGAGTTCAATTTTCAGGAAATGGTCGGCCCGAGCCCAGCCATGGTCGCCATCTATGACCAGATTAAGAAGATATCTCAAAGCAGGGCATCCGTGCTCATACGGGGAGAAAGCGGCACCGGCAAGGAACTCATCGCGCGCGCGATCCATTACAGCAGTCCCCGCCGTGACAAACCGTTCATTAAGATGAACTGTGCCGCACTTGCGCCGACGCTTCTCGAGAGCGAGCTGTTCGGCCACGAAAAAGGCTCGTTCACTCATGCCATAAACAAGAAAATCGGGCGGTTCGAGCTTGCGGACGAGGGCACACTATTGCTCGATGAAATCGGCGAGATGGACCCCGGCCTTCAGAGCAAGCTGCTCCGGGTGCTCCAGGAAAAAGAGTTCGAACGGGTCGGCGGCACCAAACCCATCAAAGTCGACACGCGCATCATAAGCACCACCAACCGAGACCTTGAGAAGGCCATTGAATCAGGAGCCTTCAGGGAAGACCTGTATTTCAGGCTCAATGTCATTCCCATAAAAATCCCGCCGCTCAGAGAGCGCAAGGAAGATATCCCAGCCCTCATCCAGCATTTCCTGAAGAAATACGGCGCGGAAAACAACCGGAATGTCGAATCCGTTCATCCCGAATCCATGAAATTGTTGATGAGCCATAATTGGCCCGGAAACGTGCGCGAACTTCAGAACTGTATCGAACGGGCGGTCGTCTTGTGCTCGGGCGATACGCTGACTCCTGACTATTTCGCGTTTCCCCTGCAACGCTCCAGAGGCGGCTCGGGCGACGGCATCTATATGTCGGAAAACGTGACTATCGGCGAGGCCGAGCGCATTCTCATCCTTCATACGCTCAAGAGGTGCCGCAACAACAAGACAAAAGCCGCCGAATTGCTGGACATAAGCGTGCGCACCCTTCGCAACAAGCTGAATGAATACAGGCACAGCGGACTGCTCGAGGATTCGGTTGCCTAGCGAGATGGTGAGATGGTCAGAAAATCGTGTTCGCCCGGAAACTCGCGGGAAGAATTTCGCCGAGGGTGGCAGTTTTTGCCCGTCTTGGCGGAAGGCAAGAGCCGCATGCGATTGCGTAACTATTTTAAATATATATGCTTAGAGCTTTTGTTGAGGCATTCGATATCTGGCATGTTTGTTGCCAAACCCGATATCGCCGAGAGAATCCAAAACCGCTCAGAATTTGGTTCTTTCAAGGAGCCGCTCCCGTGTATGAGCTGACCGCTCAGGATACGACCAGGACGCTCGAAAAGGCGCTCCCGGTGATCGAGGCGACGCATCGCGTGTTGGCAAACAATGTGGCGAATGCGAACACGCCAGGATTCAAGCCCACGCGCGTCTCGTTTCTGGACAGCCTGAGGGAGGCTCTTTCCGCGAGTGAACCCGGATTGGCGTTGAAGGTGACGCATCCGAAACATCTCCCCAGCAGTTCGGTCGGGCCGGGTTTGGTCTTTGAGCCGGAGAGCGCCGACCCCGGACGGAACGATCAGAGCGAGTTCGACATCGACCGGGAGATGGTTGAGTTGACGAAAAACACGGGAAGGTTCGACATCCTGTCCAGCATATTGACAAAGAAATATCAGCAGATGCGCGAGGTCCTGAGGATACCGTAACGGAGAATGCGCAATGCGTGTGTTTTCGGCTCTCGACATAAGCGCCAGCGGGCTTTACGCCGAGCGGACGCGTATGAACGTGATCGCCAACAACTTGGCGAACGTCAACTCCACGCGTACTCCGGAGGGCGGCCCCTTCAGGCGCCAACTCGTTATCCTGAAGGGGATCGAGGCCGGCGACCCGAATCAACTTGAAAATCTCGGAGTCAAGGTGGAAGGGGTCGTTGACGACCCGTCACCGTTTCCGCTGGTTTACAATCCGTCGCATCCCGACGCGAACGCAGATGGCTACGTGCAGATGCCAAACGTGAACGTGGTCGAAGAGATGGTCGATATGATAACCGCGCTTCGCGCGTACGAGGCAAACATAACCGCCATCGACTCGAACAGGGCTATGGTGAGGCGCTCGCTCGACATCATAAGCGAGTAGGCGAGCGTCGCTTTTCGCAAGGAGGAGCCACATGAATTACGACATCACAGCGACAGGCGGCGTTTCCGGACCGCAGGCTCCTCTACCCATTCAGCCGAAGCCCGCAAGTGGCGCGCAAGAACCGCAAGGGCCGTCCTTTAAAGAGTATTTCGCCGATTCCATCAATGAAATCCAACAACTGCAAACGGCGGCCGATGACAGCATAAATAAACTCGTGACGGGCGAGGTCACGAACGTGAGCGAGGCCATGATCGCCATCGAGAAGGCCAATCAGGCGTTCCTCACGCTCTTACAGGTGCGCAACAAGATAATTTCGGCTTACGAACAGATACAACGAACTCAAGTGTAACGCTCCGGGCAACGCGGAGAGCGGCCGCGTCGTTCGGATGACATAAAGGCTGGCCTCACATAAGGCGCCGAGGCAACCATGGATTTTCTCCGGCAGCTATACCAGCAGTTTCTCACCATCTGGAGGTCTCTCTCCCTTCAGCAGAAGATACTCGTCTCGGTCGGCTTCGCCGTTGCTTTTGTCGGACTCCTGTCAATCGCGCTCTGGCAGACAACACCCGAATATACTGTCCTCTTTTCGAACCTTCAGGAACGCGATGCCGCCGAGATCGTCGAAAGCCTCAGGGAGTCCGGTGTTCCTTACAAACTCTCCAACGGAGGAGCAACCATTCTCGTGCCTTCAAACCGCGTCGCCGAAACCAGGCTTACTCTGGCGCAGGAAGGACTCCCGAAGGGCGGCGGTGTCGGCTACGAAATCTTTGACCGGACCCGCCTCGGAATCACCGGCTTCGAACAGAGGGTGAACCTCAAACGGGCGATGGAAGGGGAGCTATCACGAACGATCAATCAGTTGGCCGAGGTTCGGTGGTCCCGCGTCCAAATAGTCATGCCGGAGGAACGACTTTTCACGGAGGAGCAAGAGCAACCAACCGCATCGGTGTTTCTCAATCTGGAGCCTGGCCGAACGCTTGATCGCAGGCAGATTCAGGGAATCCAGCACCTTGTAGCCAGCAGCGTCGAGGGGCTGCGACCTGAGAAGATAACCATTCTCGACCAGAATGCCAATCCGCTCGCCATGCCGACCGAACCAATCATGGCCGCCACCGACCTCAGCGCATCGCAGTTCGACCTGCGTTCAAAGGTGGAGCGCTATTTCCACAATAAGATCAAGGGCATGTTCGACCGCATCGTGGGACCGGGCAAATCGGTGGTGAGCGTATCCGTGGACCTTGACTTTGACAAGATCGAGAGGACCGAAGAGCGGTATGATCCTGACAGCGCGGTTGTTCGCTCCGAACAGCGGCAGCGCGAGACGACATCAACGCCCACCACTCAGGCCGAAGGCATCGCGGGCGTGAGCGCCAACCTGCCGACGGCGGCTCCCCTCACTCAGACGGCGTACGGCACTCAGAGACAATCCTCCTCGAGCATCACCAACTTCGAGATCAGCAAGACTATCGAGCACATTATCGAGTCGCCATCAAGCATCAAAGAGGTCTCGGTGGCGGTGGTCGTTGACGGCACATACAGGGAGGTCACCGCTCCCGACGGCGAAACCCGTAGGGAATATACTCCACGGAGCGAGGAAGAGCTTGAGAAATACAGGCGCATGGTGATGGCGGCGGTGGGCGGCAATCCGACTGCACGGAATGTGGAAGTCATCAATGTGCCCATGGAAGCGCCACTGGAGGAAATGGAAGAGGCGCCTGTAGAGGTGGGACGCGAATTATACCTCGAAATAGCAAAAGGGGTTGTGACGGTTGTAATCCTCTTGTTTGTCTTCCTGCTTGTTCGCTACATCCTCAGGCGCGTCGCCCCTGCCATGCCCTCGCGACTGCCGGAGGAAGGGATTGGCGGCCGCATTGATTTGGTGGCAAAGGAGACCGCCGACATGACGGGCGAGGTCAAGTCGATGGTACGGAAAAAGCCCGAGGATGCGGCTTCGCTGATAAAGGTATGGCTTAAGGAAGGGAAATGACCGCGCCGCCGCGCGAATTCTACATCGCGCGCCGACGCGGGCGGATAGGAAGTAAGAGGTTGAATCGGTATGGTATTACCTTCTGAACTTTCGGGAAAACAGAAGGCGGCGATATTGATGGTGACGCTTGGCGCCGAGGCGTCCGCTGAATTGATGAAACATCTCGACCCCGAATTGCTCGAAGAGCTTACTTTTGAGATCGCGAGCCTCGGCAGCGTGCCACCCGAGCTGAAGCGACAAGTGCTCGAGGAATTCTACGAGATGGCCCAGGCGAAGGACTACATTTCGTTCGGGGGCGTTGATTATGCTCGAGAAACCTTGAATAAGGCCGTAGGGGCCGACAAGGCGCGAGAAATCCTCACCAAGCTTGAAAATGCGATCAAGGAAACCCCATTCGAGTTCGTGAGGAAGGCCGATCCCGGCCAGGTGCTCAGCTTCATCCAGGATGAGCACCCGCAAACGATCTCCCTCGTGCTGGCGCATCTGACGCCCTCAGTGGCGGCCATGGTGCTCGCCGCACTGCCGGACGAGCTGCAAACCGATATCGTCTACCGCCTCTCCAACATGGAGCAGACAGCTCCCGATATTATCCGCGACGTCGAAATGGTGCTCGAGCGCAAACTCGCCTCGGTCATACGTCCCGAGATGACCAAAGTGGGCGGCGTGAAGAACGTGGCCGAACTCCTGAACCGCGTGGACCGGACGACAGAAAAGAACATACTCTCGAAACTCGCCGAACGCGACCCCGAACTCGCCAACGAGGTCAGAAGTCTCATGTTTGTCTTCGACGATATCGTCATGGTGACCGATGCCGGTATCCAGCGCACCCTGAAGGAAATCGAGAACAAGGACCTCGCACTTGCACTGAAAGCGGCCAACGAGGACGTGAA
Source organism: uncultured bacterium (assembly GCA_964510165.1). Taxonomy (GTDB): domain Bacteria; phylum Abyssobacteria; class SURF-5; order SURF-5; family SURF-5; genus CAZEBC01. The sequence goes on from CAZEBC010000002.1 coordinate 41,376, forward strand.
AAACAAGGTCTTCAGCAACATGTCCAATCGCGCCGCCGAGATGATCAAGGAAGACATGGAATACATGGGACCTGTGCGGCTGCGCGATGTCGAGGCCGCGCAGATGCGCATCGTTGAAGTCATACGACGGCTGGAAGACGCGGGCGAAATAGTGATTCTTGGGCGTGGCGACGAGGACGAGGTAATTGTCTAAGATCATTAAACCTGAAGACCGGCGGCTGATGGGCCGCGTGAAGCGCTTCGAGAAACAGCCGTTCGATTTGGACGCAGTAGCGAACCCCGCCAAGCCTCCGCCGAAGTCCGCCGAGACGCTGGTCGCCAAGGAAGACCTGGGGCCAGAGTTCCATGCTCAGGCGGTGAACCACGAGGACATCATTGTCGAAGCCAAAGCGAAAGCCGAAGCGATTATGCGCGAGACCGAGCGGCAGGTCGCACGAATAAGGCGCGAGGCATATGAAAAGGGATTTGCAGAAGGTCTGGAGGAGGCGCGCAGGAAAAATGAGGAAAACCTGCAAGCCGCATCGCAGACGATACGGTCACTGGTGGCCGAGCTGAAGGCGCGCGAGGCGGAGTTGGTCCGAATGCTTACGCCCAGGCTGGCGAATCTCGCGACCGAGCTTGCAGGCAAGATCATACACCGGGAAATAGACAAGGACTCCTCCATTGTGATTTCCCAGGCCGAGGAAGCAATAAACAGAATACTCGAACGCGACAAGCTGATTCTGCGCGTGAATCCCGCGGACACCGATTTGATGAAGAAGCATAAGGCGGCCCTGATGGATATGTTCGATGGCATCGACAAGATCGAAGTCATCGCCGACGCGAAGGTCGAACGAGGAGGCTGCGTTGTGGAGACCAACCTCGTCAGGGTTGACGCACAGCCCGGTTCGCAACTTGCCGCCGCATCGAAAACGCTGCTGGCAGAGACCGAGAAATGAACGGCATATTACCCCAGATAAGCGCGTGGGAATCCAGAATCCGGCACGCAGACCTGATTCAGACCTGTGGCAAAGTCACTCGCGTGACAGGGCTGATCGTGGAAACTACGAGTCCCGGGCTCTCGCTTGGCCAAATGTGTACGATCCATCCGGGCAACGGCCGCAAACCCGCTCTCGCCGAGGTGGTCGGTTTCCGCGACAGCAAGGCGCTGCTCATCCCGCTCGGCGATATTCGCGGGGTTGCGCCCGGCAGCGTCGTGGAGCCTTCTGAAAGGCCCCTAACGATACCCGTGGGCCCGGAACTGCTTGGCCGTGTTATAGACGGCACGGGAAAACCAATTGACGGTGGGGGCCCGCTCAAGCTCTCGGATGAGTATCCGCTGATGGGAGAACCCATCAATCCGATGGAGCGCCGCCGCATCACCGAGCCGCTGCCGCTCGGCATTCGAGCGATCGACGCCTGTCTTACCTGCGGAAAAGGCCAGCGCCTGGGCATTTTCTCGGGCAGCGGCGTCGGCAAGAGCGTGCTCCTCGGAATGATAGCCCGAAACACGGAAGCGCAGGTCAACGTCATCGGTCTCATCGGCGAGCGCGGCAGGGAAGTCAAGGATTTCCTGGAGAAAGACCTGGGTGAGGAAGGACTCAGTCGGTCGGTAGTTGTCGCCGTGACGTCGGACCAACCGGCGCTGCTCAGGCTCCACGGAGCGTTCATGGTGACCGCGATAGCTGAATACTTCCGCGACTTGGGACATGACGTGCTGCTCATGATGGATTCAATCACGCGCTTTGCGATGGCGCAACGTGAGATCGGCCTCGCGGTCGGTGAGCCTCCCACAACGAAAGGCTATCCACCCTCGGTATTCATGCTCTTGCCGAAACTGTTCGAACGAGCGGGCACATCGCCACGCGGCAGCATAACCGGCATCTATACCATTTTTGTCGAAGCCGACGATTTCAATGAGCCGATTTCCGACGCCGCCCGCTCAACGCTGGACGGCCACATCATGCTGTCGCGCCGGCTGGCTTCACAGAACCATTATCCGCCGATTGACCTTCTCGACAGCGTCAGTCGCCTTATGGTTGACATCGTCCCGGAAGAACAAGTGCTCCTGAGCCAGAAGATTCGTGACGTTATCGCAACACAACGCGAGTCGCAGGACCTTGTCAATATCGGCGCATATGTGAAGGGAAGCAACCCGAAAATCGATTACGCACTGTCGAAGATAAATGAAGTCAACTCTTTCCTTACACAGAGAATGGGAGAAAGGACTTACTTCGAACCGAGCGCCAATCAGTTACGCGAACTCTTCACTGATCGCGTTCGCGAGCCGGCGGGCGTCGGCTACGACACGCATCGACAATGAAAGCATACAAATTCCGCTTTGAAAAAGTCCTTAGCAGCAAGAAGATTATCGTGGACGACCTCGCCTCCAAGACGGGGCGGGCGCGCAAAATCCTGCTGCTTGAAATGAGAAAACTCGATGACCTGCGCAAACGCGAGGGGCAGTGTATTCGGGAACTGACCTTGCAACAAGTGGGCCGCGTCAACGCCGATGAAGTGAAACGATCCCATCAATATCTCCAGCAGATTGGTGCTGCCATCGCTGAACAGGACCACCGGGTTAAGGAAATCTCGCGCCGCGTGGATATGCTTCACTCCATGCTGGTGCAGGCCGAGAAGGAGCGGAGAATATTCGAAAAGCTGGACGAGCACGAGCGGGAAGAGTTCCAACGAGCCTTTGCAAGAAAGGAACAGCAGACGCTCGATGAAGTCGGAATCAACAAGTTTGTTCTTAGAAATGCTTATAGACAGGCGCACTCGAGCTGATATCCTCGCCCCTTCTCGATGCGGACGTAGTCGGACAGGGAGAGAACGATAGTTGAAACTGGCTGCTTTCCTGTTGCTTATGGTGCTTGTTTTCGGGGGCGTTTCCGCCTATGTTCTCCACCAGAAAGGGTTGCTGAAGCGTGAGACCGTCGGGCTTTTTCTTGAGAGGAAGCCCGTGGAAGAAAAACCGCCGCCTGAACCCATCGGGCTTGCGGCCTCCGTCAGGGCGAAGGAATTGAAACTGAAGGAGGAGGCCGAACAAGTGCGGCAGATGCAGGAGAGGATCGAGATACAGCGGCAAGAACTCGATGCCCAGAGGACTCTTATCGAGAAAAAGCTTCAAGAGCTTGCTCCGGTCTCGGCGGAAGGCCAGCCGCTGCCAGCCGAGGAGTTCGAGAAGCTCGTGAAAATGTATGAGGCCATGCCGCCGGAAGAGGCCGCTCCCATTCTCGATAACCTCCCTGATACGACGGTGGCCCAGATCTTGCTCGAGATGCGCGGAAGGCAAGCATCCCAAATACTGGCCGAGCTGAATACCGACAAGGCAGCTCGGATCAGCCGATTGCTTGCTCCTGAAGAAGCGACAATGGCGTTGCCGTAGACGAACGAAGGAGATGTTTGGTTGAATGCTCCCGGCTTAATAGCAGGCAAAATCGCCGTCATGCAAACGGCACAGGCGAAAGGTTTTTTGAACCTCGTCCCTGATGGGAAACCTCTCGCTGAGGCGGACGGCCGCTTTGAACAGACCCTCAAGCAAGCTGTTCGGAAGATGCTGCCTTCGCCGAACGATGAAGGCACTGAAGTTTTCCGGAAAGTAGATGATGAAACCTTGGGCCTCGCGGATTCCGTTGTCGCACAAATCTCCTCCGTTTCCCTCATGAACGAAGAAGCGGAGGCATCACTCAGTCTTGTGCCTCCACACGCGCTCTATCAGCAAGCGCAACGTGTCCAAGCTTACGAACTGATGGGGGACTTGAATGGGTTGGCGGCGCTATTCCATGAACTGAACTCGTCAGGCCTTCCCTCGGAGCAAGTGATTTCAAGAGACATGACGGAAGTGCTCCAGGACTTTCCGAAACACCTAGAGCACATGTTCACTGAATGGGGCATTGTGGACAAGGCCGGTGTTATTGTTGCCTCGAGACCTTACCCCGCCATCCAGGAACTCTCGACCATGCAAGAGGACGCTCATACCGGAGAGTTTATTTCCATCGCGAATGTAATGGACTCAAATGAATGCGTTCCTCCCGCCCCCCCCGGCCATGCAGTGGACGAGAATGAATCACTTTTCGCACTAAATCGCCTGGGAATCAACTTCGAGCATGTCAAAGAAATGGTATCCGAGAACACGCTTCCGGCAGAGATTACTCATCTCACGGGCCGGCAAGAGCATCTCCAGGGGATGAAGGCGGCGCTTTCTTCCGGCCTTGAAAGCGTGTTTCAGCGAATTCAGGCCGAAACCGTCCAGGTCACGCTTCCGACGCATGCGACCGCCAGTATCGAGGCGGGATATGAAGTCCTGCTTGACAAGGTTGTACAGAGCGTACACATGGCAAAGGACGGCGGGATCACCGAGTTGCATGTGCGCTTGAAGCCCGAATTCCTCGGCAGGATGACCATACGGGTTATCGCCGACGACCACGGGATGCGCATCGAAATAAGGGCCGAAAGCGAGACGGTGAGACAACTCATGAATGACAACCTGCCAACCTTGCAGCACAGGTTGGCCGAAAAGGGCATGGCATTCAGCGACCTCAGCATCTTGGCGGATACGGGGTGGGCATCACGCAGGGAGCCCGAGCAGCCGCTCGAACGCCGACGCGCCCACATGATGCCGGAACAGGAACTCATTGAGGCGGCGATTGAGGTCGCTCCTTCAATTATTACAAGCACGATAGATTATCTTGCCTGATGAAGGGAGGTGAAAACATGATCGATCCCGCGCAAAGCGCCAATCCGGTGGTGAGCGCGCCCGCTCAGACTGGCGAAACCACGTATTCGCTCGTCAGCGGAAACACCGAGCTTGACGAATCCGATTTTCTCATGCTCCTCATCACTGAACTGGCAAATCAGGACCCGCTGGACCCGCTTGCCGACCGCGACTTCATCGCTCAGATGGCTCAACTCAACACCCTCAACCAGACGGTGGAGTTGAACGAGAACGTGCAGACGATGCAATGGCTGCAAGCCGCGTCGTTGGTCGGGCATGAAGTGGAAGCCATCGGACCGTATGGTGAAAGCATTGAAGGAGTTGTCAGCGAAGTCTGGTTCATAGACTCACAGCCATATCTCGTTATTGATGACGAGACGGTCGTGAGTCTGGACTATGTCGTCACGATCAAGTAGGAAGGCCTGTCATGATCAACAAGGTGAGCGTCAACGAGGGACAACCGATACGGCAGGTTCAACAAAGCCAGGGCGTCCCGGGCACCACGCGAGCCGCAGAACCGTTCGAGGCCGTGATACGGCGAGAGATCGAGAAGTTGAGCGGCCTGAAGTTCTCGGCTCATGCGCTCCAGAGGCTCGATGCCCGCAACATCAGGCTTACGACGGCGGACCGCGAAAGAATCGCCGAGGCCGTCAGCCGGGCTCAGGCCAAGGGCGCAAAAGATTCGCTCGTCCTGATGCGCGGCGCCGCCCTTGTGGTAAGTGTGAAGAACCAGACAGTTGTCACGGTTCTCGACCGCGAGGAGATGCGAGACACCGTATTCACCAACATCGACAGCGCCGTAGTCATGGATGGAGTGTAGACAATGGATGAAGGATTCCTGATCGAGGTTGGGTCGAACCCTCGGCTGGCCGGTCCCTACGGGGAGGCCTGATGCCGCCGATCGAACGACGCGGCATTCGGGAGCATGAGTCAAGGAGCGTTACATGGGACTCAGTACTGCACTATTCAACGGGATCAGCGCGCTTAGCTCGCTGTCACAATCGCTCAACGTCATCGGCAACAACCTTGCCAATATCAACACGATTGGGTTTAAGGCGAGCACCGCGCTGTTCGAGACGGTTTTCAGCCAGACACTCACCGGAGCGACCGGTCCGAACGGCAGTCTTTTCGGAACCAATCCGATCCAGGTGGGTCTCGGAGTCACCCTTTCAACAATCAACAGGAATTTCTTGCAAGGAAGCCTGAATGCCACCGGCAACCTGTCGGACATGGCGATACAGGGCAACGGTTTCTTCATCCTCAGCGACGGTAACAGCAGGTCGTTCACTCGCGACGGCTCGTTCGGCGTTGCGGTTGACGGCACGTTGGTCGATCCCGCGACCGGTCTGAGGGTGCAGGGATACCAGGCAGTTAATGGAGTGGTCGTTCCGTCAGGCTCCGTGGGAGATATCCAGATTCCCTTGGGCGAATCCATTGTCCAAGAAACCTCCAACGCCATCTTCTCAGGGAACTTCGATGCAGCCGGAGACTTTGCCACGACAGGCACTGTGACCGACGGCCCCGCAATGCTCGATTCAACCTCGGGCCTCGCGGCGACGGGCACAACGCTTCTGGTCAACCTGCAGGACGGCTCAGGCACAAGCCTCGGGCTGGTCAGTGGCGACATTATCACAATCACGGGTCGCTCCGGCGGGTCCGACATAACGGTGACATATTCGGTCACCGCCGCCTCGACCCTCGACGACCTGGCAAGCGCGATCGAGGCCGGGTTCGGAATTGTGGATGGCAGCGTCGCAATTGATGCAGACGGTTCGATCACGATAACCGGTGACCCCGGCGAAGGCAACGCTATCACCGACGTGATCATGACAGCCGCCGATTCCACCGGAACCGCGCGCACAGACTTTAATAATATCTACAATCCCGGAGGGGCATCGGGATTTACGGAATTAGTCGCGGCCGATGGCGAAAGCTTCGTGCTTTCCGGCCTGAACGTGTTCGATTCGCTCGGAAACGCAGTTCCATTGACGATTACGTTCACCTACACAGGTCCAAACACACTGCGATACGTGGCGGAGAGTCCGTTTGGGACCGTGGTCGGGTCGGGTACCATAACGTACGACAACAACGGGCAGTTTGTGAGCGTTGACAACGACCTTATCGCCATAGACCGCTCGGGCATCGGCGCAACCACACCGCTGGATATCACGCTCGATTTCAGCAACACCACCCTTTTGAGCGGTGATAACACTCTTGCCATGTCAAACCAGGACGGATTCCCGATTGGCGCCATAGAAGGGTTCTCGGTCGGAAACGATGGCGTGATCACAGGGATGTTTTCCAATGGGATGACCCGCACGCTTGGACAGGTGGCCCTCGCAACGTTCGCCAATCCGGGAGGATTGGTCGCCATTGGCGAAAACCAGTTCATCACCTCGGCCAATTGCGGAGAGGCCATGATCGGAGCGCCCGGCACGGGAGGCAGAGGCATAGTGGTCGGCGGATTCCTTGAGGGGTCCAACGTGGACATCGCGACGGAATTCACGAATATCATTCTGGCTCAGCGCGGTTTCCAGGCCAATGCGCGCACCATAACGGCAGCCGATGCGCTGCTTGAGGAGGTAATTTCACTGGTGAGATAATTCTCTCGGTCAGTCTTGTCCAGCCCGGAGAGAGTGGGGGAGTGGCGTGCTTCTCTCCCACATCAATTGAAGTAACATCAGGTATCGCCATGATCAAACTCACTCGTTTTGATGGCTCGGAGGTCGCCGTAAACGCCGAACTGATCAAGTTCGTCGAATCGGCCCCCGACACCATCGTGACGTTGACAACCGATCAAAAACTCCTTGTGCTGGAAACCGTCGATGAGGTCATTGAAAAGGTTCTCCAATACAAGAGGCTTGCGTACGGCAGACTACCGAGCAAGCTGGATCGGAGAGAAGAAGATACTGTAGAGCCTTGATATCTGGTCCGCCTCGTGAGAGGCGGACCGCGACAGGAGAAGCAGCTTGTGGATGTTGCAACCGTTGTTGGCATAGTCTCTGGATTGTCATTCGTATTCATCTCGATGACCTTGGGAGGCGCGGGAATAGGCATATATATTCATGTGCCTTCACTCATGATCACGGTTGGCGGTACAATCGCGGCGACATTGATTAATTACCCGCTGCACCAGATACAAGGGGTCTTGGGCACCGTGGGTAATGCGTTCCGGTTCGAACAGCAAACGCCCGGCTCCATGATCGAAACTCTCGTCTCGTATGCCAGCAAGGCCCGGCGCGAGGGCATATTGACGCTGGAATCGGAGCTTGAATCGGTCGACGACCCGTTCCTCGTCAGGGGGGTTCGTCTTGCCATAGACGGGACTGCTCCGGAGCTCATAAAGGACATCCTCACAACCGAGTTGTCCTACGTGGAGACACGACATTCCCTCGGCCAGGGCATCTTCACAATGATGGGCACGTATGCGCCCGCATTTGGCATGATTGGTACTCTGATTGGTCTCATCAGCATGCTTCGCACGATCGAGGACCCCTCCCAGATCGGACAGGGGATGGCAACGGCTCTCATTACCACTTTTTATGGCGCCATAATGGCCAACCTTATCTTTCTTCCCATTGCGGGCAAACTGAAGACTAGGACCCAAAGCGAGATTCTGGTGAAAGAAGTGATTATCGAGGGCATACTTTCCATTCAGTCGGGCGATAACCCGAGAATCGTCGAACAGAAACTCAAGGCATTCATCTCGCCCAAGCTCAGAGAGCAAGTGAAAAGCGCTCTGAAACCGGTTTCGTGATCCCGGAGACATCGGATTGAGCAAGTACGGCAACAACAACGGGAAAAACAACGACGACATAGGGCTGCCCACCGCTCCTGGTTGGATGGTGACTTATGGCGACATCATGTCGCTCCTTCTCACATTCTTTGTCTTGCTCCTTTCCTACTCCACCATCAAGGAAGAGGCATTCCGACGCGCGCTTGCCTCCTTCCAGGAAGCCATCGGTATGCTGCCGCACGAACAAAGCGTGATCCGGTTTGAACAGGTTCCTGCCGTGAAGATGATGCCTCCCATCTCAACCAAGGATATCGTTAAGAGAATCCACCGCTCAGTCCAGGCGGCCGGCCTCACCGGGAAGGTGGACATCGCCGAGGAGAAGGAGGGAGTCAGAATAACGATCCAAAGCCCCATATTATTCAATTCGGGCGAGGACATGCTGCGCCCCGAGGCGACCCCCGTGCTCGATGAGCTGGTGGAGATACTCAAGCAGAGTCCCAATCAGGTTGTGATCGAGGGGCATACTGACAATGTTCCAATTCATACGGAACGGTTTCCGTCAAACTGGGAATTGTCAACCGCACGGGCGATAACCGTGGCGAAGTATCTCTTTGAGAAAGGCAACCTTCCCCCCGGAAGGTTCACCGTTGCGGGTTACGGCGAATATCATCCTGTCGCTGGCAACGACACCGAGGAGGGCCGGCGGAAAAATCGCCGTGTTGCCATTTTCCTCAAGCATGTCGAAGAGACGGACACGTGAAGCAAGGGAGGTTAACACTCAATGGGTGAGCGAGAATCAGTAGAACGGCCAGGCGCGAAAGAGAATGTGGCGCTTGCCGCGCAGCCCAAACAATCGGTCTTCAGTCTGAAAAACATTGCCATCCTGATCATTGGGGTGACGGCTTCCTCGCTGTTCGCCGTCTTCACCGTCGGCGGCTATCTGGCGCCGACCCTCGAACAGCGCAGAAGCGAACAAAGCCGCGCTTCATCCAGTGTCGCTTCGGAACTGGAGAGCCTTTCCTTCGTCAGTATCGAACCCCTGATAGTGAACCCGGCCAATTCAAATGGCGAGCGCTATCTCAAGGCGACCGTCAGCCTCGAGACTCATGACCCGAAGGTCGTCGAAGAACTCAACAAGAGGCTTCCCCAGATAAAGAACCAGATAAACACTGTCCTCAGCTCCAAGACAATCGAACAACTGCAAACCAACGAGGACCGCGAGCGGTTGCGCCGCGAAATCCAGAATCGCGTCAACGGCCTGCTGCTCACGGGGAGCATCTCAAACGTGTATTTCGAGGAGTTTGTGTGTCAATGACCGGCGAACAGCACAAGCCCGGCCACCCAGAGACCGGGCACATCATCGACGCCGCCGCCCGGAAGCGGCCCCGCGTTCGCAGTCCCGAGGCCGACAGGAAAAGAAGCCCGTCGGGACTGGAGTTTCTCGCGGACGTTCCGCTCAAGGTCTCAATCGTGCTTGCCCACGCTGTGATGCCGCTTGGCGAGATACTCGCGCTCGGCACTGACTCGGTCGTTCAACTTGACAGGCCCTCGGGCGACCCCGTCGACATATACGTCGGAAATCAGAGGCTCGGAAAGGGAGAAGTGATCGTGCTCCAGGAAAAGCTCCGAATCCGAATCCTCGAGATAAGCGCGCCCTTAATCGGCTCGATTTCCGAAAGCTCGGAGGAAGAATGAAAAAACCTTTGGCAGTGACATTGCTCATCTGCCTGCTCCTGCTTTCCTTGACCCACTCCGCCGGTGGTGACAATAATTCCGCTCCTGCCTCCAACTCCCCGGTCGCAAGCTCCGATGACAGGGGCGCCGGATACCTGCCCTATTCGGAGCCCGAACCGATGGGGGCTGGCGGGTTGTTCGGCGCAATCGTAAGGACGATATTTTCCCTCGCCGTTGCCATTGCCCTTCTTTACGCCACGCTCTGGCTGATAAAGAAATTCACGGGCGTCACCACAGGACCGTTTTCAGAAAGCTCCCTGCGCATCGTCGGTCGGATTTATCTTAGTCCGAAGGCTATGGTGTATTTCCTCAGGATTGTCGATCAATTGCTCGTCATAGGCGTTAATGCGGGAGCGATTTCTCTCCTGACCACAATCAAAGACGAAAGCCGAATCGCCCAGATTGAAGAGGCGCTCAGGGGGTCTCATGCTACGGGCGGAAACCTCCCGTTCTCTCGATTCTTCGACAAATCGCTGAGCAAGTTCCAAAGCGGTCTCGAAAAGGGAGATAGCGGGTTTGATGAGCAGTTGCGCGGGATTGATGAGCAGATAAGCCGTCTTAAAAGCATGGCCCGGAAAAGGCGCGGGGATGAAGATTAGAATTCGGTGGCAAGGCGTCGCCCTGGCGGGAGCGCTTCTATTAGTGTTGGGCGGCGTTGCGCTCGCTCAACAACAGCCGATCCCCGTTCCCCGCGTCGGCATCGAGGTCGGCGGAGCCCAGAATCCGCAACAAGTATCGACGACGCTCCAACTGCTCTTCCTGCTCACGATCCTCTCGCTCGCCCCAGCCATCCTCATCATGGTCACATCGTTTACGCGAATCGTGGTGGTGCTCGGCCTTCTCAGGCAGGCCTTGGGCACCCAACAGATGCCGCCCAACCAGGTGCTCGTGGGACTGGCTTTGTTCCTCACCTTTTTCGTGATGGCGCCAACCTATAACGAAGTCAACCAGCAGGCGCTCAGGCCCTATCTCGACAAGAGAATCGGGCATGAGGAAGCGTTCAACCGCGCCCTGGTGCCCGTCCGCAAATTCATGTTCGCGCAGACGCGGGAGAAGGACCTGGGCTTATTTGTGCATCTCTCGAAAATTCCCGCTCCTCGAAACTCCGATGACGTGCCCACCTATGTTCTCATCCCGGCCTTTATGATCAGCGAACTGAAGACCGCGTTCCAGATCGGGTTCCTCATCTTCATCCCGTTCCTCATCATCGACATGGTCATCGCCAGCGCCCTCATGTCGATGGGCATGCTCATGCTGCCGCCAATCTTCATATCGCTGCCGTTCAAGGTGATCCTCTTCGTCCTCGCCGACGGATGGTTCCTCGTCGTCGGCTCGCTGGTGAGGAGCTTCGGCTAATCGTCATCTGTAGGCAGGGCCGATAACCAGAAAGAACGATACGACATCCAGCGCGAGAAGCACGCTGAACACAAATGCCGCCGTCAGGCCCGGCCGCCTGTCAAGCCCTTTGACAAATCCCGCCGCGCCGAGCAATCCGATTGCAGCCAATACCACAAACATGTAACGTCCTTGCGCCGACACAAAGGTGAAGTTGTATCTCACAATGGACACAAAGAAGAGCGAGACGGCAAGCAGAAGAACGAGCAATAGCCGAGACTGCCCTGGGGTGAGCGTTTGCCGGCGGCGGGTCAGACAACGCACAAACCCGAAAACGCTGATTCCAGTGAATAACTCGAGCGCCCAGTATATCGGATACGGCAACGGAATATTCATCGAGCCGAATACTCCCCAGAAGGAGCGGTGAAGCAGTCTCAGCAGGTTCATGAACTCTATCGTCCCCATCGGCGAATCCCGCAGGAATGCAGCGCCAAACACCTCTCTGTGGATGCGCCATAAGAAGGGATCATTGTGAAGAACCAGGTTTCTTACGTACCACCATCCGCTTGTCACGAATGCTATTACTAACGCCGACGCGAAATGCTGAAACGCCTTCTTCATTCCCGCTCCCGACGCCAACAATGCCGCCAGCATAGCGAGAACCAGCAAAACGAATGACGTTGATGTAAGCGCCAGGGCGCCAAGAACTAGCCCGAGATAAAATGTCAGGTGTAATCTTGGGCCGTTCTTCATGACCCGCACCATCAGAAACAGTGAAACTGCGCCCAGCGCCGACGAGAGCGCCTGGTCATTGACTGAGGCGCTTATGAAGATGAACTGAGGGTTGAGCCCCACCAGGGCCGCAGCCGTAAAGGCAACCCAGCGTTCGCTCTCAAAGACCTCTTTGCCGATCAGCCATGCGCACACCACGGCCACACCCCCCAGCGCCAGTGACACCAGCCGCATCAGGTGCGCCCTCAACGGCAAGCCGCTGTAAGGAAATCGCGTTCCCTTGACTGAATAATCGAATACCCTCTTGCCGCCGTCCTCGGTCCGGCGGATGTCGAGCAGCGGATTTTCCTCTGAATAGCCCGCTGCTAGCGGCGCAACGAGCGCATGGTAGAGCGGCGGATGAAATGCGAGCGTCACCGGGTTTTCGGATAACTCGTACGAGAGCGGAGGAAGCGATAGATTATCGGCCAGGTACTTTACGTATACGAAGTGACGCTCCTCATCCGGCGGCTCCCACAGAGGGACTATCACACTGAACGCCACTCCCTGCGCCAAATAGAGAAACAATAGAAGCGCAAGCCCTCCCTTTCCAGCGAGCATCGGCCGAATCGCTTCTGGGGTGGACCCGCCGTCGTTCATATCCTCGTCTCGGTCCATTTGCCTCGCCAGTAACGGGTCAGGATCACCGCCACGCGCACAACGTAATCTATGAACAGCATGTTCCATGTGGCTATCAGTCCCATCCCGAAGAATCGGGTCAGAAGCCACGTGCCCGGAATCCTGCACGCGTACATGCCGAGCAGCGTGGAATACAGAGGCCAGCGCGTGTCGCCCGCTCCGCGCAAGGCGCCCGCCAGCGTGAAGTGCACCGCCATCCCCGCCTGACAGACGCCGACGGTGCGAATGAAGATGGCGGCGAGTTCGATCACCTCGGCGTCATCAACAAATACATCGGCGAGCCACCGGGAGAATAAGAGGAATATGAGTCCGATCGCGGACATCGAGACGATTGCCCACCCTAGGCAAATCCAGCCCGACTGCTTGGCCTCGCGCTTTCTTTCCGCGCCAAGGTTTTGGCCGATGAGCGCCGAGGCCGCCGTCGAGAATCCGAAGTTGGGGATGAATGAGAGCGACAGCACGCGCATGCCGACCTGGTAGCCCGACAGGGCGACGGTGCCGAACTCGACGATGAATTTGACGTACACCAGCAGTCCGAATTGCACGACGAACTGTTCCGCCGCGGCGGGAAGCCCCAGCCGAATTACCTGTTGTGCGCGCCTGGAGTCCCAGCCCAGGTCCTTCCATGTGATTCCTATGACGAGCCGGTTCCGAAGGAAGAGCGGAACGTACAGCGCTGCCGCGAGCCCATATGAGGCCGCCGTGCCGATGGCCGCCCCGCGCGTGCCCATTTCGGGGAATCCCCATTTTCCGAATATCAGCAAATAATTGAGCGCGATGTGGACGACGTTGACGACGAACCCCACGAACATCGGAGTGCGCGCGTCGCCTGCGCCCCTGAGCGCGCCCGAGGCGACCGACATCACCGCAAAAAACACCATGCCCACCGATATGATGCGCAGGTAATCGACCGAGAGCGCGCCCACATCGGGCTCCACGCCGAACAGGCTGAAGATCGCGGGCGCAAACACGATCGTGAGCGCCGCCACGATGACCGACACGACGATCCCCAGGATGAGCGTCTGGCCGAGCGCCTGGCTAGCTTCGCCCTTTTCGCCGCCGCCGACGTTTCGAGCGACGATGGCGGTGGAGGAGACGCTGAGTCCGATGGCGAGCGCCGACAGCACCCAGAACACCATGCCGCACGTGCCGACCGCCGCCACCTCTGCGGCGCCCAGCTTGCCGACCATGATGAGATCGACCGTGGTCGAGATGTTCTCGAGCAGATTGGCCGCGATGGCCGGCGCAGCGAGCGACATGACGGCGCGTCCGACCGACACTCTGAGCAGTTCGCTCGCGGGAGCTTTCACAAGCTTGAGTTCAGGCTCGTTGACGATTATGGGTTGTTCCGACACAACTACCTCGAACACTCGAACAGGAACGCTCAGGAAAGAGGGTGTTGGCTTGCCCCTCTTATCTCCTCAACTCTGAAACAGGAGCTCGAAAGGAAACGGTGACGGAGCCATTATTGTAGCACATGGCGGGACCGTTCACAAAGTGGCGGAACAATGGTTAGAGTTGATCGCGATACTTGCGATACAGGCCGCGGAATTGATGATAGGTGAGACCAAGAATCCTGGCTGCTCTGCGCTGGTTGTGTCTCGCTTCTTCAAGCGCCTTCCGAAGCGAGCTCAACTCGAGCTCGCGCACGGCTTCGGCGAGCGGCTTGCGAGCGTCAACGCTGCCTGTCCCGGTACTTGAACCCGCGCCTGAAGTCGGTACGGCTTCTGATGCCCGCATTCCGAAAGGATTGCGGAAAGGGTCAAACGCTATCTCGCGGATCAGCCGAGTGTCGGCGCGATACACCGCCCTCTCAACGACGTTCTTCAACTCGCGCACGTTCCCCGGCCAGGAATACCGCTCCAGAGCCTCGATTGCCTCGTCACTGAATTCAGGAATCTCTTCGCGGCCCAGCTCATACGCCATCCTCGCGGCAAAGTGCTTGGCCAGAAGCATGATGTCGCCCTTTCGCTCACGCAACGGCGGAAGGAAGAGCACCTCGAAGGACAAGCGATCCAGCAAATCGCGTTTGAAACGACCCTCAGACGCAAGCGCAGGCAACTCTGCATTGGTGGCGCCGATAATGCGAACGTTCACCCCGATTGGCTCGGAACTGCCCACTTGCTCGAATGTACCGTACTCGACCACACGAAGAATTTTCTCTTGTACTTCGATGGGAATGTTGCCGATTTCATCAAGAAAAAGTGTGCCTCCGTCCGCCGACTCAAACCTGCCTTTGCGCCGCCTCGTGGCGCCCGTGAACGCGCCCTCCTCGTGTCCGAAAAGCTCTGACTCTATCAATGTGGGCGTCAGCGCCGCGCAATTGAGCGCTACCAGCGGCCCCTGCCATCGCCGCGACAGATAGTGCAGCTTCGAAACGGCCAGTTCCTTGCCTGTGCCCCGCTCGCCAATCAGCAAAACAGGCCGATCCACCGCCGCCGCCCGCGACAGCTTTTCCTTGAAGTCGAGGAAAACCTCCGATTCCCCCAAAGATTCGACGGTGGGTATGCACGGAACGATGCGTTGTTCCGGGGCCTTGGGTCTCCTTTTCATGGCAATATCTCCCATAATTTCGGTACTAGAGTTAACAGTTAGTAAATTATACCACACAAATCGACTTCGGTCAATATGCATAAGCTATTGTGAATACACATGTTAATGGCAAACGTCACGAGTGGCATACTTTCTGCTCTGTTTGAAGACAAGCACCCAAGAAAATGGAGGTATTTACAATGGGAATCTTCACCCGCGTTCGCGACATCATCAACTCAAACATCAATGCTATGCTCGACAAGGCCGAAGACCCCGAAAAACTGATCCGGCTCATGATTCAGGAAATGGAGGACACGCTTGTCGAGATCAGGGCCTCCTGTGCGGACGCAATGGCGGCCAAGAAGAAGATTCAGCGCGCACAGGAAGAAGCGATCAAACGTGCCGAGCAGTGGAACGAACGCGCCAGGCTGGCCGTGGACAAGGGCCGAGAAGACCTCGCGCGCGAAGCGCTGCTGGAAAAGCGCCGCTTACAGGAGCGCTCAAAGGCGTTCGACCGCGAATTGTCCCAGTGCGACTCTTTGATCGAGCAATATCAGGCGGACATAGTTCAGATCGAGGAAAAACTGGGCTCCGCCCGTGATAAACAACGTATCCTCATCCAGCGCCACACTCACGCGCGGAACAAAAAGCGCGCGCAGATGGACATACGCCGGATGGAGACCACCGACGCGTTCCTCCGATTTGAGCAGTTCGAAAACCGTATCGAACGGATGGAAGCCGAGGCCGACCTCGTGAATCTCGGGCGGCGGCCCTCTCTCGAGGACGAATTCGCCGACCTTGAGGGCGATGATGATATCGAACGCGAGTTGCAGAGTTTGAAGGAATCATCTAGGAAGACCGATGCGAAGGCTGATGAAGACAAGACTGCGCAATCCTGACCTCAATGTGTTCACCGGAAGCATTGCGATGCCCATGAACGCCAACAAAGATAATCCGCTGAATCTCGAGCCGTCTCAAATAAAGGAGCTCGAGGATTTGATCGCGAGTCTGAAAAGGGATATGATAGGCTCAGCGGCAAGCCCAACAATGAGGAGCAACGGAAAATCGCCGACAGAGTCGCCGG
>CAZEBC010000002.1:58002-60774 GCA_964510165.1 uncultured bacterium
CGGCTTATCCAGGAACTCCACCAGGGCATGGCCAGGATGGAGAAACGAGTGGAGGCTCTGGAAACCATCCTCATGGATCGGGAAGCTCATCACGAGAAGGAAGGAAAACAACAATGACACGGTTTTATGAAAGACGGCGCACAGGCCTCTATCGGTCCCGCAGCGGAATGATATTCGGCGTGTGCAAGGGCATCGCGGAATATCTTGATTTCTCAGTGTTCTGGACACGGGTCATAGCGGTCGCCTTGCTTCTCTTCACCGGTATCTGGCCGGTTGTAGGGCTTTACCTCTTGGCGGCTCTATTGATGAAGCCCGAGCCGATCATCCCATTCGAGACCGAAGAGGAGCAGGAATTCTATAATTCCTACGCCTCCTCTCGCAACCTCGCGCTCCATCGCCTGAAGCGCACCTTCGACAACCTCGACCGCCGCATCCAGCGCATGGAAACCGTCGTCACCGCCCGTGAGTACGACTGGGACCAGCGCCTGCACGAGGGGTTATGAGGGAATGACTGCGCTAATCCGATCCAGGTCGGACTGATCGGACGAGTCGGACCTGTCTGACGAATTGTGGATGCTTGCTCCCCACCCATTACGCATTTCTTCCTGCCTTCGCGATACACGGTTTCCACCGTTTGACACGACCTTTGGTGAATAGTAGAATGATAGGAAACCGACCAGATTGTGAGGTAGTCTTAATGAAAAACAAGGCAAGCAAGAGATCTCCAGAAACCGTCTTGCGCGACGGCACGCCGGCCGCCGTCATCCTCGATATCAATGAATATCAAGAAATGCTCGAGCGGCTGGAGGATATCGAGGACCTGGAAACGCTTCGCAAGATGCGAACAAAGCGGCTCAGCTTTCGAGAACTCAATGAGTCCCTCGCCTCGGCCAACAAATGATACCGAATCGAATACCATCCAACAAATCCTTGCAAGGTGTCCGGAGACCAATCAATGACTGACAGCGTAAAGAAAATCCCCGTCGGCTGCCCGCATGATTGCGGCGGCAGTTGTCTGTTGATCGCGCATGTCGAGGACGGCATCGTCAAGCGTATCACGACCGATGAATCGCTGCCGGACGAGCCCGGCGTCGCGCAACTGCGCGCCTGCCTCAAGGGCCGCGCGTATCGCCAGCGCCTGTATCATCCCGACAGGTTGAAATATCCGCTCAAAAGGGCGGGGGAGAGGGGCTCCGGAAAATTCGAGCGCATCTCCTGGGACGAAGCGCTCGATACGGTCGCCCGGAACATGCTCGACATTCGCAAAAAGCACGGCGCGCCCGCCATCATGAACATATCGCACTCCGGCACGATGCTCTGCTCGTATCACAAGAAGGAGGCCGTTTTTCGGCTCCTGAACATGTTCGGCGGGCAGACGTATCTGCATGGCATCGTCTCGAACGAGGGCGGCGTATTCGCGGCGCTGCACACGTACGGCACGGTTTTCACGAACAGCGAGCGCGAGGACCTGCTCAACTCGAGAATGATCATCCTCTGGGGATGGAACCCGACCGATTCGGTCTGGGGCACGAACACCAGCTATTATCTCACTCTTGCGCGCGAGAAGGGAACGCGCATCGTCGCGGTCGATCCGCGCTACACCGACACTGCCGCCGCGTTCGCCGGACAATGGATTCCCATCCGCCCCGGGACCGATACGGCCATGCTCGTCGCGATGGCGTATGTCATCATTGACGAGGGGCTTTATGACCAGGTGTTCCTCGACAAGTACACTGTCGGCTTTGACAAGTTTAAAGAGTATGTGCTTGGGCGCGAGGACGACGTGCCGAAGACGCCCGCGTGGGCCGAGAGAATATGCGGCGTCCCTGCCGCCACAATCGCCGAACTTGCGCGCGCATATGCGAAAACCAAGCCGGCGGCCCTCAGCGCGGGACACGGCCCCGCCCGCACGAATCACGGCGAACAGTTCCACCGCGCGGCCGCGACCTTGTGCGCGATGACCGGAAACATCGGCGTGCCGGGTGGCGACGTTGGCGTTTCGATTTTCGGATATCCCATTCAGACTAAGGTGATGAGCTTCTCCGGCGGGTTCTCGTCCGAGAGCGTGTCGGTGCATTTCAACAAATGGGCCGACGCAATCCTTGAGGGCCGCAAGGGCGGCTATCCGTCCGACATAAAGATGGTGTATTCGGTCGCGGGCAACACCGTCAACCAGCTAGGCAACGTCCGCAAGGCCGACCGCGCACTCAAGACGCTCGACTTCATGGTCGCGCACGATCATTTCCTCACCGCGACCGCGCGCTACGCCGATATCGTGCTCCCTGCCACCACCCATTTCGAGCGGAATGATGTTATGGTTCCGTGGTGCTACGGACATTACATCATTCATTCTTGCAAGGCGATCGAGCCATACGGCGAGTGCCGGAACGATATCGACATATGTGCCGATCTCGCGAAACGCCTCGGAATCGAAGGCTTCAACGACACCTCCGAGGAGGAATGGCTGAAGTACCTGACGAGCGCCGCAGATATTCCCGATTGGGAGGAGTTCAAGCGATCGGGTTTCCTCAAGTACAAGTTTGACCGGCCGCATATCGCGTTTCGCGAGCAGATCGAGGACATCGAGAACAACCCGTTCTCCACGCCGACCGGAAAGATAGAGATTTATTCACAGTCCATTGCCGACCTCGCCAAGCCCGACGTGCCGCCGATTCCGAAATACGTCGAGCCCGCGTCCGCGGACAATGACAGACAATCTCCTCTTCGGCTCATCACGGGCCACAGCAAGAAAAGCTGTAATTCAATGTTCTA
>CAZEBC010000003.1:0-24407 GCA_964510165.1 uncultured bacterium
TAATTGTAGGGGCGCCCCTATGTGGGCGCCCGGGCGGCCACGCAGGGCCGCCCCTACAAGCGAGAGTTTTTCCAGAGGAGGAATGTCAGGAGAGATGCGGACTACGAAAGCAGTACTTGCCATTCTGTTAGGCACACTGGTCATTGGAGGTTGCGCCGGCCGGCCCGCACGCGAACCGCGTGACGTTCAATCCCTCATCATGGCAGACCGTCACCCAACCATACTGGTGTGCCCCATCGACACGATGACGGATGACGAGGGAGTGATTTTCCTCAGCCTCTGCCTGGCGCCCCAAATGCGTCGCGACCTGTTCTGCGTTCAAGAAATCAGCGTGATCCCGGGCGCGGACACCAGCGTTCCTGTCAAGGCGTATTTTCTGAACGAACAAGGAATCGCGAGGCTGGGCCGCGCGCACGGGGCGGACATGGTGGTTTTGGGCATGATGCGCCGCGAAGAGGACCGGGTGGCGGTTGACTTGCAAGTTTACGACATCAAGGCTGGCATTTTCCTGCTCAAGGCGGCGGTGGTCGAGAAGCCGACGAACATATTCAAGCTGGAGCGCAAGCTCGTCTATCAGGTGATTGACTGCCTGGGTATCCATTTGACCGATGAAGAGGAGGAGAGGCTCGAATCCTCGCGACCCAGAAAACTGGCGGCCGCGGTTGAATACGGCAGAGGGTTAAGAAGCGAACAAAAGGAAGACTTGAATGAAGCGCTCATGGCCTACGACAGCGCCGTATTCGCCGATGATGATTTGGCGGTTCCCTACGCGGACGAGGCGCGAATCTATCACAAGTATAATGCGCCGCTCAGGGCGATGGAGTCATACGAGAATGCGATCGCGCGCGACAGATACTTCGCCGAGGCATGGTATCATCTGAACCTGTACGCGGCTGAATACAAGAACGACAACGAGGCGGCGGTCAAATACTGCAAGCAGGCCGTCGAGATCGCGCCCCGCTTCGGGAAGGCGCGGCTGAGCCTGGGCGCGAGGCTCTACGCGCTTGGAGACCTGGAGGGCGCCATAGAGGAAGCCCGTCTCGCGGTCTCGCTTCTCCCCACAAGTGCGCTCGCCAGGTACAACCTGGGCATCTTTTACGCCCGCTCCGGCGACTCTGAACAAGCTCGCACGTGGTTCAACCAGGCCCTCACGCTCGACCCCGCGTTCGAGTATGCCCGCGAGGAATTACGCAAGCTGGATGAAGCGGCGACGGTAAGATGACGCCTGTACCGGCGACGACGCGGGGTCGCCCGTACAACTGCGAAGCCCCTCACTCGAATGTGAATTCCACCCACGGGCTCCAGCAACGGGGTTTGGTGTCGGGAGACACTCGAGCTCGCCAGGGGTTGCGGACGCAGAGCGAACTCCAAATCTCCCGCGAATAAGGGCCAAAGTTGCGGCTATTGCCGAATGTTGAGAAGGAGCCGGTGAGCCGGTGTATTCCGGCGCCGACCTCGTACTCGACGACGTAGCTTGCGGATGGGCTGCCGGTCCAAGCCGCCCGAATTATCCCGTTTCGCTCCGAGAAGCGGAGCACCGCTCCGTCGTAGGGAAAGATCATTTCGGGACAGAGTTCGCCCTGACCGGTGACTGTGCGGATCGATGCTCCGGCCTCGATCATCTGTCTTCTCATGGTGTTTTCGCTGTTCCACTCATCGAGCCAGGCTTTCAGTTGAGCGGCTGTTTCGGGCATATCGGCGTACACGTTGTGGAATTCGTTGGGGTCCAGCAGGAGGTCGAACAGTTGGTAAGACTTCCCCGACGGAGAATCGGTTTCGATGAGTTTCCAGGCGTCGGTCCGCACGCATCTGATGCGGGTCTCGGCCATCTCGAGGGTGGCCTGAAAGCCGCCGTAGACCGTTTCCGCGAACACGGGCAGGCTCGATTCATTTTCCTTGGCGAGGTCGAGAGATACGGGCGCCAAGCTTCTTCCCTGCACGCCGGGCGGGACGTCGATGCCGACGATATCGAGGAGCGTGGGCATGATATCGGTCTGCTGCACCTGCTCCTTGATCTCGACGCCGCCCGGAAGCACGCCGGGCAGGCTCATGATGAGCGGTATCCTGATCACTTCGTCATACATGGTAGCCGCGTGCATGGTCGAAGCGTGTCCGACAAACCCGTGGTCCATCAATTCTTCGCCATGGTCGGCGGTAATCACGATGAGCGTCTTCCTGATTAAGTCGTGTTTTCGCAACCTGGCATAAAGACGACCGACAAAGGCATCGAATTCTCTGACCTCTCCGTCATACAGGTCCTCGATGATGGGGCGGTCGGCCGCTTCGAATGTGACGGTTCCGAGGGGAACGACGGCCGCATCGGAAAGCACCGCCTTCACCCCCGGCGAAAGCCGCTCCTCGTCTTGATCCTGCGAAAGAAAGGTTGAGCGGGAAGGATGTCTGGGGCGATAAGGAAGATGCACGTGCCGGTAGTGATACCAAAGGAAAAACTTGGAACCGGCATTCTCATCCAGCCATCGGAATACTTCCTCGCCTTCCTGTCCCGCGAAATAGCGTTCCTCGATGGGGCCGACCCGAATGGTGGAGAACTCCGGAAACGTCAGCACGAAGCAGAGGTTTGGCGTTGCATAACCCGCCTCTCTGAACGAATCGAAAATGGTGGTGACTGCGAGATTGAGCGTTGAGCCGCGCCGGTCCACCTGATGAACCGGCGGCTGGAGCGAGGTGAGGACAGACATAAGGCCGGGAATCGTCCAGACGCTCTGGCTGTACGCCCGCCGGAATATCTGGCCCGTCGCAGCGATGGTATCGATATTGGGACTGGTCATCTTGCGGTAGCCGTAACAACCAAGATGGTCGGGGCGTAATGAATCGACTGTAAGGAGAATGACGTTTATGTCTTTTGCTCTGCGTCGGGTGAACGGCGAGGTATTGATCAGAAAGAGGACGGACGCCAGGACGATTATTACGGCGGTTCTGGCGGCGGTGCGCAGTTTCATCTATCTCCTTTACCCGCACCGAGAGGGAAGGCATTTGACCTTCGAAGCAGTGATGCGAGCAGAAGCCCAAGGGCCGAGGCGATTATATTCATTGTGACGTCTCTCATCTCGAAGTGTCGGTTGGGCAGAAGATATTGAATCGCTTCGTCAGCAATCCCGAAAACGGATGAAAGCAGAAAACCCAGCGCATACGACTTCACGGCGCTGAGGTCGATCCGAAAAGCCCGCCAGCAGAGATAAGCGAGAAACCCGTACTCCATCAAGTGCAGCCGTTCCGCTGGGAATCGGGTGCGGTGCAAAAGATACAGGTACAACAATGCGAGGAGGGCTATCCCGACATATCGCAGCGCTCCGAATTCTCGCCGACGCCGAATAAGGTAAACGACTATCCCGACACCGATCAGCAGGAAGACCACATAGCCCAAGGCATCGAAGGCCCGCCCGAAGTGTTGCCTTCCGGCTCGCCACAAGGACGGAGTGAGAGGAAGCGACAGGGTGATCAAGGCCATCATCAAAAATACCGATGACCATGCCTTCGGCCGTCTGCCGAAACTCTGGCCCGCCTTTCCCTTGCCGTTGGGATTCAATACCTCAAAATCTCTCTGATCACCTGCTTGCTGTTTTGCTCTTTTTCGAGACGGATGACGAAGACGTTGACGCCGGAGGACAGAGGGAACCGGTCGGAAAACGAATCATTACGCCCGACCTTCAACTCGCGGCCGTTCACCTCCACCCTCGTGCCGCGCTCGACCGCCCCGAATATTCTCACGTCTTGCGAATCAGTGTAACTTGTCTCTGGCGGGTCCGTCAATACCAGGGCAAGAGGCCTCGCTCGCATGGAGATGGTTTCCTTGATCACTTCTTCCCGCACCTTTTCGATGTGGCCGGGCTCGCGAATGAAGTGAGAAAGAAGCGCGGGATACCCAACGCCAGAGCGCAGGGCCTCATCAGTTAAGAGGCTGCGACAGATCTCGGAGGTTCGCACCGAGGCCGCCTGGCCGAGCCACCCTGCCTCGAGTTCGTCTTGGACGGACGATATGGCGCGGCGCATGAGAAGGAGGAGTTCCTGGTCCTCGAGTCCCTCGCGCAGCAATTCAAGCCTGATGGACGGGTTCGGCCCCGAAACGCCGGGGTAGAGAAGCGTGCCCTCGCCGTTGCCGAAGTATGGGATGAAGGGCTGGTCGAACGGCTGAACCCAAAACGCCGCCTCCCAGTGGAGGAATCCGCTGATCCCGGATAGTTCCTGCAGCCAAGGCATTATTCGAAATGCCGCCGGGTCATCCTCGATATGCAAGGTTGGGAAGGGCCGTATGGCGCCTGCGGTGTACCACCAGACATCATCGCCCGCCCTCAACCGGTCGGCGACTTTTTCGAAATACATGGTGCGGTCCGCAAACCCGCGCGGAATGCCCTCGGGAAGGAAGCTCATGAGGACGCACCAGATATCAACGGAGCCGATGAGCGGCTGGTCGGGGAAACAGCTTACTAGGAATCGCGGCGACGGTTTTGCCTCATGAATCCGCTTTCCGGTTTCGATGACGGGCTGGTACTGATGGTAAGTTGGCTCATCGATGAAATAGACGTAGAGCTTATCGAGCCATCCGCCCTCTCTGGCGAGCCGGACAACCTCCGCGAACCGAGCGTCGCCGGGCGGAAACGGAATGCGCAAGCCCGACACGCGGATATCCTTCAGGTAGGCCGCCGTCTGAGCGGATTCTATTGGAACGGGAGGCTGATATGGGGAAAGCCTGTGGTCAACAACGAACCAGTAGTAAGAGTCCATCATGTCCCTGTAGGATTTTGACCCCCGTTCCAATTCATAATGCCTGGATATAAGGTCGTAGTTGAGCCCGACAACGGCGGGCTTGGACGGCCTCGAGGGCAGTGTGAGAGGGACGACCTGTAATCTAAGCGGGAACTCCTCCAAGGTCGCGCCTCGGCGCCTGACCTTCACACAAGAAGAAAGAGGACCCTCAAAGTTGCTCTCGGGGACATGGATATCGAGCCAGAAGCGAGCGAGCTTTCCCGGCTCCGCGGTGAAATGCTCCGCTCGTTTCAACATGTTCGGGTAGTTCCCGAGCTTATCAGCCGCGAGAGCGGTAGAGATTGGCGTATCGATCTGTTCGTATATTGTGGCTTTGATCTCTTGTGTCGAGCCGTCTCCGGAAACAAAAGGCTCGATGCTGATGCTCAGCCCTTCAAGTTCATGCTGTGAAGAAATGGCGAGTTGAACACATTCATGCTCATTACGCGTCGATACGAGGTCGATGGGCGGAGCGCGAAAATCGGACCGCTCACCACTTGAGAGTCGCCGCGTGCTGTCAGCCCAGCTTACACGGAGAACAGGCGAGGCACAGACGGCCTTTTGGGGAGCAGTGCGGATGACCGTTTGCAGGATCTCCTCGAGCGCCTGCTCGATCGTGATCAGGCCCGCGTCCAGCTTCTCGACAGTCCGAGAGACGGCGGGCAGCGCCCTGGCGCTGTTCGAATGAAGAGAGAGTGAGCGCGCATTGGTCGCCGCGGTTGCGAGTTGGGAATAGAGAGCCGTGTCCGACGCCGCTGCCGTCAATTGAGCCTGGGCAGGTTTGTAGGGCGAGACGAAAAGCAGGGCGTTCGCCAATCGGGAGTACGTCTCGGGCGAAAAGAAGAATTCAAGAAATTGCAGCGTCTCGTTATTATTGTCGGCGGAGCGGGGAACGACGAACACGTGACCGCTTGCGAGGCAAGTGAGCGAGGATGAGTCGGAGGGCGGCGTCGCCACGCCGAGCGGTTCGGACGCCTTTTCACGCAAATATGCAAGCATTGTTACGTTGTCCAACTGGAACAGGACCTTGCCGCCGGCCACATCTTTGAACTCGGGCGCCCAGAATTTGTGATGCGGCGGCAGCAGGCGCGCCTCTCTCAGTTTCGCGATGAGCTGGAGTATTTGCCGAAGCTTCGGCGCCATAGATTGCGGCTCGTCTGTGAAGAGGTCTACGCCTCGTTGGACGCAGAGTATCTCGAAGGCAATGGCGGTTGAGCGCAGGCTCAGGACCCAGTTTTCATCCGCTGCCGGGGGTTGATTCGGCGCCAGTTTGAACAACTCGTTCCATCTGCCGGGCGTTTTGTCGAGGCCGGCCTTTGAGAGAAGGCGGGGATTGTATATGAGCACGTATGGATTGACATATGCGGGCAAGCCGTAAAGCTTGCCGTCATACGTGCAGTGACTCTTAGCGCTGTCCAGAAGATTATTGATCTTGAGCTGTTCCGAATTGTTCAGGTATTCATCGAGCGGCTGGATGAGGCCGGCGTCGGCCAGCATCGGTATCGCTTCATGCTCGACGAGAGCAATATCGGGGGAATTGGCGGGATCAAGTGAGAGCAGTTCGGCAACGGTTCCGCTCGCGGGTCCCATCATCACGGCCGTGACCGAGGTCCCGTCGCGCGCACAATTGAAGGTCTCGATGATGGAATCCAGCATTTCCCGCCGGGTTCCGGTCCATTGATGCCAGAGCCGCAGCTCAGTCCGGGGAGGGGAATCCTGGGTGGCGGAAACGAATCCAGGTTGTAATAAGAAAGAAACAAAGAACCACAAGATGATGCATCGTGTGAATCTTGCGAGTTTGCCGGAGACCGGAGACATGTCGTGCACGGGGAGCGATTTCATTTTGGCTTCGAGGCCAGTACGTCCTCGAAGGCCTTCTTATCAGATTCTCCGAACAATGCGAAGATGATATGGTTGATGCTGCGTCCCTTTTCTTCCAGATGCTGCCGGGCGAGCTCGAGCATGATCTCAGCGCACCGCTTGATGGGAAAGCCGCCGACGCCGGTACCGATTGCAGGAAACGCGATCGAGGATATCCCGGCTTCCTCTCCCCTGAGGAGGCTGTTTTTGACCGAATCCCGAAGCGAGCGTTCCGACACCGGCTCGTCACCCATGCTGGCGGCATGAATCACATGCTTCGCGGGCAGGTTGCCGGCGCCGGTGATTGCGGCCTCGCCGATCTTAATCGGACCAATCCGATTGCACTCCTCCTGGATGCTGGGGCCTCCTTTCTTCCGGATCGCTCCGG
The DNA here is from genome assembly GCA_964510165.1 of uncultured bacterium. Lineage (GTDB taxonomy): Bacteria > Abyssobacteria > SURF-5 > SURF-5 > SURF-5 > CAZEBC01. Next base: position 7,013 of record CAZEBC010000003.1, read on the forward strand.
CGACTCCGGCGCCGAGAATGAGATGATTGTTGGCCGCATTTACGATGGCGTCGACTTCGAGCGATGTTATGTCTGCCTGCAGAATCTCGACTGTCCCATTCCCCACTTTGACTATCACGGCGGCGCCTCCATTCTTGTCGTCGCCCTTGGAAATCCTAGCAGGTCAGGTGAAGCGCGGCGACAACGCGCCTGCCCTGCTTCTGCAATTCATTAAACCTGTCACAGGCCTTGCTTGTCGGCTCGGCCACAATCTGCACGTTTGACTTGCTGAGCGCCTCGAACACCTTCGGGTCCACGGACATCCGACCCGAGGCGCCTTTTCCGATGACCAGGATTTCGGGCGGATCGGAAAGCACGTCGGACAGGTCTTCCACCTGGAGCCTGTGCCCTTCTTTGCGCCACCAACCCGATTCTATTTTGTGGGGATATATGATAAGGTCGCTTTCGAAAGTCTGACCATCGACCGTAATAGAGCCGAAAGAGTATTTCTTGATCTCGTTCATCTCAAACACCTCCTTGGAGACTCTTCCGTCGCAGGGGCCCTGCGTGGCCGCCCGGGCGCCCACATAGGGGCACCCCTACGATTGAGGGACAACCGCCCTGCTCAGCCCTTGATCACGCCGAGCGGCCTCAAGCGCGCCACGCGAAGGCTGACACCGACTTCATGCATGACTTCAACCACGGCGTTAACGTCCTTATAGGCCTCCGACATTTCCTCGGCGAGCGTTTCTCTGCCGTGGGCCATGACGATTATATCCTTCTCTTCGAGTTCGCGCTTGATCGAGCGTCCCTTGCCCCTCTTGATGGCCTGCGAGCGGCTGAGGACTCTTCCCGCGCCGTGACACGTGGAGCCGAAGGTCTTTTCCATAGCGCCGGGAGCCCCCACGAGCAGGTATGAGGCCCTGCCCATGTCTCCCGGAATGAGGACGGGCTGTCCGATTTCCTGATAATCCGGCGGGACATCGGGATGTCCGGGCGGAAACGCCCTGGTTGCGCCCTTTCTGTGCACCCACAGCATCTTTTCATTGCCGTTGACCGAATGCTTCTCGTATTTGGCCATATTGTGGCTGACGTCGTATATCAGGTCCATCCCGAGTTCCTTCGGGCTCATGTCAAATACCTGCTCGAACGATTGTCGGGCAAGGTGCATGATCACCTGACGGTTCGTCCAGGCATAATTGGCGGCGGCTGCCATCGCGGCCACATAGTTTCGGCCTTCCTCCGATTCGGCGGGCGCACATGCAAGCTGTCTGTCGGGAAGCTCGATCTTGTATTTCTGTATTGCGTGGCCCATGACTTTCAGGTAATCGTCGCATATCTGGTGGCCGAAACCGCGCGAGCCGCAATGGATGAGGACCGTCACGCTTCCTTCCTCGATTCCGAAGACGCGCGCGGCTTCCGGATGAAAGATGGTGTCCACCACGCCGACTTCGAGGAAATGGTTGCCAGAGCCGAGCGTGCCCACTTGTGCCTGCCCGCGTTCTATGGCGTGCTCACTCACCATGTCGGGATCGGCAAAATCGAGACGGCCCATCTGCTCTGTGTGCTCAATGTCTTCCGGGACTCCGAATCCGCGCTCCAGCGCCCAGCGCGGCCCCTTCTTGGCAAGCTTTTTCAGTTCGGATGGTGAAATCTTTTCGATGCCGCCCTTGGCGCCCACTCCGGTCGGGATCGTGTGGAACAAAGTCGCGACGAGATCCCTGAGTTTGGGGCGGACATCCTGAACTTTAAGGTTTGTCCTGATCATGCGGACGCCGCAGTTGATGTCGTAGCCGACGCCGCCCGGCGATATGACACCGCCCTGCTCGGGGTCGAACGCGGCGACTCCGCCGATGGGGAACCCGTAGCCCCAATGGATGTCGGGCATTGCCAGTGAGTACTTCACGATTCCGGGCAAAGTCGCGACGTTGGCGGCTTGTTCGGGGCTCTTGTCCTGGGTTATATCCTTGAGCAATGCCTCGCTCGCGAATATTCTGGCGGGCACCCGCATCGGTCCGGTCTTGGGTATTTCATACAAGTAGTCGCCGATCTTGTTGAGTTTTATGTCGATCATTTCATGATCACCCGCCTTCCGGGGAGTATGTTACCACACGTTTCGCTCAGTCCGGATTCTTGCTCCCCGATCAGGTCGAGGACAAGTTTCGCGGGGATGACAAAAAGGCTGACGCGGGAAGGCAACATGCCCTAGACTATCGAATATCGCTTGAGCCCAGCAGCCTAGACGTCGAATATCACTTGAGCCGACCAGCCTCCGTCGGACCGGGAAATCTTCAGTTCGTGGTAGGTCGCCGCCTTGACGCTGACTCCCAGCGAGTGTTTGCCCTGGTCATAGGGTTCGCCCATTGCCGTCGCCTGCAGCGACGTCTCGGTTACGGACTCGACCTGGAACTTGCTGAAGAACATACCGTTTACTTCGGACCGAAAGGCCAATTCATTGAGCCAGGCGACGAGCAGTTCATCGAGATTCTCGGCCTGCAGGCTGATTGTGGCCTTTTCTATGGGTTCCACGGTCGCCACATCGACCATGATATCGAACATTGCGCCTGCCGCCAGAGCAAAGACTTCTTCCAGTGTCTTTCCCGTGACCGCGATGCCGATGTCGGCGGTGTGCTCTATGTTCTGGTAAGCGCCCTTTATTCTTGCGGCGTCAACGACACTCTTCGCCATTGCCTTTCTCCGAGGGAACGCTGACATCTAGCCGGCAAGACTCAACAGCTCTCTTACAACAAGTATAATAAAGCCCGCAGCTATTAGCAACGCCCACAGGTTCGTCATCCGAGAGCCGACATGCTTGGCCCCGAGAAACAGGACGCTGGTAAGCAGATCGAGACATATCAGAGCCCTGAGGTAGGAGTCGGAATGAGGGAGAACCCTTGGTCTCTGAATGACAGCATGCAGGAAAAACAGCAGATGGGCGATGCTCAGCGTGACAACGAGCGCAGCAGCGGGAAATAGTTTAAAGACAGCTTGTTCGGGGGGCGGCTCAGGCTCAACCTGAGCCAGCGCGCGGGGCGCTTGAGCATCCAAGGAACGTCGCTCATAGCACGGCACGCAATACAATACTCCAAGCTTGCTCAAACGGTACCCGTTAATGAGGGAGCCGCCGCAATTGGAGCAGCGTCCGGACAGATAAATCTCGGCCGCGCGCTCGCGCGCTTTTTCCTGGATGGTTCCGCCGAAGCAGTCGGGACAGAATCGAAGGCCGAGCGGACTCTCTCTGTAGTCAGAGCCGAGTGCGGCCCCGCATCGCGCGCAGACTGCATGCTCCGGCCAGTCGTCCGATTCTTGTGGGAACATGTCGGGGGTTCTTGAGAAATTCCCGTTTAGCCGAACGCGCCGCCCGAACCCCGCCGCCGGTCACCGAAGTCAAACGCGAGTGTGATGTGAGGTGTTTGACGGCGGGGATGCTGTTGACGAACCCTTATCGACGAGCGCCTTGACCCGCTTTATCAGGTCGCGTGTGTTGAAAGGCTTTGTCAGGAGGTCGGTCGCCAACTTGTCGACACCCTCATCCTCAAGCTGTTTCGTCTTAAGGATGTTGCCCGTAATGAGCATGGCCGGGGTGTCCTTCATCTTGGCGCTGCGTCGCATCATCTGGAGCAGCTTGACGCCCGTCACTTTGGGCATAACCACATCGAGAATGACGGCGTCAAACTCATGCTTCTTGAGAAGCTTAAATGCCTGCTCGCCGTCACGCGCCGTGTGGACGACTATGCCCTCGTGTTCCAGAATGGCCTTGATTACCTGAAGGACATCCGGCTCGTCATCGGCAACCAAGACTCGTTTCTTCCCCATATCGAATCCCCCCGAGTTGTGCGCGGTTGAGACGCTCCGTGTATCGTTAGGATGATAAGAACTCGAATCTGTGGGGGACTTGTCTGTTCATCTCCGCCATCTTGATATGGGGACTACCGTGTTCCGCTTCTATCAGCAGACCAAACGAATGAAAGGACGTTTGGGAAAACGAAAAATAAGTATGATGATGATTCCCCAAACCTCAGCGTGCACATTCTATCACGTGCATCCCCATTTTGCAAGAGCAAAAATTTCCGGTCTTGCCGGAGGGCCGCATGCCGCCTCATGCGTCGCTCGTCATTACTCGACGAATTCAAGTCGCATGTGGTATATTTGCGATGCGAGGGATCATTGCGTCACGGCATGCATATGGTCGCCATTAGGGTTTGATATGACGAATCAGCACAGACAGATCAGATGGTTGATGGCCCTGGCATACGTGGCATTTTCGTTCGCGTTCAGGATAACCATGACCGGTCCCGATTCAGGGGCGCCCGATCTGACCGGCGACTTGACGATGAACTACGACGTTCTCGCCGAAATTATCGGCGCGAAGTCCATAATTGACGGGACATTCGACATGTACGTGGGAAGGTATTCGATAGTCGCAATTCCGCCGGACGGCGTCGCGATCTCCTATCCGCCGCTTACATCCTACCTGCAGGCGCCTATAGTGTACCTGGGACTCCGCAGCGGTTGGCAGTTGTTCGGAATGCCGATGATAATCGCGTGCGGATTCCCATATATCATCGCAAGCGCCCTGTGTTGCCTGCAGGCGGGAGTTGTCTTGAGAAGATCGCTGAACGTATCCGATGAGATGACAATCACCGCCGCAGTATTCTTGCTGATGACTTCGTCGCTCCTGTTCTGGGTGGTCACGTATTCTGCGCGGTTCGAGTTTGTGGCAGCCCTGTTCCTTTTGCTTGCCATGTCGGCTGTTTCGGCGCGGCGTTACGGGTGGGCTGGCATAAATGTGGGACTCGCTCTTATGACCAAGCAAATAGCGCTGCCTGCCGCACTCGTCTTCATGGCGGTGATCGGAACCGAACTGCTCCGTCGGGAGATTCCGCTCCGGAATGGAATTCGTTTTCTTGCGGGGGCGCCGGTTTCCTTCGTGATGCTGGTTCCCTTCTGGCTCGCGAGTCCGCACGACCTTCGGGTAGGCTTGTTCGATACGCCGGCGAAAGTGCCCATACTTCGGGTGAGCGTTATAAACGTCATCTTGCAGGCGGGGAAAATGGTATTTGCGGAGGATTCCTTGCGGCGATTCCTGATGCTCCATTCAAACACGATACTCCTCGCGGCATGCGTGAGTTTTGTCGCGTTCGTCGTCTTCCGCAAGGATGTCAGGCCGGGCACAAGCAGGTTTTGCGCACTTGTGGCGATAGCCTCCTTCTTCTTTCCGGTGCTGTCGAAATATCCCGAGATAACCCGCTACGCGGCGATCGCGTCAGTGTTCGTTGTGCTGTGGGGCGCCTCGCGGAAGCCCGGCTTTCCCTATGACGCCTTGTGGTTTGTGGGCATACAATCATTCATGCTCGACCACGTGCCAGTGGTCTGGAAGCAACAAACAGGTTTACTCTTCTACGCGCTTGTGTGCATCTACATCTATCAGGCGGCGTTCCGCGGGAATCGTCCGGCAGAGCTTCGGAGTCGAAGCGAGGCCCCGGATGCCGACGCCTCAGGCCACGCCTAACCCCAGCTTCTGAAGGCCGATGTGATCGTTCTCCACCTCGACCAGCGCCTGGAAGAATTCCTTCACCACGGGCTCGGTGGCCGATTCGGCCGCAGATGTGTAAAACGTGACGGCTTTTTCCTCTCGCCGGAGCGCCTCTTTATAATGGTCCTCGGTCGTCATCCCTGTGCACGCTGAGGGGTTGTCCTGGACCGTCATCTTCGGGCGCTTCAAGAACTTGCAGACCCTGGAGGCATGCTCGGCCTCTATTCGCGAAAGCGCCTTGAACATTGCCTGTGCCACAGGCTCGGCAGCGGCGCCCATCGCGCAGCGGTAGAACTGGACGTTGTCGATCTCCAGTTTCAGGGAAGCTTCCAAGTGCTTCCGGGTGACTTCGGTCAATTCAGGTATTTCCTGCTCGACCCAGTTCTCGGCAAGGATCAGATACATCGCAGGTGCGCCGCAGTGCGGGCAGTTCGACGGCTTGGTGTTTCCCAAGTACGGCTCTTCACATACCTTGCATTTGAACACATTCATGACCTCGCGCTCCTCCTTCCCCAAAAACACCCGTTCCCATTGTAAGAACTATGACATTCCTCCCTGATTATCGCCACTTTGCCTCCGCAGACGGGTCTGATTGACAGCGCGTTCGGCTTTCTCTAGAATTATGCCCGATTGGTATGATGATTCCTTGGACGAGCACACAGAGGTTCCGCAGTTTCATCGGGCTGATTCTCGCCGGGGCGCTCATGGCGCTTTCGCACGGTCAAACCGAGGCGGAAGACAGAGTTGTTGTAACAGAATTCCGGATTGAAAATGATATCGGCGTCGAGAACGCGGGGGAAATCGCAACCCGTTGGCTAACGGACTCCATCCGCCGCATCGCGCCGCATGTGCAATTGATCGAGAGCAGCGAGGCCGCTGAACTGGCGCGACTCACGGTTCCCATAACAATTGATGGGCTTTCTCCGTCGATCGCCGCATCCCTCGGAAAGTCCATAAACGCAACCCACGTCATCGGAGGAAGCATCGCCTTATGGAATGAGCGGTACGGCGTGACCATTACATTGCAGGACCTCTCCGGCGGCCCCGCAAAGATCGAGCGTGCCTGGGCACGCGGGGTGAATGAGATACCTGAAACGATTGAGGAACTTGCCGAGACCATGTTTTCCTTGCAACCGAAATCGAGCGCGACAAGCTCAAAGGCAAAGCCTGAGACTGCGAAGGCCGCCTCCACGGGCAAAATCCCTGCCGAAGCGGCAAAGCTCCTCGAGAAGCATCCCGAAATGGTGTTCGTGCCGGAAGGCGAGTTTCTCATGGGAAACGACAATGACAGCGACGCCGACAACATGCCGGTAGACCCCGCGCGCCGCGAGAGCGTAAGCCGAATGTTGCTCATCGCAGCCGAAAAGCCTGAGCACAAGGTATTCGTCAAGGGATTCCTTATTGACAAATACGAAGTCACGAATGCCGACTACAAGAAGTTCAGGCCCTCGCATGAGTTTACTCCCGAGCAGGGCGATCATCCGGTCACGGGGATCAGTTGGCATGATGCGAGCGCGTATGCCAGATGGGCGGGCAAACGGCTGCCGACCGAGCGGGAGTGGGAGAAGGCCGCGCGCGGTGTTGACGGCCGGAAATGGCCGTGGGGAGACATTTTTGAGCGAGGTCGCTGCAACCTCGGCAGCGCAGTCGCGCCGGTCGGCAGTTTCGAAGGAGACAGGAGCCCCTACGGTGTGTATGACATGGCAGGCAACGTGCAGGAATGGACTTCGAGCAACTTCATCGCGTATCCGGGCAACTCAGCCACCGAGGTCACGTTCGACCCACGGAAAAAAGTCGTGAGGGGTTCCTGTTACGGGGGAAACGATTTTCTGGCCCGATGTTCGATGCGGTTCTGCTCCCTTCCGGGCGAGCCGGGGGCTCGGCCACAACAAGATAATTACAGCGTCATCGGTTTCCGTTGCGCGATGGACATCGACTGAACCACGAACTCAAGAACATGACGAAACAGCGATCCGGCGAAGGCTCGAAGTTTCTCCCGATTTCCCTTCACACGCTCCGGGTGGATACTGTCACCAATTTCGACATATACATGAAACTGTCCGAACGAAATCGGGAGGATCGCTTCGTGCTCTACCGCAAGCGGGACATATTGTTCACCGAGCGCACCCGCGACAGCCTCATTGAGCACGGAACCGACCGGCTTTACATCGACGTTTCGGACAAAGCCGAATACCAGCGCTACCTCGAGGGCAATCTGGAGAGGATCATCAAAGACGCGGGCGTTCCGATGGACGAGAAATCGAGCATCGCGTACACGTGCGCGACTGGCCTGGTCGAGCAACTATTGGAGAATCCCCGCTCCGGAGAACACGTCAAGCGCTCGAAAGTCGTCATCTCAAGCCTTGCGAACTACCTGCTGAGCGAGGCAACCGCTTTCTTCAGTCTGCTGGCGACAACCTCGTTCGATTACTATACCTACACGCATTCGGTCAACGTGGCGGTCTTCGGCATTGCGCTTGCGCATCGTCTCGGACGATACACCCAGGAAGAGATAAAGGAGGTCGGCGCGGGCCTGATCGTCCACGATATCGGCAAGGGTGTCATCGAAAAGAGGATTCTCAACAAGCGGGGCGCTCTGAACAAGAGCGAATGGGCCGTCATGAAGGAGCACCCCGAGAACGGCGTCAGGCTTCTCACTGCCTCTGGGGAGACCAGCGGGACAGTCCTCATGATTGTGATGGACCACCACGAGAAACTCGACGGCTCGGGCTACCCCAGAGGATTGAGGGGCGAAGCGATACACCCGTATGCCCGTATAGCGGCTATCGCCGACATATTCGACGCGCTCACGACACAGCGGCCATACAAACTGGCTGAACGCTCGTACCCGGCGCTGCGGACCATGAGAGATGAGATGAGCAAGGCCCTGGACGAGGACCTCTTCAAGGAGTTTGTCCTCTTGCTCGGAGCTGATGCGAAGGGGCCTTAGCGCGTGCGCGGCTTTGCGCGCGGATATGGCGCTGTGTTACAATTCCACACTACGGAGACGCTTCGGGCAGCTCCCACGAAGAAAACCGACGGGAGAAATGAAGATGAGGTTTTTAATCTCTTTCGCCATCCTGATGTTTTTCCCCGCCGTGGCGGCCGCCTCCACTGAAAGGCCCACCTTGAGCGGCCCCCTCGACGTCGTCAAGTTCAAGGACAGCAGTTACGAAATGGTGGGCGAGATCGTCGAGGAATATGAGGATTCAGTGGTGATAATCCCGGAGAACGGAGGCCGCATTAAATTGAGGCGCGAGTTCGTCGGCGAGATCAAGTATGACGCCCGACCGCCTCGTCAGGTTGAGACAAGGGAGTTGGTTGCCGACTTCACCCGGTGCGTCGCGCGCATGGTCACAAGCGAGAAACCGTTCCGAGTGGTCAAGGTAACTCCGCAAGCCGTCTATCTGAACCTTGGACTTACGGGAGGCGTTCGGCCGGGGGTGGAGCTCAATGTCTACCGCGAAGGCGACACCATCACGGATTCCGAAACCGGCAGGATACTTGGGCGCGAGAAAGAGCGCATCGGCATACTGCAAATCGTCGACGTGCAGAAGGACTATTCAAGAGCGGCGCCCGTGGAAATGTCTGTTGCCGAGTTCAGGGAAGGTGACGCCGGCGTGTTCTTGCGAGAGTCGCCGACGCTGGCAGTCGCCGGGATTACGACCCTCGATGGAAAGGAAAGCCCGTATGGCTCGCTGCTCTCCGAACAGATCGTTTCCGGGTTCAACGAGTATCCGGGAATCAAGGTGGTCGAACGCAGACAACTCGGGCAGATACTCCGGGAGCTTGCGATACAGAACGCCCTGCTCGGCCCTTCGACCTCGCCGGACATTTCGACTGATTCAACGAAACATGGCGAGCCTGAGAAGAGTCTGTCGCTGGGCGCCGATGAAGAGCCGATTGTCGTTGACGAATCAATGGCCCAGAAACTTCGCCAGATCCAGGGCGCCGACGCGCTCATAGTTGGAACGGTCGCGGACGTCAAAGGCGTGGGAGCAGTCAATCTTCGGGTGGTTGACACCCACACGGCGGCAGTCCTTTACAGCACACACCGGATAGTGGGCAAACCGGAGAAGCCTGTTCGCACGCCAGCGCCTGAGGAACCGACCGTGCAAGAAGCATCGCAGGAGAGGTCAAAGACCAAACGGGAGAGTCCCCCGGCCGAAAGCACGGCGGATGCAGTTGACCGACTCCTTCGCGCCGTGTATCAGAGATAATTGAGATTTTCCGGACGTGCGTCCGGTTTGGCCAATATAGGACGAAACGATGAACGCGATCCTCGTAGTCCTCGATTCTTTTAGAAAAGATCACGTCGGCTGTTGCGGAAATGAGTGGATAAAGACGCCTACCCTCGACGCCTTCGCAAGAGAGGCCGTCACGTTCACCAGGGCATATCCCGAGTCATTGCCCACATTGCCTTTCCGACGCTCACTTTACACGGGCTGCCGCGTGTTTCCGTTTGAAGGCCACATCGCGCACAAGGGCGATTTTGTGAGCATATCTCCCGGCTGGGGGCCGATGCGGGAGAGCCGCGACTCGCTGGCGGAACTCTTGCAGATGCGGTATTACCGGACGGCGCTCATCAGCGATTGCTACCATCAGTTCAAGCCTTCCATGAATTTCCACCGGGGGTTTTCGCAATGGCAATGGATCAGAGGCCAGGAGAGCGATCCGTACAAGTCGGGTCCCGCAATCTCACAACGCGAGATGGAGAGATACATGCCGAAAAACCTTCGGACGCCGTTCCAGATTCGGCATGTTATGGAGCAATATCTCAAGAATATTCGTGACCGGAAGACCGAAGAGGATTACTTTGCGCCCCAGGTGTTCCGGGCCGCCTCGCAGTGGATTAAGGACAACGCCGACGCGGAATCCTTCTTCCTCACGGTTGAGAGTTTTGATCCGCATGAGCCGTGGGACCCGCCGGAAGCGTATCGCCGTCTCTACGACGATTCAAACGGTCCGGAACGGGAGGTCATAAGCTCGCTCTACGGGCCGGCGGACCAACTGACGGAGGCCGAACTCAGGCGTCTTCGCGCCAACTATGCGGGCGAGGTGACCATGGTGGACCACTGGCTTGGCCGCTTTCTCGATACGGTCCGCTCGGCTGGACTGATGGAGAACACCGTCATCGTCATAATAAGCGACCACGGTCATTGCATCGGGGAGCACAACCTCGTCTCGAAGCAGGGCCACCCGTTGTGCAGAGAAGTGGCCGACCTTGTGCTCCTCATACGGTTTCCCGACGGCGCCGGCGCGGGACAGACGTGCGACTCGTTCGTATACAATCACGATATCGCGCCGACACTGTTGAACTATCTTGGCGTCTCCGGCGAAAATGATATGGATGGAAAAGACCTGATGCCGCTTGTGAAGGGCGGGCCGCCACTGTATGAGCACGTCACGGTGGGCTACGGCCCGTTCGTGATGGTCCGCGATGATGAGTACTGGTATAACGCGTACTTGTGGGGCGAGGCTCCGCGTCTATACCATCTGTCGGACGATCCTGACCTCAAGGCTGATGTATCGGACCAAAAGCCCGACGTCCTCGAACGCATGAAAAGATTGGCGATTGAGGATGCGGGCGGCGTCATCCCGGACTTGCTCAGGGACCTGGCTGGCAGCAATATCCCCGGCTGCACCCCGATGGAGGCCGCGCTGGAGATTTGAGAAGCCATGGTCGCAGCAAACAAGAAAGCCGTACCTCGCAGAGAATATCTGCATGCGTCGTTGAACACCCCGATAGAGATGGGCGCATCCTCGTACTGGATTTCCAGCGAACAGCGCCTCAGCCTTGACGGGCGCGATGTGCTCTTCCTGGTCCGCGACACCGATTGCATAACAAGCTGCTGTGGCCAAAGTCAGGGCTTCCGCTCCATCGGCGTGGTCGGTCATGTTATCGAGTGGCATGCCGGAAGGCGGGATGGAGTGCCGGTATCCATCGTTGAACCTATTGTTGATGAGGCCGACCGAGAGCGAATAACCCGGCTCCTGCAACAACTGTACAAGGTCACCCAGGTCGAGTTCCTATAGGATGCCCCCTGCGCATGGTGCTTAAGAAAGAACAACTGCCCATCCTGCTGGTGAATGCCGTGGCGCTGATTATCTTCGCTCTGCTTTTCCTCTCCAGGAAAAACTATGAGTTCCTGCTCTATGTGGGCGTCATCGTGTTTTTCATGGTTGTCATCCTCGCCACAAACGAGAGGGTCAGCTATCCGACCAGCGTCCTGTGGGGATTGACCGCATGGGCGCTTCTGCATATGTCGGGCGGCGGTTTGTTCATCCGGGGGACCAAGCTGTACGAGATAATCCTTATCCCCATATCCGAGAAGTATGAGATATTCCGGTACGATCAGTTCGTGCATATCATAGGCTTCGGCGTGGCAACGCTCGTCATGTACCATCTGCTCAAGCCGCTGCTTGCGCCCGACTTGAACCGGCGCGCCGCACTTTCGATCGTGGTGGTCATGGCCGGCCTGGGAGTGGGCGCGCTTAATGAAATTGTGGAGTTTGTCGCGACGGTGCTCGTGCCCGAGACCGGAGTGGGCGGATACGTGAACACCTCTCTCGATCTGGTCTCCGACCTGGTCGGGGCGGTTCTGGCCCTTGTAGTGATAAGGGCGGGCCGGTTGTGAACGGGGGCTCAGGCCGCTTGATTAGCCGATTGATTAACTGAAATGCCTTTGTTAGAATAAGCGGGTCAAACATGTGATTCCATACCCTTAATGAATGATGGAGGAGAAATGAGAGAAGCCGTCATTGTAGAAGCCCTGAGGTCTCCCATTGGCCGCTCCGGCGAGCGCGGAGTGTTGCGCGAACTGACCGGCCTCGAAATCGCCACCCAAGTGGTCAAAGCCCTCTTGAAGAAAACCCAACTCGATCCCAATGAAATTGACGACATTTATATGGGAACCATTGCCGGACCAATTGACGCCGCCCGCTCATTGGTGTTCTATTGCGGGCTTCCGGTGGACCTGTCCGGCCTCACGATGAATCGCCAGTGCGGCTCGAGCCTTTCTGCCCTCAACGCGGCTGCCAACGCGATCAAGGCGGGAAACGGCGACTGCATCCTTGTGGTCGGCATGGAGACGATGGGCAGGCTCGGCCCGTGGAGTCCGGACGACCAGGAGATGGCGCGCAAGTTCCGGACTTACTATTACGCCGACGCCCAACCCAACCCCGAGGGCAGGCTGCATCCGACGCTCAAGCTGCCAGACCTGATTGACCCGTCATCCTTCGTTATGGGACTGACCGCCGAAAACCTGGCTGCCAAATACGGGATCACCCGACAAGAAGCGGACGAGTTCGCGGTGTGGAGTCAACAGAAATGCAAGGTCGCCTATGAGCAAAAGAAATTCGACCGGGAGATGATCCCGGTGGTCATCGAGTACAACGACGGCTCTAGGAAAGTGATTGATAAGGACCAGTGCCCGAGGCCCGAAAGCACCGTGGAGAAGATGGCCCAACTCAAGCCCGCGTTCAAGGAGGGCGGTCTTGTGACGGCAGGCAACTCATGCCCCACAAATGACGGCGCGGCGGCGGTGCTGCTTATGTCGCGCGAAAAGGCCCAAGCGCTCGGGTACAAACCGTTGGCCGCCGTGCGCCATCACGGCGAGGCTGGCGTGCCGCCCGAGATAATGGGCATCGGCCCGATTCCGTCAACACGCAAACTGCTCAAGCGTCAGGGAATGACCATCAACGATTTTGACCTGATCGAGATTAATGAAGCATTCGCTTGTCAGGCCCTGCACTGCGCGCGCGAACTCAATGTGGACATGGACAGACTGAACGTCAACGGCGGGGCCATCGCTATCGGTCATCCAACGGGCGCCACGGGGGCGCGATTCACTGGCACGCTCGTGCACGAAATGAACCGCAGGGGCGCTCAATGGGGACTCGCCACGATGTGTTGCGGCATAGGACAGGGCGTTGCCTGCGCGTTTGAGCTGATTTAACCGCTTGCTTGAAAAGGAACTGTCGGTGTGATATAGTGTTACGCAGGAATGGAGGTGTTACCGCGATCAAGAAGATGGGCTGTATGGCTCGCGCTTGAGAGGGGGCGCCTCTGTGACGAAACGCATCGGCATTACAAGCACAATCCCAGTCGAAGTTGTCCTCGCCGCTGGCTGCGTGCCTGTTGACCTGAACAATCTTTTTATTGAGGACCCCGATCCGGCCCAATTTGTACGCTACGCGGAAGAAGCGGGCTATCCGCGCACCATATGCGGATGGATTAAGGGGCTGTTCGGGGTTGTAATGAAGACCCGATGCGTGGATGCGGTCATCGCTTTGACTCAAGGCGATTGCAGCAGTACTCTGGCACTGGTGGAAACCCTGATGGTCAACGACGTGCCAGTGATCCCATTCGAATATCCATTCGGGCGCGATGAGGATTTGCTGCGTCTTCAAATTGAGAAGCTCGCGCGGAGCATGGGTACCACCCTGGAGGCCGCGCAGGAACGGATGGAAGAACTGAGGCCGCTCCGCCGCAAGCTTGCCGAAGTGGATACGCTCACCTGGCGCGATGGAGTTGTGAGCGGAAAAGAGAACAACCTGTTTCTCCTATCGGCCAGCGATTTTTGCGGGGACCCTGCGGCGTTTGAGAGAAGGGTGGACGCCTTCCTGAGCGATGCTCGAATGCGGAAGCCCGCGCGGGGAGATGTGAATATAGGATATATCGGCGTTCCTCCCATTTGGGGTGACTTATATGAATTCTTGGAATCCCAGGGTGCACGGATTGTGTACAATGAGGTGCAGCGCCAATTCTCCATGCCGTTCGATGGTGACAATATCGTGCAACAATACATCGCCTACACGTACCCTTACGGCGTTTTTGCGAGGCTGGATGATATCGCGTCAGCCGTCGCCGAACGCGGTCTCGATGGAATAGTCCACTACACCCAGAGCTTCTGTTTTCGGCAGATAGAGGACATGATCTTCCGAAAGAAGCTGCCAGTCCCCATTCTGACGCTTGAAGGAGACCAACCGGCCTTACTGGACGGCAGAACAAAGCTTCGAATCAATGCCTTCATTGAAATGCTCAGGGAAAACCGAACCATGCGCTTGGGCAATAAGGATAGCCTCAGGCAAGGAGTACCGATCAACTCCGGAAAGGATTCGTGACTGTGTCATACCGCAAATTCATAATCGTTGCTCTCATGACCGCGAGTCTGACTGTCACAGGTTGTGGTAACCGGCAGGACCGCTTCATGCTCCAACAGGCCAACGACGCTCTCAAGTCGGGCAACACGAAGGTGGCCATCAACAATACCAAGGCGGTCCTGCGAGGAAGCCCCCGAAATCTGTATGCGCTCTACTTGATGAGGAAAATCAAGTCGAAGCTGTACAGCGACGCCGAGAAGAGCTTGGAGGCCAAGAATTACAAGGACGCCGTCGAGAAAATAGAGACCTTCCTCGATCTGGACCCGCAACATGAAGAAGGCAAGGCGTTGCATGCCGAAGCAAAGAAGTACGTTCATTTCGACGAGGCTCAAAAAGCCATGGCGTCGGACAATCCCATGGCCGCCCTCAGGCTTGTGAAAGAGGCGCTCCGGCTGGACCCGCAATTTGAGGAAGCCAAGAAACTGCAAGCCGAAGCGTCAGAACAGGTGGAGAAAAAGATCGCAACCCTGGTTGAGACCGCTCAGCAGCTCATCGCAGAAAAACAATACGAAAAGCTCAGGGACCTCGCGCAGGACATTCTCGCCATTGACCCCCAGAATGCGGAGGCCGCCGACTTTCTCAGAGAAGCCCAGGCTCAGATACTCAGC
This sequence comes from uncultured bacterium, assembly GCA_964510165.1. GTDB lineage: Bacteria > Abyssobacteria > SURF-5 > SURF-5 > SURF-5 > CAZEBC01. Next base: position 22,301 of record CAZEBC010000003.1, read on the forward strand.
CGAAACAAGGAAGAGAATCTGAGTCTGGCGCGGCAGTTCTACCAAGAAGGCATCTACGAATCCGCTCTCGCGAAGGCCGAGGAAGTCCTGAAAGTCGACCCCACCAGTGAAGAGGCCATGGAGCTCATGCAAAAATCCAAAGCCGAACTCTCCAAGCCCGAGCTCAGGCTCCGAAGCATCACCTTGATAGGTGGCATGCAAATAGCCAATATTGAGGTCCCCAAGACCAAGGAGAAATACAGGGTGAAGGAGGGCGATGTGTTCCACGGCGAGGGCGATTTCAAGGTTTCTGCAGTTGATTTTGACCTGAAAGCGGTCGTGGTGACCTATTTGAAGACAGGCTCGATGCAGACCATCACCATGGCCTCCGCTGATTAGGATTTCCGCTTCGTAGCTGTCGCGCTGCCCTCCGGGCCGAGCTTCGTTCAGCGATGGCGCGGATGTCTTCTCTCGTATCTCCTCCCCAGGGACACGATCTGGTCCCGAACTGGTCCTCAAACATCCCCACCCCCTTCTCAACGTGCCGCCGAAGACGGGGAAGGAACAGGTCGAATCTTGACTTCGCGGCCCCATTTCGATAATATTCATACAAACTGGGGAAAGGGTTTCGCAGCATTCCAGGGTCACTAATGGGCGCCTTGAATCAAGCTGACCGTTATCGCAAGCTCGTCGAAATCTCCAATATAATAAACTCCACGCTCGAAATCGACGCCCTCCTCGATCTCGTAATTGAGACGGTCTCGTCCGCCCTGAATGCCGAAGGCTGCTCGCTTGTGCTCAGGCAGCCGGGCACCGACGAACTGTATTTCCGGAGCGCCTCGGGAACGGCCAAGGATGAGATAAAGAAATACCGGCTCAAGCTCGGAGAGGGAGTGGCCGGGCTGGTGGCCCTGGAAGGAAAGCCCCTCCTTATCACCAACGCGCCCTCCGACAAGAGGGTGCGTCATGACATCTCGATCCAGGTTGGCATGCCCGCGCGCAGCATTGTATGCGCCCCGCTTTCGGTCGACGGCAAGGTCGTCGGCTCGGTCGAGGTGATAAATCCCCGGGACAAAGAGAACTTCGATGAGGAGGATAAGCAGTTTCTGTGCGCAGTGAGCGATTCAGTCGCTCTCGCAGTCAGAAACGCCAGGCTCTTCACTCAATTGACCTCGGAGAAGGAAGCTCTCAGCCGCGCGCTCGGGCTCCAGCCCACCATCATCGGCAACAGCGAGGCGATGCGGCACATCTTTGCCGTCGTCAACAAGATAGTTCGAACCGATGTGACGGTATTGATCACCGGCGAGACCGGCACCGGCAAGGGTCTCATCGCACGGTTCATCCACGATAACAGCCTGCGCCGCCATCAACTCCTGGTCGAGGTCAATTGCGCCGCAATCCCTGATACCCTGATCGAGTCGGAACTGTTCGGCCATGAGAAGGGGGCGTTCACCGGCGCGACCTATCAGCGCAAGGGCAAGTTCGAACTCGCCGACAACGGGACGCTGTGTCTTGACGAGATCGGCGAGCTTTCTCCTCGGGCTCAGGCGAAGCTATTGCGCGCCATCGAGGAACAACGCTTCGAGCGGATCGGCTCGAATATCACCTTAACGACCGATGTCAGGCTCCTGGCTACCACCAATCGCGACCTCGCTCAACTCGCCAAGGAAGGCCAGTTCCGCGACGACCTCTTCTACAGGCTCAACCAGTTCGAAATCCATATTCCTCCCCTTCGCGAGAGACGCGAGGACATCATGCTGCTCGTCGAGCACTATCTTGCCGAATACAATCGCCAGTTCGAGAAACAGGTACGCTCGATCTCGCTGCCGGCCAAGAATTTCCTGCTCGACTATGATTGGCCCGGCAATGTGCGCGAGCTCAAGAATATGATCAAGCGCGCAGCGCTCCTGTGCGAGGATGAGGAGATACGCTGCGAGCATCTGCCCCTGCTTATGCAGCCCGGCAAGGAGAAGGAGGCGGTCGCCGGGTCTGAGAGATTCCCCAGCCTGGACGAACTCGAAAAGACGCATATCGTCTCCGCGTTGCAACGTGCAGAGGGAGTGAAGAAAAAGGCGGCCGAATTACTGGGCGTTTCGCGGTCCACGTTGGACCGAAAGATTGCGGCTCA
>CAZEBC010000003.1:24507-28510 GCA_964510165.1 uncultured bacterium
ACACGCGGGTGTTCGCTTCCGCGCATAGGCAAATTATGCCGGACACCGCCGAACGCGCCGATATCCTGGAAGTCATTGACAATTAATTGCTTATACCACTTCATCGGCTCACAGGTTTCAGTTTTGTCTTGTGGCATAGGAATTGCTCATTTAACTGTGGGTTTTCAGACGAAGTTTGCAGGCATGCAGCTTTGATGCCCCATCTGCAAGACCCGTGAGAACGCCGTAATCCATTATTCTACTTAGGGATACGGCAAGCCAAATCCCAATAAACAAAAAGATCGAGGCTGGTCGGGATATTTCGGCGAGTGTGACAGTGCGGCATTCCTCAAAAGAGCCATGCTGCGCCCGAAAGGGCCTCAAATGAGACCGCCCCGCATATTGTCGGATCAATCATTAGGGGTGCGATTCATGGCGCCCGCTGAACCGTTCAAAAATCCGGAATGAGACATGTAGACGATTAAGGCCCCTCGAAAGGAGAATGAACATGTCCGCCGCCCTCGGCAACAAGCGTGGTTTCACACTAACGGAACTGCTCGTCGTAGTCGCGATCCTCGTTCTCCTTACCTCGATTGTGGTTCCCAACGTGGCGGAATACTTGACCCGCTCCAGGATGCAGGCCGCCGAAGTCCAGATAGATGAAATAAAGACGGCTCTGTCGAACTACCACGCGGCCTTCGGGACGTACCCCGGCGACGTTTTTCCCACCGAAGACTTGAATAACAATGGAATCCTCGACTCGGGAGAGGACACGGGCGTTGACCTTAACGGCGACGGAGTCTATGATTACGCCTGCAACACCAACGGCACCGCCCTCGCTAACGGAAGGCTCGACAGGGGCGACGGAGTCGTGAACATAGACGACCTCGAGTGGGCGCTCAGAACCACTGCCAAAAACGGACCCTTCATGGAAAGCATCCCGCTCGATCCGTGGGGCAACAGATACGTATACTACGCTCCTCTCGACAGACCCACAAGCGCGGCAGACTTGCTCTACATAAATCCGGACGACTCCTCAAACCCGATGCGGTCCGAGGACACCAACCGCAACGGTCGCCTCGACGGAAACACAAAGCCGCGAGATGGCGTACCAATCCAAACAGCCAGTGACGAAGACCGCGGTATTGGCAAATACGCGACATCAAACATAACTGAGGTAAACACCTCGACTTTTGGAAGCGCCTGCTCGGGAGCAAACTGTCTATGGGCCGGCCAGGATAACGGCATCCTCGACCACGGAGATGACGACAACAAGAACGGGACCATTCAATACTACTGGACTCAACAGGTTGGCGGCCCGACACCGCCTCTCGCTCTTGAATTAGGGAATGCCGACGTGTCGCCCGATGGCCTCGCCAGAAACCTGGGATATTATATCTATTCCGTCGGCAGAAACGGGAGGGATGAAACCGCGACCGGTTACGAGGATATCGGAAGTCGGACCGACGGCAAACCCAACAACATACGCGATATGGACCTCACCTCGGAACCCGGCGGCACCGATGACCGACTCTACGTGGATTCTCCTCCAAGCCCCGCGAACAGATTCGATGAAGATTTGGACGGCGACCTCCGCCTCGACACCGGTTACGAGGACACCGGCCTCGACGGCATACCCGGCACCAAGGACAGAGGCGAGGATGACGGCCAGATGACCGTGACCAACCCCGACCCCACGAAGCCGGATGAGGAGTTCGGAACCATCAGTACAGGTCCTACGACATGGCATTACAACAGACAGCACACGACGGGCGACCTCACTGGCGAGGGCTTCGACATAGGCGGCGACGACATCAATTCCTGGAACAAGAAGGCGCCCTGGCGCGAGCATGCGAGCTACGGCGGATAGAGCGCTTCGCGTGGTTTCGGTTTTCGGGTTTGACAGTCGAAGGGGGTAGTGGCAAAGAAAAGGATTTTAAAGGACCCTTTCCCCGGGTAACACCGGGTCCGGGCGTGAAGGATGCCCCCGGCGTCCCCCGTGCCGGACCCGGTGTATTAATAAAGTTCATCCGCAGATTTCGCGGATTCTCGCTGATACTCAGTAATCAGCGTTACTCTGCGAAATCTGCGGATAAGAGATTCCCATGGATATGCGAATCAATAGAGACGGCTACACGATGGTTGAGATGCTCGTGGTGCTCGCCATCATCGCGCTGCTCATGGTCATCGTGGTCCCGCAATTTGCCTTCCAACAAAAAGGGAGCGGCCTCAAAGGAGCGGCCACCGAGCTGATGACCGCCCTGCGCTCGGCCCGCCGCGAAGCCATCACCCAGAGGGAACTGCGCGCGCTCGCGCTCGATATCTATTCGATACCCGGGCAGTTTGTCACGATGCGCCAGCCAAGAACTGGTGAGCCGGCCTCGCCGGCGTGGATACAGGTGGGCGAACCAAGACAACTGCCCAGCAACATTGCGGTCGTCGCCATTCTCGACGACCCGGCCGCAACGACTCTTAACGCGCTCCGCACCGACGACAACGTTCTTGACGGGACCGAGGACACGGACACGGGCGGTACCATCTTCAACCCGTCATACAACGACGGCCTCGTCAACCCCGTCTACAGGCTCATCAGGTTCGAACCGACCGGCACCGCCGATCGGGCCGTCATATACCTATGGAACACTACTGAGGAACGGCGGGAAATCCCTTCTCCGGATCCGCCGCTTGTGGTCTCGAATTTTCACACGCTCGGCGCGCCGCCGGGCCTGGACATAAACACCTCTCAACAAGACCAGTACTTTACCGTGGCGGACCCGGCCTCGATTTATGACGTCTTTTACTACACGCTTGCGGTCAACGGGATCACGGGTGGCGTGACAGTATATGATTACGCCTGGGGCGACGGCCAATGGGACCGCAAGAAGGACGGAGAATAGTCGCTTCACGACGGTTCAGGGTCCAGGGTTTAGCGTTCAGGGTTTTGGGTTGGTTCTTTGTGTCTTGGTGACTTTGTGGTGAGAAAACCTGCTAAAATCACCGGCTTCACCCTGCTCGAGGTGCTCATCTCGATGGCCATCATCGGGGTGGGCCTGATCGCGCTGCTCACGCTGTTCCCCATCGGGCTGCGCTCGTCGCGCCTGGCCGGCGACTTCACCACAGCCTCGTTCATCGGCCAGCAGGCACTCGATAACATCCGCGCCTCCGCCCAAGTGTACGACCCGGGTGACGGCGGCTTCGGAAGAGTGGACGGCGACGGCCTCGGTTACTATGAGCTTCCAATCTCGGCAGTAAAGGGATACTTCTCGGCCATCCGCTTTCCCGCCGAGCCAGCCATCTCGCAATGGTGGAACGTAGAATTCACGAGCGCAACCGGCTATGATGTGAAACGGACGAACGGAAGCACGGTCGGTTCGGGAAGCCTCGGTACTCTTTTTTCATCGTCCGAAACCAGCTTCATTCTCTACGATAATCTGGACGGCCCCGCTTTGTCCGGGGTATACAACGGCGTGTACGACAGGAACTACGACGAATTCGCAACCGGCGAGACTATCCGAATCAACGTGGAGGTGCGGGGCGGCGTGCCGTACTACTGGTATGCGATGCGCTCGCCCGTCACCGAAGACCAGAACCTCAACGGCATCCTCGAGGGAAGACTGCCCAACGGTACAGTCAGACCTGCTCCATATAACCAGATACAGGAGGACACCGGCCTCGACCTCGTGCCCGACTTCTGGGACAGCGACATGCGAGCCATCGGAACCGGCACGGCGGGCTATCAGCCCGGCCTCGACCGACGCGGCGAGTTCACGACGGCCGTCGATTTCCCGAACGACCCGCACGGAGATAACAGATATAGTTATGACTCAACCACGGGATGGTATGACAGCACACCGTCACTCGCGGCGAACATCGCCAACCCGACGGGCTCGGAGGGCAACGGCCAGATAGACGCATACCCGGACGATTACATACAGAAAGTGACTGTGACCGTGGGCTGGCGCGAGGGCGGCCAGGACCGCTCCGCCACCTTCAGCGCCTCGATTGCGAATCAGTTCAGGTAAAG
>CAZEBC010000003.1:28610-58102 GCA_964510165.1 uncultured bacterium
TTCCGGTGTGACGCTGGTGGAGTTGCTCGTCGCGCTGGCGATCGCGAGCATCCTTATGGTCGGCCTCATCGCCGCGTTCCAGACCACCCAGCGCTCAGCCGCCATCGGCGAGGCCCGCGAGCACATCTACCAGAACGCGCGCGTCGCGCTCGACCTCATGGCCCGCGACATCAAGAACGCCTACATTGACAACCGCAACCGCGACCTCATCCTGGTCAGCGCCGACGGACTCGCGGGCAGGGCTAACAGCATAATCGAATTCTCACCGAATCCTCCGGCAGCGGGTCCCTACATGCCTTCTGTCAACGGCCTTGGCAATGCCCAAACCCCGCATGGCATCGACCCGACTGGAACCGACGTGTTCAGACTCTACGCGGACGAATCGTTCGGAAGCCCGACCTATGGCCTGCTCTCGATCAAGGCCATTGACAGCATCTACACGCTCTCGCCCGGCCCGCCGGACCGGCTCGACCTCACGTGCTTCACCAGCAATTTCCCCGGCAACGCCGGCAACATATCGAAACTGGCGGAAGTGCGCTACATGATCACAACCGAGACGTTTGTGGATGATAAGGACAACGATTATGACACCTCCATTGACGAAGGTGACGGCATCGCGGGCGGCCTGTCCGGCGTTGGCGACTTTATTCCCATGGCGCGCTCGGAGGATTTCCATCCGGTCACCAGGAAGATCAACGCGCTCTCGCTGTTCCAGTTGAGACGCGGCATAGGGATTGATATGACGGTCCCGCCGCCCGCCGAAAAGCCTGTCGTCGTTGACAAGAATCCGTTTTCCGCATATGAGATGGCGACCGGCGATGGGACACCTGCCGATCCTCAAGGGCGCTACCCATCCCGCAGTTTCGCCGATTTCGATTCCTCTGCAGGCGGCGAGAACATCGGCTCCTACATTTATGACCTTCAGATCGAGTTCTACGGCAAGATCGCTATCGCGCTCGATTCGACCGGCGCGCCCGAGGTCTGGGGCGTCGGCTGGGGTTATCAGGATGTGCGGGGCGAGGACGTGGGAACGGACTGTGACGGCGATGCGGCTCTGGCAGCGGGAGACAAAGGCCCCTCTGCGATCCAAAATGGAACCGTCTTGGTCACAAAGGAATCGCGGACCGTGAATCCGGGCCTCACAGCCCCTTCCTGGCCGGCTGTCAACGACAAATTCAAGGGCGGCATTTTCATTGTATGGCCATCCTCTCCTCCGCCCGGCTATACATTTGACACCGCTGACCCTAACAATGATGTCTATACAATAACAGCCAGCACTTCAACAACACTAACCTTGGACCGCGAGTACACAGGCGTTACAAACGGCGACGCAGGCTACCGTATCATTGAGCCGACGCAGGCGAATAGGGTGCTGGATGCGGGTGAAGACCTGGGAGCGGACGGCCTTCCGAATGACCCGCTTGACGACATCGCTATCCTCGGCACCGCCAGCCGCATCCCCAATAACGTGAGCGACAACGACGGCATCACCGCCGAAACCAGTATCGGTGAGGGCAACAAACGGCTCGACAGCCGCGTCATGGGAGTTTGGGACAGCCGCTCACCCGACCCAAGAAATCCTAAACGGGCGGCGGAGCTCGATGGAGTTGATTCCGACAGTGATGAGCCGACCCTGAACTCGGACGGCGTCGATGACGACCAGGACGGATTCGTTGATGATGTTCATGGCGTCGCGCCATACGCCACCGCTGAGGGAGACGACCTGACAACGCCAGGACTTGATGAAGTGAACGACTTGAGAGATAACGACTCGGGGGGAACCACCGACGGCGTAGCCGACGACCGTTTCTATGAACCGGCGGGAAAGGGCGAAGGCGTGGATGAACCCGACGAGGCCGACCCGCATGACGACTCGCTGCCCAAGGCCGTGCGCATCACCATCGCGGTCTCCGACCCGCAGCAGACGCTCAAGCCTGTCGTCCTCAGCACGACCGTCTGGCTCTCAACGGCAAGATGAAAGAAAAAGACAGGGATCACGAATGACACGAATCCTCCGAATGACACGAATGAACTTGTCTAAGCGCCTTGCCCGACCAGTGTCTCCGTCGTCTATTCGTGAGATTCGTCCGATTCGTGTGATTCGTGACAATAGCCTCTTCTCTTCTGACAGCGGGGCGGTGCTCATCGTCGTGCTCGGGATACTCGCGCTCTTGACCGTCATGGCGGTCTCGTTCGTGTTCGCCACTCGCCTCAGCCTGCGTGCCTCGGAGTCGTACCTGCGCACCATAACCGCGACCGACATCGCCGAGGCCGGCGCCGCGGCGGCCATTTACACGCTCCGGGCCGACAAGATGTTCCGCACGGGCGACCTTGAAGACCCAACCGTCACGCCCACCCAAACGTACGACTCGCTCCGCGACCTCTGGCGTCAGAGATTCTCCGCGCCGGTGGTGCTCCAGTATGAATATGCGCCGGCTGAGCCGTCATTCGACTTTGATAGTCCGCTCCCGATAATCGTCACAAACACCAGCCCATACGACACTACTCCCTACCGTCAGGATGTGAGCGCCAATGTCCTCGCTATAGACACAGGAAACAATCGCCTCTACATAGACTCGGCCTCCACTGCTCTGTGGAAATACACGGACGCCAGCAACAGGGACACCATAACCGTCTGGCAGGATTCCACCCTCCAGTTCTCTGCTCCTTTGGCGGCGTCTCCTTCGAAACCCAATGAGGTTGACCTTGATGACGACGGCACGAACGACGCCGTCTGGCACAATTACTACGACGAGAACGGCGACCTGATTGGCCGCTACGCGGTCCTCATCCAGGACGAATCAAGCAAGATCAACATCAACGTGTCGGGTAACCTCTCCGCCATCGGGGCGACCGCGAACGACTACACCACTTACAACCACGCTTCCAATGAGGGTTGGAGCACATTCGAGATAAGCATCGAAAATGGACTCAATACCACAGGCTTCTCCTCGACTCCGCCGGCCCACAAGAAGATCGTGCTCTATCGCAATGGGCTTGCCGGAGCGCTGTCGGGCGCCACGCTAACCGCCGGTGATGCGGGCAACCGCATCTATGCCGCCGGTCAGGGCGACCTCGACGCGACGACTTACGACGCCGCCAATCTCAACGATGATGACGACAACTTCAACCGCTTCTTCTATGGTCACGACGGTATCGACAACGACGGCGACGGCAAGCTCGATTACAACGACGGCTTTGATAATGACGGCGACGGCTTCGTTGACGAGAAAGATGAAGCCCCGACCTACGCCGACGACGACGGCATGAATGAGCCCGAGGAGTTCCGCCCGCTCAGGCCGTTCCGCGAAAGGCCGGGAGTCGTCACGAGCCTCGATTACGATATGCTTGACAATGATGCCGACGGGATCACCGACGAAACCAATGAGGCCGACGACCAGCCCATCCTCGCCCTCGAACAACTCGAGGACGCGCAGGGAGTGAGCCTGTCCGGCTTCCTCGCCGGAACCGTCAGCACCAACTTCGACGGCGCGACCAACACGAGCATCGAGCGCCGCAACTTCATCTCCACCCTCTCGTTCGACCGCGACCTGACCAGAGACAACGAACTCCGCATAAACTACAACTTCTCCACTCCCGAGCAGAACGCGGCGGCCCTCCACAGGCCGTTCCCCGCCACCGGCCCGGGCGACACCAACGCCTTCGAGCGCGTGGACCTCAGGAACATGCAGGTCGCCGCCAACATCTACGACTACCGTGACCGCAACCGCTCGCGCACCGAGATTCGAGACGCCGCCGGCAACGTCTTCGCGGGCGTCGAGGCCATCCGCATCAACGAGATCCTCGTCCGCGCTGCGACCAACCTGTATGAGGGTGAGCATCCCGACCTCGTGGTGGGAACCCCGAACAACTGGGACCGCGTGGACCCGCCCACGGGCGCCACCGACGGCGCCATCACGCCGCGCGGACAAGAAGCCTATCTGACAAATGACGGCTCGACACCAAACATCAACTCCGAGGTCGCGGGGCCGATTACCATCACGCTTCCCGACCCGCCGTTCGACACGGGGACCACGTATCCTTTCAAGCTGCGCATGCGCGTCAGCAACGACGAGGTTTCTCCCACGGACGCAAATGATAAGGGATTCCGCGTGTGGATACAGGACGGCAACGGAAAGCTGAGCCTTGTGGTCAATCGCACGGGAGACCCCACGACATTGGGACAGGACTCAGACGCCGCTTCGTCACCAATCTTCTTCACGGTAACGGGCAACCCGAACTGCCGATGGGCAACCAGTTCGACCGCAGCCGCCGCCAAATGGTGGTATATTGAAGAGGCGTCCGGCATGCTTGATGAGCTGGGCACGACGACTACATTGAATCTCACCGGCGGCGACAACCTGATGTGGCTGGAGAAGCCTGTGCTCGCCACGGCCGGCAACCAGGATTCGGTTGACCTCGACTGGTTCTACTTCACGCTTGAGCCTGACTGCGAGTGGATCGAGCTTGTCAACATCGGCGACCGGCCTGTGAACGTCAATAACTGGAAGCTCACAAGTGAGTACATCGTTGACTGGCCAATGGTGTCCACCAGCCCCAATCCGTTGGTGTGGACCGATCTCACTCAACGCTACTATTCCGAGAGCTATCAACTCACGCTCCCCAACGTCACCATTCACCCCGTCAGCGGTACCACGTGGCCGAAACATGCGGTGTTCGCACTCGATGATGACGGCGTCGGCGGACCATCCGATTCCGTCGGCCTTTACTTCAGTCGGGTTTGGAGCGACGTGCCCGCGGCAACCGTATTTGGTCTCGCCTCGATATCCAACATTTACAGCGCCCAGATCGACTTCTTCGGCAACGAGCCGCTGGATAACCCGTTCGATAATTCCGTCGCGCGAGACGTTCGGGGCACATCTTCGGGCGTTGACGACATAATTGATAACATAGATATAGGCGTCATTTCGCTGTACGATACCCGCGACAACCTCGTTGACCGCGTAACCTACGACTCTGGCAACGTGACTGAGGCGTTTGCCAGCCTCCAGCGCGACCATCCCGCCAACCCGGGCGACCGGCTCGACCAGAACGAAAACTTCAAGATGCGCGCGTACACCGCCTCAGGCGTCTTGACCGACAATAACGTCGTCGCGGATGGCAATTATGATGACTGGAAATTCTATAACGACCCGTGGCTGACCAACAACAGTATTGACGGGTCTCTCTCAACGGCGGAGTTCATCGGCTACACGCCCAACTCGCGCGGTAGCAGAGGCTTCATGACGCCCGGCGAGGCGAACAACCGCAGCGATAATTACGATGAACGCGTCGCCACGCCCGAGGGCCGCGTGAAAGACCGCTACTTCGTCAGCCCCGGTGAGATGGGCCGCATGGCGGGCTTCAACGAGTTCATCGCGATTGTGGGATACGACCAGACCCTGGGAGACGACACCACTTTTGCCGTGGGGGATAGAGTCGTAAACACAACAAAGGACCCGGACCAGACCGCGACCATTCTCGCGATAGACACCACCGACAGGGCGGGCAACTCGGGCGCGCCCGACGGCTGGATGGTCCTGAGGGGCGACTACCAGAATCCCGTGAACACATGGCAGGGCGACCCGACAAACAATGCGCTGGCCGACGACATTCAAAACTTCGCGGGAACGTTCGAGGCCCAGGTCCGCTCGGTCAAAGCGTTCAATATGCTCCCGATACGTTTCATTGATTACGATGTCGAAATCGGGTATTCTCTCGACACAGGAAGCGATCCTGTAGCGGGCGACACCATCCGAAACACTTCAAAAGCCACGACGGAGACTGCCACGGCAATGGAAGTGGACACCGTGAACGATATCATTCAATTGAGGATGAATCCCACAGACCCAACCACTGAGTGGAAGGTGGGCGAAAGCATTGACAACGGCGCGTCTCCCTCATTCACGGGAATTATAACCTCGGTCAGAACAAAATCCGCGTACGCTGGCGGACTGGCCGACTACTTCACCACCTCGTTTCTCGACCTCGAGGCCGAAGCGGCTACCGCCGTGATAAATGCCGGCTCTCCCACCGCGGTCCGATGGCCAGCGTCTCACGATCCCCAGGCCTATCTGATCCCTGCCGGCGCCGACCTTACTCTCACGTGGGATGAGGATGACGGCGTGCAGCCGGGCACTTACGACCTCTACAGCTTCGTGAATTATGGGACTACTATCCAGAGCGAGGTCCCGGTCTACGTAGGACCGGTGACCGTTGCGCCGCCCTCATTCGGCCAGCAGGCCACGGTGTCGCTCACCATTCAGAATACTGCCGCGAGCGCCGCGACATACTACTATCTCATGCGGGCCGCGCTCACGCCGGCTCCGCAGACGTTCGGCCGCATCAACGTCAACACGGCGAGCCACATGGTGCTGCAAGGCCTGCCGGGGATAGACAGTACGCTCGCCGGCAACATCATCACCGCGCGCAACATGGCGGCCTTCGAGTCTATCGGCGATCTTTACCGGACGGCCGAGGTCAGCGCCGCGTTCACTCCGACGAAGTTCAAGAACGTCTCGAACCTGGTGACCACCCGCTCGGATGTGTACAAGATCGTGGTGATCGGCCAATCGGTCATAGACGCGAACGACGACGGCCTCATCACGAGCGACGAAGTCACCTCGACAAAGAAGATGGAAGTGATTTATCAGAGGTAAGAAAGAAGGAGTGGGATCACGAATCACACGACAAATATCACGAATGGGAAACTCCCGTGAAAGAAATCGTGGGTTTGGTCTTTGATTCTTGTAATTCGGTTAATTCGTGTGATTCGTGATTAAGACTCGTCCTTTCGAAGGAGATGATCTTGTGAGTGCGCGTGAGCGTAGCCGATACATGACCACTGCCGTGGCGTTCCTCATCGCCTTCACGGCGCTCGGCCTCCTCTTCATCCGCTCGATGAAGGCCATGGCCCAGCAATTCACCTTCCGGCCAACCGTGGCGGTCTCGAACACCTATGCCGACAACATCCCGTCAACCAGGCGGCTGGACTTCGCGCTCGACCAGAACATCAACACCGCCGCGGTCACTTACACGAACGCGGACCTCGATGGGAACGGCAGCGCGCAAGATGCCAATTTCGGGTTCAGCGGGCGCTGGTCATCGTTCAACCAGACCGCCTTCTTTATCAAGAATGTGGGATTGTATGTGGTGAGGGACGCCTCGGGCAACAACTCCTTCGGCAATCTCCGGCAGTGGAAAATCGAGTACACGGTCAACGGACCAAACGCCGCGGACTCTCTCTGGAACGAGATAGCGCAGTTCACAATTACGTATACAAATGATACGAATGAGGGCGTCCTTGACCCAGGCGAGCAAATCATCAACACGAGCAAGACCCCTGCTCAGATTGCATTCATAGTAGGCATAGATACCTCTACGAATACGCTCGTGCTCGAGCGGTATCATCCGGAGGACTTCCCGGATACGGATTACTGGCTGACAAGTGAGAACATTCAGGATGTGGGCGGGACATTCACAAACACGATAGCCAGCATAGTCAACGACCCACAAGCCAACCCGAGCAAGGGCACGGTCGGCCCCGTGTTTCTCGATAATAACATTGACATGCGGGACGACCTGGCCGTGAGGACTCGCTCGCGACAGTTCGCCGATGACCCCACCGCAAGCGCAATCCTCGAGATCTTCGACATCCGCGTCGAGGCCGATTGGAACACATCAACCGGCGGGCTGAATCCGCTCGAAATCAATACCACCTCGCTTCCCAACGGCACGAAAGGTGTCTCCTACGATGAATTCGTGGATGCCTCCGGCGGCAACCCGCCCTACAGTTGGACACTTCTGTCCGGACAACTCCCACCGGGGCTTACTCCGTATAATTCCGGCACGGACCCCGATTACGGCATCCACGGCACGCCGACGACCCCCGGCACGTTCAACTTCACCCTCAGGGTGGGCGATAGCTCATCCCCCCAACAAACCTATCAGCAGGATCTCTCCATCTTCATATCCGGCCTCGCAATAAGTCCGCAAGGGCCGGACCTGGACCCGGCCACCAAGTCCGAAGACTACAAGCCTCCCAGCGGACAGCGTTTCGACCATCAGCCCACAACCCCGGGCAGCTACTATTGGTGCAAGATTGGCGATATCCCGAACGGCATGACGTTCCTGATGGACGGAAACCCATCCACGCCGGTGCTGTCGTGTCCCAGCGGCGGAGACCCGCCGGCCACCTCCGCCTATCAGGCCGACTACCTCCAGCTCGGAGGCATTCCGGATGATGATGGGACTTATCCGTTCACGCTCAAGCTGAACAACTCCTCTGAAGTGGCCACACACAACTACCTCTTCAAGGTGCTCGCCTCGGGCGTGACATATCTTCCGAAGAAGCTGAAAGACTATGTTAAAGGGGTAACCTACGGCACAACCGGCGCAACCTGGGAGATGACCCCCGAGTTTATCGTCGCCACGATGATCCAGGATAACATTGCTCAGGCGGGATATATCTATGTGATGCCCCCCTCCGGCGCAGAGCCTGCAGGCTCGCCTCCTACGGGCTCCGACCCGAGCCTCCCGGTCAACGTGCTCGATCTGGTGCCGGGCGGCGACCTGTCCTTGCCCTCCGGCACATCGGGAGCAATGAAGATAAATATCGAGGGGTCTGTCCACATGACGCAGGCGGCGGGAACCTTCACGTTCTACGCCGGGATACTGGACCCCGGAAACCTGTCTGGCGCCACTGATAGCCAGCAATACAAACTGACCATCCTCGAGCGCAAGACCGACCTGCTCAAGACGCCGCCCTCGGCGGCCACCTCGAGCACCGGGATTCTCATTGATTATTCCGGCGCTTCAAACGAAGCCAACCTTAAAGTCGGTGATCTCTTGACCAATACAAGCCAGACGCCGAACGTCACCGCGAGCGTGGTCAGCTATGCGCCAGACGCCGACCAACTTTTGGTCGCGCACACCGATGAGACGAAATGGGCCAGCGGTGATGCAATCGAAGGGCCGCCGGGCGCTTCTCAATTCTCCGCCAGCATATCAAGCAACCCAACTGGCACAAAAACTGCATACTTGCAGTTCACGGTGATGGGCGCGGGTGGCGCTCCGGGCCAGACGGGAAACCATACCAACGTAGACCCGAACGTGCACGACGAAGTCGACGCCGACAACGTCCCGTATTACAGTTACAGATATCTGGTCGCGCCGGTCGGGACTTCGCCGGCCATCGCCACGCCGAGCGGCAAATTCCCGCCGGACCCGCCCACGTCCACGCGAACGTTCACGACGGCGGTGACCGATGCGCTCCTGTTTGTGGATTCGAGCGGCCGGCCCGTAACCGGCACGTATGACGTGACATTCTGGGCCGAGGATGTTCTTCGGAGGTCAACCACTCCGGTCCTCACTCCTCACAATGCCGACAACAATTTCATGTTCCAACCGGCGACGGTGCGCATCACGGTGAATCCGCCGACTGCGGTCGAGCCAAGGCCGATCAAGCTGAGGCAGGAGATATTCAGATGAGGGAGGGGGAAAAGGGGAAAGGGCGAAAGGGAAAAAGGGGGCCGGTTCGCGGGATTGCGCACTGCGGATTTCGGATTTTGGATTGTCGTGACTGGGAGACGGACCATGCAACACGCAATACGAAACACGCACCACATTGTGCATGACGCGCACCACAATGTTGCATTCAGGTTCCCGGCGTCCGGGAAAGAGCGTTTTTCGGCTGCAATACAGCGTCTGGAGTCGAGGGCCGGAAAGCCACTTTCTTGTTGACATGAAACGCATCTTCATATATAATCTAGCTATAAGCGCTGTGTCATCAATATGTTGGTATCGTATCAGTTCACGATCCACAACGGGGAGTGGATCGCGCATGTTTAGCGCTATGTCTTCTGGGGGGAGGTAACGACCATCGGACTGCGTGCGCTTGCAACCGGCAAGAAGGTGGGCGTTGACGCCGGGACATCACTCATAAAAGTGGTTGAGTTGTCGAAGTCCGGCGAAGGGGTGAGCCTCGCGAACTGGTCGGCTCTGCCTTATCGCGGCTCCACCAATTCCGCAACTCAGGCCGTCACCGAGGAACAGGCCAAGGCCATAGACGCGGCGTTGAAAAAGAGCGAATGCAAATGCCGCGACATCGTGGTCGGCGTGCCCGGCAACAACGCCTTCATCCGCAACATCAAGCTCCCTCCCATCCCCTCAAGCAAGATCGACCAGATCGTCCGCTACGAGATACAGCAAACCATCCCGTTCCCCTTGGAAAATATTGCCCTCGACTATCAGGTGCTCGAGCCCAACGCCTCGAGCGAAGTCGAGGTCATCATGGTCGCAATGAAGGGCGAGGTGGCCGAATCATTCATCCGTGGAATCGAAGAAGCCAAGGTCAAGGTCGGCATCATGGACTCGATCCCGCTGGCCCTGTACAACTGTTACCTTTATAACGGGTACTCGAGCGCGGACGATTGCACCGCCATCATCGAGATCGGCGCCTCCACCTCGAACATCCTGATCGAACTCGGGGGCGAGCTTCGTTACTGCCGCGCCGTCGGTATAGGCGGAAACGACATCACGAACGCGATCGCCAAGGAATTCAATATCCCGTTCCAGCAGGCCGAACGCATCAAGATACAGCACGGAATCATTTTCCCCGAGGGACAGGGCACGTTCAGCGATGACCAGGTGCGAGTTTCCCGCGTCATCAGCGGAGTGCTCGACAGGCTGCTCGGCGAAATCAAGCTCACCATCGGCTACTTCCGCTCGCTTACGTCGGCCACCGCCATATCGAGAGCGGTGCTGGCCGGCGGCGGCGCAATGCTCAAGAACCTCAAACCCTTCCTGGCCGATAGATTGGGCGTTCAGGTGGAGATCATGAATCCGCTGAGGAAGGTCGAGGTCCCCAAGAACCTTCTGGCCGCCCGGAAAGTGGCGCCCGTGCTCGCGACCGCCGTGGGACTGGCTCTGAGGAATTCCCAGGATTGCTGCCGCCTCAAAATAAGCCTGATCCCCCCGCAGATAAAGGCGGCCCAATCGCGGCGCGCCAAAATGCTTTACAACTTCGGCAGCCTCATCATGCTGGCAGGCATCGTGGGATTGCTGTTGTGGCGGTGGATACCTGACATGAAGTCTCGCGCCGATAGGCTGGCCGCCTACGACGCCGAAATCGCGAAATATGAAAAACATGAGGAGCAACTCAACGAACTCAAGAGCACGAAGACCCTGCTTCTCAACGAAGTTAAAATGTACAGCAAATACGTGGCGGCGGGCGTGGACCCGGCTGCGCCGATGGCCATGCTGGCCGATAGCCTGGGGAACAACGCCTACGTTAAGGATATCGAGATTGAGGAGGGAGTCGTCAAAATACATGGCGTCATCTCCAGCGACACAAAGGTGGAAGAGTTGAAGCAACTGTCCAGGCTTCGCCTCGAACTTGAGAAATACTGCAAGGGAGTCAAGACCGCCGAACAAAGCAAGACAACCGAGGGGCTGTCCTTCTCGCTGGAGCTTTCGGGAGTGCCCGATTTGACCAGCTACATTGTGGCGCGCGAAAAACAAAAGAAGGAGGAGGCCGCCCAAGCGGCGCAAGCGCCCCCCCAGGCCGAAGGAGCGTAGTCCCCGGCAAGAAGATGTGATATGCAGCCGAAAGTCAAGAAAAAGCTTATCGTCAGCATTGGTGGTATCGCCGTTTTCATAGCCCTGTTGGTTCCCGTATACCTCTTGTACGGGAAGGAACCCGTCAAGAACTGGCTGCAGTCCCGACAACAGCTTAAAGAGCGGCAAAAGAGGCTCGAGGAGTTGAGGCAAGCCTTTGACAATCAGACCAACCCCCAGATCGAACTCAGCAAACTGAAAGAGGAAGTCGCAAGGCTCACCGAAGCCAATAACGCCCTGCAAAAACTGAAGACCCCCGGCACCGAAACCGGTCAGCTGCCGCAAACCCTCAACGACCCCGACCCGGAAATCAGAAAAGAGCTCTATAACGAGTACATGAAACCCGTCATGGAGACTTCGCAGAACGTCATCAAGGAAAAGCTGAAGGGCGCCCGCATATCGCCGCCCGAGCTCAATTTGTACACCCCGCTCGACACCGCGGAGGAATGCGCTTACTACATGAACCGGGCGAAAGGACTGATGGGCTTCATAGACGCCCTGGCCAATTCTCGCTCGCCCGGCGGGACCCTTGCCATCAGCAAGATCGGCCTGGAAAACTACAAGGATGGGTCCAAGCGGCGAGAAGGCGCCGTCAACATAATGAGCTATGACGTCGCACTCAGTATGGACACCCTCACGTTCGTTTCCTTCCTCTACAACTTGCGCGAAGGAAACAACTACTACTTTTTCGATGAGATGAACATTGTTCCTCGCCGCGGCGCCGGCGACAACGCGCAGCTTGACATCGAGGCGCGCCTCAACACCACAATGATTTTCGAGAGCCAGGTGAAAGCGCAAGTGCAGAAAATCGCGGCTGCCACGGCCAAAGGCAAGGTGGCTGGCGGCGGCTTCATGGCTATAGCCGCAGCAATGGCGCAGGAACGAGAGAAGGCCTTGCAGGAACAAAGGGAGAAGAAATGGTGGCAGGTCTGGAAGCTGTTTTCGAAGGATTAAACCGGCCACCCTTTCGGCAGCCTCTGAGGAATGAGAGATATTGGGCTCGATTGTCGCGCTCTTAAAGAAGATATACGAGCAGAAAGAAAAGATTATTCTGGGGATTCTTGTCGTTGCCTTTGCCGGGGTCGCCTATATCCAGTTAAAAAAAAACGATGACCCAGACAACCCGAGGCCCGGTAACAGCGCCTCCCTGATCGGCGACTTCACGCCGGCGACTCCAAGGCAGATGGTTTATGTCGAAGTCCCCAACGTCGGTAACAAGTATTCGCTCGAAACATACTATAATGTCGTGGCCAAGAGGAACATCTTCAGGCCCCCGGGCCAGGTGGACAGGGGGGGTAAGGCAGAGGCGCCGCAATGGGCTCAGATGAAGGTAAAGAGCGTATTCGACCCGACTCAGTCGGGAAGCTATATAGCCGTCATCGATGTGGACAAGCGCACCAGAATAGTAAAGGAGGGCCAGCTTTTTGAGGGTTATGAAGTCCGTCGCATCGATGGAGTAAGAAGTTGCCTCACGATATACAGGCGGGATATAGATCAGGAAAAAGAGTTCTGCAAGGAAGAGTGACGGCGCGAGAGGTTGGCTGCCAGCAGCGGAGGAGGCTTTTCGGCTATGGAAAATAGGGTGTCCGGGCCAATTGTACGACTGTTTCTGTCTGTTCTTGTATTTGTTCTCACCGTCTTTCTCATCGTCCCATCCGTCTCGGCTCAACAAGGCGGGCCCGCTCCCGAGAACGCAGCTCAATACCAGAGCTACCTCGACAGCGCCGCCAAACTCATGGAGCAGGGGAACTACCGGGAAGCGATCGCCGAATTCAACCGCGCACTGCTCCTCAACCCTGACTCTGAGGAGGCAAGACGGGGAATCATCAAGGCCAACCAGCAGATCGCAGCGCGTCAGGTCGCTCCAAGCTCCGCCGAGATCGAGGAGGACCGCGTCAAGTTCCATCTCTCCAAAGGCACCGAGTACTACGACGCTCAGAAGTATGACGAGGCTATCGCCGAATGGGAGCAGGTTCTCCAGATCGCTCCCGACAACCGTCTCGCGCTTTCCCTGATCGAGGCCGCAAAGCGAGCAAAAGTGGACCTGCTTATTGAACAGGGGCACGACAAGTTCTTCGACGGATACTATGATGAAGCCATTGCGATTTGGGAACAGGCCGCCAAGATCGTCCCGGCGAGCACCGTGCTCGAAGACCTGATAGCCGAGGCCAATAAGGCTCGCAATGAGAGGGAAAAGGACCGCCTGGACGCAAAGCTGAAAGTCTTGATGCAGGGCATGGGAGAATACGCCACCAAGGAGGCCTTGCTGCCCGAGGGAGCCGACTATGATGGCATCAAGAGAGAGGACGTCTCCCTCAGGCCGCCGCCCCGCAAGATCAAGGAGTTTGGGGCGAGAGAGGCTATCTTGAAGGAATTGTCGCAGCCGGTCGCCTTCGAGTTCGAGTGCGAATCGCTCCGAGAAGTCCTCAAGTTCCTGACTGAGATCACGGGAATCAATATCCTGGTTGACGAACAAATCTTCGAACAGTTCGGGAAGGACGTGGATTGTTACGGAACCGAGGTGGACCGCAAGGAAATTTTCGTCACCATTCATGTCAGCGAACTTCCGCTCGAGTCGGCCTTGAACGGAATGCTCAGACAGCACGGCCTCGGTTTCTCGATCGAGCGCGATTTCATTTATGTCTCGACTCCCGACGTCCTGCGCGGCTCCTCCTTTGAGCAACTCGAAACCCGCTTCTATCACATTAGAGACACCAGCAGGGTATCCCTTCCCAAGCTCGACACCCGCGGGACCACGGGCGGCGTCTCGCTCGGCGGACAAGCTTTGAACCTGGCCTCGGGGCAAACGCTTGTGGGCCGCGTCTCGGAAGTGCGAGGGTCCACCTTATTGGAAGTTGATCCCTACTGGGAGGCAATCTCGGTCCCGAAGCTGGTAAATATCCTCAGAACGTTTGTCCCCACCGTGCTCGACCCCACGAAGCAGGCCACCACCAGGCGCGCCGCGGTCGGACAGGACAGAATGTTTGGAGGATTGGAAAGTTCGGAGGACCAGGCCCGCCTCTTCGAGTCGCCCCGCATTCTGTGGGCCGATACCAGCGGCAGGGAAATACTCTCCCTGATCGATTTTGACCCGCATACCAACATCCTTATCGTGCGCAACACACCTACCAACCTGGATATGGTGGAAGTGTTCCTTGACCACCTTGATCCCGAACCCCGGCAGATTGCCGTCGAAGCGAAGTTCATCACCTACAATATGCTGGAGG
Source organism: uncultured bacterium (assembly GCA_964510165.1). Classification (GTDB taxonomy): domain Bacteria; phylum Abyssobacteria; class SURF-5; order SURF-5; family SURF-5; genus CAZEBC01. The sequence goes on from CAZEBC010000003.1 coordinate 43,454, forward strand.
CCAGAAAGGTGGGAATTGACTTCGAATTCGGAGGCCAGGGAGCGTTGGGTGGGGCTATCCTCTCCTCGCAAACCGACGTGGAGGATCGGTCCACCGTTGAGCTCGGCTTGGATACCGATATAGGCGAAGGAATCACCGGGGCATTTTTGCCAGGGGGTCGCGGCGGGAATGTCGTATTCAAATTCTCCAAAGACGATGGCGATTTCCTCCAGACTACGATCAACTTGCTCGAGGAGTTGAGCAGCACTCAGGTCGTCTCCGCTCCCCGACTCGTCACCCTCAACAACAAGCCCGCCGTCATACAGGATGTTGAGACCCGCTCCTTCAGGAGCAACTTCAACGTCGAGCAGATCACGGTTCCGGTGGAAGGCGCGACGCCCGTCGTCAACGTCTCCGTCACACAGGAATTTACCGATGTGACCGACGGCATCACTCTTTCCATTACGCCCCAGATTCAAGCGGACAACTCGATTCGGTTGTTCATACTGCCTGATGTCGCCAGAATTGTGGCGGTGGACCAGTTCGACGTCACTACCTCCACCGGAGCCGTCGGTGGAGCAGGCACGGTAACGAACACCATCACGAGACCGCGAGTCGCCCGTCAGTCGATTTTCTCAAACGTCGTTCTGAACGACGGAGACACGATCGTGATCGGCGGTCTTATCGAGAACACCGAGAGTTACCAGAACACTGGCGTCCCCTTCTTCCAGGACATTCCGCTCCTCGGGCGATTCTTCGAAAATGAAACTGAAATTCAGAACATGCAGAACCTGCTCATCTTTATAACGGTCAATATCCTGGACAGTCGAGGAGTTGCTTACACGAGACTTAAGTAGGTTCGGCTTGAACCCTCCGCCCCCACGCCCCGAGACACGGCCGTGGGGGCGTTCGTATGCCTTATCGCGGGAGGGGCCGACAGCATGAGAGAACACTCTCCTGAGCTAACGACCCCGGCAGTCTCATTCAAGGCATATACCTTGGCGCTTGGCGCCGGCCTCCTCATCTTCTCTCCTTATGCCCTCTTGAGGATGATCCGCACGCCGGCCTATCGCGCCGGCATCGCTCAGAGACTCTCGCTTCACATCGCCGCCCCCCAAAACGCGCGCAACGGCGGTCCCGTATGGATTCAAGCAGTCTCGATGGGAGAAGTCAATTCCGTCATCCCACTGGTTCGTCGAATCAGTTCCGCCTGCAAAGCAGGCGTGTTCTTCACCACTACCACTCAGACCGGCTACTCCGTTGCAAGGCAGAAACTGGGAAACCACGACACGATCTCGTACTTCCCGCTGGATTTGGGTTTTATCGTGAAGCGGGTCCTCGGCCAAGTAAAGCCCCGCGTCATAATTCTCTTTGAGACCGAACTGTGGCCAAACCTTATCCGAACGGCCACGGCGCTTCGGACACCCGTTTTGCTGATCAACGGAAGGCTCTCCCAGAGGTCCTTCAGATTCTACAGGCTCATGTCGCGAACCTTCGCGGAAGCGATTTCGAGGATAAGCTTTGCAGGGATGCAGTCTCGAGCCGACGCCGACAGAATACTGGCGCTCGGGGCGCGCACCGAGGCCGTCAGCGTGTGCGGAAATGTCAAGTTCGACTTGGTTCCGCCGACGGTCTCCCCGCAGGAAACGGCAGAGTTGCGCCGCGCGCTCGCGCTCGGCGATGCCCCCGTGATAGTCGCCGGAAGCACGCATGAGGGCGAAGAGCGCGTCCTCCTGGCAGCCTATCGCGAGCTGCGCGGGAAACTGCCGAATGTCCGACTGCTGCTGGCGCCGCGGCATCCGGAACGATTCGACAGCGTGGAAGCGATGGCGCGCGACTTCGGATTCGCCGTCCACAGGAGGAGCCGGCCCGGCGCCGAAACCTCAAACCCCGACACCGTGGTGCTTCTGGACACGATCGGCGAACTCGCACGAATGTATTCTCTGGCGTCGGTTGCCTTCGTGGGCGGAAGCCTCGCGAAGATCGGAGGACACAATATCATCGAACCCGCATCAATGAGGAAAGCGGTTCTGTTCGGCCCCCATATGCATCATTTCGAAGATGTGAAAGAGGCGTTCCTTTCGGAAGGCGCCGCAATCTGCGTGGGCAACGAGAGAGATTTGCTCGCCACCCTCGCGCATCTGCTCGAGGAGCCGGTGGAAGCCAGACGGCTGGGCGAGGCCGCCAGGAAGGTTGTCGAAGCAAACCAGGGCGCCACCGACCGGTACTTCCGGGCCATCGAGAAATATCTATAGAGATGGACGCTACCATTCTTTCCGCAAGATCCTCCAGGAGATGGCTCCTCGCGGCCCTTCTGACGATTCTCATTTTCCTCACCTTCTGCAACAGTCTCTCCAACGGATTTGTGTTCGACGACGTCTCCATGATAAGAAACAACCCCGCCATACGAGACATCAAATACGTAAGGCTCTTCTTCAAGCGCCCTTTCTTCTCGGTGGGCCAACCGGTCGCCGGTCCTGTCGTGTATGACTACTATCGGCCGCTCGTGCTGGTGTCATATCTCGCCGATTACCACATCTGGAAATTGAACGCATCGGGATATCATCTCTCAAACATACTCATGCAGTCGGCAGCGGGCCTGCTTTGTTTCGCACTGGTGTCGAGGTTGGGACTCGGCCCGACAGGCTCATTCCTGGCCGCGGCCATATTCTCAGTCCATCCGGCTCTCGCCGATGAGGTGGCCGGAGTGTCCGGTCGGTCCGACCCACTGCTTGCCATCTTCTACCTCTCCAGCATCTACTGCTATGTCTCCTTTCGCCGGAACGGAAAGACAACGCTGCTTCTCTCCTCGTATCTCGCGTTAATGGCCGCATTGCTCACCAAAGAGAATGCCATTGCTGTCCCGCTCATACTTTCGGCGTATGAATTGATTTTGCCCGGCGGAACCCCTGACCTTCGGCGCAAACCTGCCTTACTGGCGCCACTCTTCTTGATAACACTCGGATACTTTCTCTGGAGAGCACAAGTGGTCCCGACCTCCTTCGCGCCACCCGAAACGTCCGAACTCGCGCAAAGAATCGCCGCCGCTGGCCGGTTCGGCGGTTCGTGTCTATTGATGATGGTATTCCCTGTCGGAATCGGTTTTGAGACGTTCACTCCGTTGGCTCAAACGCTCACCGTTGGAGCTTTTGTTCCCGCTCTCGTTCTTTTGGCCATACTGGCGGCAGCGATCCTGGCCCGAAAGAAGGCGCCGCACATCAGCTTTTTCGCAATCTGGTTCCTGGCCGGCCTGAGCCCCTTCGCCTATCTCTTCTTGTTTCATCCGGAACCGGAGTTCTTCACCCCGCCCCATTTCCTGTATTTCCCTTCAGTGGGTCTTGCGGCCATCTGGGGGATGAGCCTGACCGCCGCAACAAGATGGATGACGGACAAATCAGCCTGGCAAAGGAAAGCCGCTTTGGCTTTGCCGGCTCTTATCCTGCTCCTATTCTGCGCACATACGATACGAAGAAACACCGTCTGGCGGGATGATCTCACTTTCTTCTCCGCGATGGCCCGATATGCGCCGGACAGCCCACGAATTCACATAGGGCTTGCAGGCGCATATCTGAGCGCCGGCCGCCCCGGCGAGGCGTTGGCCGAATATGCGCGAGCCTATGAACTGACCCGCCGTACCGGCACTCATCAGACAACCGTTAGCGAGAACGGAAAAGAGGGACAACTCGTGATCGCGGACCACTACGCGGCGACTGCCTTGGCCGGGATGGGTGACGCCTACCGTGCCCTCGGAGAGCCGGAAAACTCACTGGTCAGATACGAAATGGCAGTTCGGGAAAATGCGTTCGACGCAGCCCTCCGTCTCAGGCTCGGACGCGCCTACGAGCATGTGGGCCGCTTCGACGACGCCATAGCCAGCTACGAGCGCGCGTTGCGGATTGACCGCAACATGCAGCCGGCGGCGTCCTCCCTCAACATTTCACGCGCCAAGAAGGAGGCCTATGAGCAAGCCCGCCGCATTCATCTCACGGCTGTCAAGGCCGGCCGGGAGGACTCGGCGGAGGCGCTGTACGGCGAAGCCGTTCTCCTCCGCTTAAGCGGGAAACCAGACGCCGCAATCGTCTTGCTGAGACGGGCGCTTCTCAAGGACCCTTCGCATTTCGGCGTGAACCTCGCGCTCGGCCAGCTTCTTTCCGACAAGGGCAGGCACGAGGACGCCCTCGCATGCTTCAGCGCCGCATTCGCAAGTCAGCCCACATCGGCATTGGCGGCCTATGAAATCGCCCTCTCAAGCCTTGCGCTCGGAGACAGCCGTGCCGCCGAACTCTGGGCGGAAAAAGCCTTCGAGCTTGAGCCCGACGAGTTGTACGAACGCTTGTTGGAGGATATACGGAGGCGGAAGCAGTAAACGGCAGGCAAGCCTACATCGTGCGGCCCGAACCCTTTTCGAGGAACCACTTCACTGTACGCCGCAGCCCTTCTTCGAACCCCACCAGCGGCTTGTAACCCAGGTCTCTCTTTCCGAGAGCTATGTCGGCGAGCGAATCCCTCACATCGCCGCTCCTCGGCTGTGTGTATCGTGGTCTTATGTCTTTGCCCAGTATCTCGCACAGATTTCTGACGAGACGGTTTATGGAATAACGCTCGCCGCAGGCGACGTTGAATACTTTCCCCGCCACCCGCTCCGCTGCCGCCTTGCATGCGAGGATATTCGCTGAGACTGCATTATCCACGTAGCAAAAATCGCGCGACTGCTCGCCGTCGCCATGCACGGTGGCAGGTCGCCCCTCCATCATCGCCGCGATGAATATGGGGATGACTGCCGCGTATGGCGAATCGGGGTTCTGCCCCGGACCGAAGACATTGAAGTATCTCAGGCACACGGTGGGCAATCCATAAAGCGCGTGAAATTGCCGGCTGTACAACTCGCCCGCCAGCTTGTTGATGGCATAGGGCGAGAGCGGACTGGGCTGCATGTCCTCGCGTTTGGGCAACACGGGCGAGTTCCCGTACACTGACGACGACGAAGCGTACACAAACCTCTTCACCCCGGCATCTCTGGCCGCCACCAGCGCATTAAGCGTCCCGTTCACATTGATGTCGTTGCTCGTAACGGGGTCCTCTATCGAGCGCGGGACCGACGGCAGCGCCGCCTGGTGCAAGCAGTAGTCCACCCCCCGCATGACTTCTCTCATCAGCCCGAGATCGCGTATATCGCCCTCTATCAGGTCTATCCGATCCATCACCCCACGGAGGTTTTCGCGTGAACCGGTGAGAAAGTTGTCAATCACCCTCACTTTCTCGCCCTGCGCCACGAGGTGGTTCACCACATGCGAACCTATGAAGCCCGCGCCTCCCGTCACCAGATACGTCGGCATCCCTTACCCGCTCTTTCCCCTATTCGACAGTGACGCTCTTCGCCAGGTTCCTCGGCTGGTCCACGTCCAACCCCTTGATAATCGTAATATAATAGGCAAGCAACTGCAATGGAATCACCGTCAGCAGCGGGCTCAACGCCTCCTGAATCTCGGGAACATTGATAACATGGCTGCTGTGCGACGCGATCTCATGGTTCCCCACTGTTGCAACCGCTACCAGGACGCCCTTGCGCGCGCGTATCTCCTGCATGTTGCTCAGCATCTTCTCGTAAACCTTTCCTGAAGGAGCGAGACATACCACAGGAAAAGAGTCATCGACGAGCGCTATCGGCCCATGCTTCATCTCACCCGCGCTGCAACCCTCGGCGTGAATATAGGAAAGTTCCTTCAGCTTCAGGGCGCCTTCAAGCGCATTGGGGTAGTTATAACCCCGGCCCAGGTAGAGAAAGCTGGAGACGTTGCTGAACCTCTTCGCGCATTCCTTCACAGGTTCGTGATTATCCAGAATCCACCGCATCTTCTCCGGCGCCGATCGCAATCCCTGAATCAAATCTGAATGCACTTCTTGAGCGAGGACGCCCCTCTTCCTTCCCAAATACAGCGAAAACAACAAGAGCGCCAATAACTGGGCAGTGTATGCCTTGGTCGATGCCACCGCGATCTCCGGCCCCGCATACACGTAAATCGTGGAATCCGATTCCCGATCAATGCTGCTGCCCTCAACGTTGATGAACGACAATACTTTCGCCCCCCGTGCGTGGGCCTCCTTCAGTCCGGCGAGTGTGTCCGCGGTTTCGCCCGACTGCGAGATTGTTATCACCAGGCTGTTCTTGGTGAGCACAGGGTTGCGGTAGCGAAATTCGCTGGCGACGTCGACCTCTACCGGAATACGCGCGAAATTCTCCAGGTAATACTTGCCGACCATGCTCGCATGGCATGCCGTGCCGCATGACACCATCGCGATCCGATCGACCTTCGCCAGGTCAAGCCGGTCCAGCTTAGCCTCCATGAAGTCTATCTCGCCGGTCGTCGGCGATAGCCTCCTCATCAGAACATCGGCAACCAATGACGGCTGCTCGTGTATCTCCTTTATCATGAAATGGGGGTGTCCGCCTTTCTCGATGTCCGTAAGGTCGAGCGTGACCTCCTTCACGGCGGGCCGACACTCCTTCCCCTCGATATCACAAACCAGCATCCGCTTCGCGTCGAGTCGGACCGCCTGAAAATCATCGAGAAAGACCACCTTGCGCGTATGCTCGAGAATGGCCGACGTGTCCGAGGCCACAAGGCCAAAACCGTCCCCGTAGCCGACCACCAATGGGCTGCCGTTCCGCGCCGCCACGATTACCCCCGGCTCATGCGCTGAAATTACCGCCAGCGCATAAGCCCCTTTCAGCTTGCGCATCGAAGCCAGCAAGGCTTTCAGCAAATCGCCCGAATAGTTCTCCTCGATCAAGTGCACCACGGTCTCGGTGTCGGTTTCTGAAACTAGCTTGTGGCCCTTTGCTATCAGATCCTGCCTGAGTTCGCCATAATTCTCGATAATTCCGTTGTGAACAAGGGTGAAACACCCGGAGCAGTCCTGATGGGGATGCGCATTGACTTGCGAGGGAACTCCATGAGTGGCCCAGCGTGTATGCCCTATTCCCGTGGTCCCTGTGAGGGTGTTCTCGCCCAAACGCGCGCGAAGAACCTTGAGCTTGCCCACTTCTTTGACAACATGAATCCTCGATTCGTTGATTACCGCGACGCCGGCGGAATCATATCCGCGGTACTCCAGCCGCCTCAGACCCTCAAGTATGATGGGAGTCGCCTGCCGGGCGCCCACATAGCCGACTATTCCGCACATGCTAATCCTCGCCTCGCATTTGTCGCCGCATATTAGTATGGATTTTACTAAGCCTGCAATAACGATTATTATAAAGTACCAGAAGGCGCCTTGTCAAAGTTAACGCCCAGATTATTCCAGCACCAGGCTCGTCGAGGTGCTCGCGATGCCATCAATCTTGCGCAATTCCTCCACGATCGTCCTCAGCAACGACTCGTAACTCGTGGATACGACCACCGCGATGATGTCCTGATCACCCGTCGTCAAGTCCGCGGATGTCACCGCGTGCAGCTTTCTGAGCTGCTCGCAGACCTCCCTTTCCTTCCCCGCCTCCACATTGATCTTCAGGTAAGCCTTCGCCATGCGTCTCACCCCCGTTCTGGCTCTTCGGTTCAGCCCGAGGCCACAATTAACTCCTCGAGCGAGGTTGGGTACTTCGTGAGCGAAATCGGGCCATCCTCGGTCACCAACACAGTGTCGGAATGCCTGAAACCGGCATAACCGGGGATGTAAATGCCCGGCTCAACGCTCACCAGCATGTTTGCCTCGAGCATATGCTCGCTGCCCTCGGCTATCCATGGCGCCTCGTGCACGCTGATGCCGAAACCATGCCCCGTGCGATGCAAGATGTGTTCCGAATGGCCCTTGTCCCTCAGGAAACCCAGCACAGCTTTGTCTATTTCCGAGCATGAAGCGCCCGGCCTGATCATCGAAAACGCGATGCGCCGCGCTTCCGTCATCGTCTCGAACAACTGCCTCGCCCTTCGGTCGGGTTCGCCAAGAAAGTAGGTCCGCTCGCACTCGGCCGAGTAACCATCCGCCTGCAGGCTCACCAGCGACACGTTCGGCTGGCCCGCCTTCATCGTGTCGAATATCGACGGCGTGGAATGCGGCATCGCGCTCATGCGGCCTATCCACACCGCCGTCACCGATTTGGTTACCTGGAAATTCGCGTGCGGTATGTCCTGAACGATCTTCAACGTGGCCGCATTCCGCCCGGCCGAGTACAGCGTCAACTCGCTGACCCCTTCCGCAGAATTCTCCACCATCGCCTGAGTGCTCACGTCACAGACCTCGGCCGCATACGCAACGCGGCCGACCTCCCACTCCGATTTCACGAGCCGGGCATGTTCGATTATGTCGCCGATGACTGTCGCGCGGCCAATCGCCTCGCGCGCATACACGGGCAGGCTGGATTCGATGCCCACCTTCTTGGCGCCCCCAAGTGCCTTCGTAAGCGCATCAGCCCACCCTTTCCCCGGCGGAGCCGGATACTCGCCATATTCTATTATGTCCCCTATCCAGGTGTGCTCCCGGGCATGGTCCACCTCGAGCTTCGGCACAACAAGCGTCGGGCCGCCCTCCTTCAGCACCAGAAAGAAGGGCCGCTCGTGCGCCGTGTACACGAAGCCGGACAGATAATACACATTCTCCAGCCATGTGGATACGTACGCTCCCAAGCCAAGCGCAGCCGCTTTTCCCCACACCTTTCTCAAGCGCGATTCGTATTCTTCCCTCGTCGGACGACTGGTGAGTGGGGTGATATTTTTCATCGCAGATCTCCTGAGATCAAATCCGTTGCCGGCCTGCCTACGAACAAAGCGAGTGCTCCGCGGCTCGCTTTAGGAGTTCATAAGGTTGCGCCCCGATTATGACGCCGCCATTTGAAAACACGAACGAGGGCACCCCCGTCAACCCGAGCGTGTGCGCCTCTTGAAGGGAAGCCCCAAGAGCATCCGCGTGTTTTCCGGACGATACCGCCTCCCTGAAATATCCGCCATCCATCCCGGCTCCTTCAGCGATTTCACTCAATATATCCAAGTCACCTATATCCTTGGACTGCTGGAAATAAGCGCTCAAGACCGCCGAGTGGTATTTTTCGAAGACGCCGCTCTCACGGGCGACCTCACCGCCCAGCAACGCCATGTGCGAGTTGGGCAGTTTGTTCGGCATCTTCATCTCAACCCCGATCTCCTCGGCCAGCCTGCGCACATTTGCCTCCAAGTTGGAAATGGCTCCCGCCAAGAAGCGGCTGAGAGGGATGCCTTCGGATGGGACCTCGGGATGAATCTCGAACGGCTTCCAAACAGCCTCGATGGGAAACTCCCCTGTGAGGCAATCCGCCAGGTGTTTCCCGATGAAGCAGAATGGACAGATGTAATCCGAAAAGACCTTAAGGATCTGCATAACGCGCTCTCCCGCGCTATCCGAGGTGACTGGTGTCGTTCAGGCGTAGCACAATGGGATGTGGCCACCGGCCACCGAACTCGATCACGCTTATCCCCGCAACGTCCTGGTGCAGTCGCCGAAAATCGGTGAGGTCGAGATTCAGAATCCGGCACAGAAGCGAAAGATTGCACAGGTTGTGAGAAACGACCGCCGCGCTTCCGTCGGAGTTGGCCTCGATGATCTTCTCAAGCGCCGCCCATGCGCGCTCCTGCATTTCCCGAAGCGTCTCGCCGCCCGGCAGCCTCACATCGGCCGGCTCGCGGAACCACTTCGCCAGAAAGTCCGAATGATTCTCCACCAGCTCGGTCAACGTCAACCCCTCGAACTCGCCCTGATTCAGCTCGCGCAATTCGTCGAGCGGCTTCACCTGCACGGAATGGTATCGCGCGATAGCGCTCGCCGTATCATACGCCCTCTTCAGCGTGCTCGAATAGATTCCGCTCAGCCTCACTTTGCTGAGGTGCTTTCCTATCGCTTCGGCCTGACGCCGGCCCGTCGCGTTAAGCTCGCTGTCGCTGAACCCCTGACATCTCTTCTCGACGTTCCAGTCGGTCTCACCGTGCCGAATCAAGTAAACCAACATAATGACGATTCTCGCTCCTCGCAACGGCAGGCCCTGTGTGGCCGTCCGCGCAATGCCTACCTTACCGGCCCTATCCTGCTGATCGGGTTATAGATGAACGCAACCCTCGCCCGGATCAGCCAGCCGGGAACCGGCCCAAACCAGCGACTGTCGACGCTGTTGACCCTGTTATCACCCATGACATACACGCGCCCCTCCGGAATCTGAATCGGAGGCCTGAACTCATCGCTCCGGTTCTTTACGTAAGGTTCCTCCAGAAGGACCCCGTTTATGTAAACGTATCCATTATAGATGGCAACCGTCTCTCCGGGCAATCCTATCACTCGCTTGACATAGAGGTCGTCTTCCTGCCCGCCCGAGAACACCACGATATCCCCCCGCTGCAGTTCAGACAGCTCTACCGTAAACCCTCCAATGTAGTCCGATCTCTTCAATGTGGGGTCCATCGAGTCCGAGGGAATGAGATAAAATTGGATGCCCTTGATGTCAAAGAAGTAGATGATGGCAAGGAAGAATACCAGGGCGAGCCACAGCGACCAACTCCGTCTCTTCATCCAGCAGTAAGAACCTCCCTCCCCCTCACTTCAAACCCAGCTTCTTCATCTTCTTGTGAAGCGTATTCCGATTGATCCCAAGCATCTCCGCCGCGCGAAGCTGGTTCCCGCCGCACCTCTTGAGCACCTTCTCGATCAACGGCTTCTCGAGCCTCTCGAGCACAAGGTCATACAGCCCTGTCTCACCCGCCAATGAGTCCAACGTGCCCTCCACCAACTGCTCCCAGGACGCTCCGCTTTCACCAAAGCGCTGAGCGGCGGCCTTCGGCAACGCTAGCGCGATGTGCTCCGGCGTTATCGCCTGGTCGGTCTGCATCACCATGATCCGCTTGATCAGGTTCTCCAGCTCGCGAACGTTGCCCGGCCAACTATACGACTGAAGCGCCTCCAAGGCCGCCGGCTCGATCGCGCGCGGCTCGATGTTCATTTCATCCGCGAACCGCTGAATAAAATACGTCGCCAGTTCCGGAATATCCTCTTTCCGCTCCCTGAGCGACGGCAACACTATCGGAACCACGTTGAGCCGATAATAAAGGTCCTCGCGAAACCGACCCTCCCCTATCGCAGCGGCCAGGTCCCGGTTCGTCGCCGCGATCACTCGCGCATCCACCTTTATCGTCACCCCCCCGCCTACCGGCTCGATCTCCCGTTCCTGCAACGCCCTCAAAAGCTTGCCCTGCAGGTCCAGCCCGATGTCGGCCACCTCATCGAGAAACAACGTGCCGCGCTCGGCCTGCTCGAACTTCCCCGTCCGGCTCGCCGTCGCGCCGGTGAACGCCCCCTTCACGTGCCCGAACATCTCGCTCTCGAGCAGGTTCTCCGGTATCGCCACGCAGTTCACGGGCACAAATGGCCCGCCGGAACGCCGGCTGTTGTAATGAATCGCGCGCGCGACCATCTCCTTGCCGGTCCCGCTTTCACCCTGGATCAGAACCGTCACGTCCTTGTCGGCGACGCGCCCGATGGCCTTGTACACTTCCTGCATCTTCTCCGAACTGCCCACGAGATTATTGATGTCGTATTTCTCGCGAAGCCTGGCCCGAAGCTCGGTATTCTCCCGCGCGAGCGCCTGTGTCCTCAGCGCCTTCTGGACTGTGGCCTCTAGCTCCTCCACGTCAAAGGGTTTCGTCACGTAATCATACGCGCCCCACTTCATCGCCTCGATCGCCGTCATCATCGTCCCATACGCCGTTATGATGATCACCGCCAGCTCAGGCTGGATCAGCTTGGCCTGACTCAACGCCTCAAGCCCGCTCATGCCCGGCATCCTTACATCCATCAGCAGCACGTCATACTCCGATTTTCGAAGCTTCTGTAAGGCCTCATCGGCGGACCCCACCGCTTCGCACTCATACTTGGGCGCGCCAAACGTCTGGCTCAACACCCAGCGCGTGCTCTGGTCGTCATCGGCAACAAGGATTCTCGGCAACATGGCTCTATGCCTTTTCTCCAACCGGAAACGACACGATAAACGTACTCCCCTTCCCCTCCTCGCTGACCACGTCTATTGCGCCCCCGTGCTCCTCCACGATCCGATGCGAAATCGCAAGCCCAAGCCCCGTCCCCGTCTCTCGTGTGGTGAAGAACGGCATGAAGAGGTGCTCCAATGTCTGCTGCGACATGCCGCAGCCCGTATCGTTGATCTCGACAACAACCGCCGGCACCTGTCCGCGCCCAAAGCCTGCATTCTCACGCGCGTTTATCTTCAACGCGCCGCCTTCCGGCATCGCCTGCACCGCGTTCAGGAACAGGTTCAGAAACACCTGCGTGAGCTGGGCCGCGTCCCCGCTGATTGGCCGCAAACCCGCCTCTAACTTTTTACGCACCTTCACGCCGCTCTTCTTGATGTCCGACTTCAGAAGATCGAGCGCCCGCTCGATAATCTCGCCGATATCCGTCGGCGCGACATCCGCCTTCGCCGGACGCGCGAAGTCCAGTAGCTGCGCCACTGTCCGGTCCAGCCGGTCCACCTCTCGCACGATCACATCGAGAAAATCCTTGAGTTCCCTCTTGTCCTTCACTTTTCGGGCCAATAGCTGCGACGCCCCTCGTATGCCTCCGAGGGGATTCCGTATCTCATGCGCCACCCCGGCCGCCATCGTCCCCAGCGCAGCCAGCCGATGATTGCGCCGCGATTGCCGCTCCAGTCGCTTAACCTCCGTCAGGTCCTGCGCATTCAGCACGATGGCCCTCCGGCCCGACGCATCCGGCCCCAACTGCGACCACGTCACCGCAATCGGCGTCGGCTCAGGCCCAGCCCCGAACACGTGCGCCTCAAAGCTTGGCGCCGCGGCGGGATCATCATACACGCGGTCTATGATATTCAGCATGCCCCGATGCTGCGCGAACACATCGAGAAAGTGCTTGCTCACCACGTCCTCGCGCCTCAACTGGAACATATGCTCAGCGGCCGGATTGAGCGTCGTCACAAGCCCCCGATCGTCGAGAACTACCACGCCGTTCGCCATCCCTGCCAGTATGCGGTCGGTCCGCTCCTTCAGCGCAACGATCTCGCTGATCGCCCCATGCACGCGCACCGCCTGCGCCACGATCGAGGCAATGATCGTCAACAGATGCAGGTCGCCCTCCAGCGTGTCATCGCCCGAGCGAACCTTGTCCACGCTCAACACGCCCACCACCTCGTTCTCCAACTTCAGTGGAACGCACAAGAACGCGATCTTGTCACGGTCTATGTTCTTCCTGGCGCCCGTCCGGTCCAGAAACAGAGGCTCTTTCCCGATGCTCGGCACAATGAATGGCAGGCCCGTCTCCACCACCTTGCCGGTGATGCCCTCTCCTATTTTATATTTGCCGCGCCTTATCTCCTCATCGGTCAGCCCGTGCGCGACCCGGATCATCAACTCTTTCGTGCTCGGGTCCAGCAGCGTCAGCGTGCCGCGCTGCATCCCGAACCGCGACGCCAGTATCTCCATGATCTGCTGAAACGTCTCGGAAAGGTCGCGCGACGCGCCCAACTTCTCCGATATCGTCAGAAGCGCTTCTATCTCGGGCGAGTCCAGCCGGACGGATTCGGAAGGATTATGAAAGGTAGTCATTTCAAGTATGGGCGGGACCGGTTATATTGGGGACATCATGCCGCATGGTGTCCCCAATGTAACCTGCCCCTACCGATCAATCCCCAACACCTCGTTCATGCTCCCAGTGCGATACCCCTCGAGGTCCAACGTCACATATTTATACCCGATTTTCTTGAATTCCTCGACCACGTCCGCGATCATCTTCGAGTTGAAAAACCGCTCAAACTCCTGCGGCGTCACCTCTATTCGCGCCGTATGGTCGTGATGCCGCACACGCACCTGACGGAACCCCTTGTGCCGCAAGTATTGCTCCGCCCGGTCCACCTGCTCCAGTTTCTCGGGCGATATCGTGGACCCATACGGAAACCGCGACGACAGACACGCGAACGAAGGCTTCTCCCATGTCGGCAGCCCCAGCGCGCGCGATAGCTCCCGAATGTCCGCCTTCGTCAACCCTGCCTCCGCCAGCGGACTGCGCACTCCCAGTTCCTCGGCGGCCTGCCTGCCCGGCCGATAGTCCCACCGGTCATCCATGTTCGAGCCGTCAACCACGACCGCCAGGCCCTCCTCCCGCGCGATCCCCACCAGCTTGCCGAACAACTCCCGCTTGCAGTAATAGCACCGATTCGGCGGATTCGACACAAACTCCGGGATATCCATCTCCTCCGACTCGATCACCCTATGCCTCGCCCCCAGCGACCCCGCCAGCCGCCTCGCCTCCTCAAGCTCCGCCTTCGGATACGTCAGCGACGTGGCCGTCACCGCCAGCACCTTCTCAGGCCCAAGCGCGTCCAGCGCCGACCGGAGCAAGAACGTGCTGTCCACCCCGCCGGAAAACGCCACCACCGCGCTCCCCAGCCCCTTCAATATCTCCTCCAGCTTCGCTTTCTTTGTATCCAATCCCGTATAATCCGTGATTTAGGAAAACCTTGCCTAAAATTTAGGCATTATCATCAACCTCATTAACTATAACAGAGCTAACACATTGTGTCAATTTCAAGCAACCGCAGACGCCCTTTGGAAAGATCATTCTTGACAGAGAGAGCAACTAGATTAAATTTACCACTGTGGACGACCGCTGTTGGTACCCGGAAAGCAAGCG
>CAZEBC010000004.1:0-15778 GCA_964510165.1 uncultured bacterium
ACGAAAATTCGCGCGCCAGCCTCTGCAAGACATCAATGCCGCGCTTGATCGTATCGTCGGGCGCCGCGAACGAAATTCGGAAATGCGTGTTCTTCTCCGAGAACACGTTGCCCGGGATGATCAACAGATTGTTCGCGATCGCGCGCTCGACAAACTTCACGCCGTTTCCGCCCGGCGACTTGGGAAAGATGTAGAACGCGCCGCCCGGCTTCTCCACCTCAAAGTGGCCTTTCAGTCCTTCATAAATCAAATCGCGCTTCACTCGGTACTCGGCGATGTGGCCGCTGATGTCGTAATCGAGCGCAGCCAAGCCCGCCTTCTGCGCGAACGACGGCGCGCACACGAAGCTGTACTGCTGCAGCATCTTCATCGCCTCGATCACCTGATGCGGACCGGCGGCATAGCCGAGCCGCCAACCGGTCATGGCCGAGGACTTCGAAAATCCATTCAAAAGAAGCGTCTTTTCGTAGTGTTTCGCGAACGTGTCAGGCCGCGAATCATAAATGAAATGGTCGTATATCTCGTCCGTGATAACGAACAGGTTGTGCCGACGCGCAAACTCGGCGATCGCCTTGTACTCGGAGGCGCTGTACACCCTGCCCGTCGGATTCGCCGGGCTGTTTATGACCAGCATCTTCGTGCGCGGGCTGACCTTCTCCTCGAGCCTCTCCGGACGCAGCGTAAAGTCCGGATAGGTGTCCACAAACACGGGCTTGCCGCCGAACAGGTTCGCCAGGTGCTTGTACATCACGAAGTAGGGGTCGGGCAACAGCACTTCGTCGCCCGGCTGAACGAGCGCGATGAACGCCAGCATCAGCCCGCCCGACACGCCCGAGGTTATCAGCACGTCCTCGAACTCCACCTTGTGCCGCGTCCGGTAATATTCGGCCACCGCCTCGCGCAGCTCGGGTATCCCTTGCGTGACGGTGTAGCGGTTGAATCCATCGCGAATGCTCTGTATCCCGACTTCCTTGATCTCTTCGGGAATGTCAAAGTCCGGCTGTCCGATGCTCAGGTTAATCGGGTCCTTCAGCTTGGCCGCGAGGTCAAACACCTTGCGAATGCCGGACGAATCTATCAGCTTCATTCTGTCAGCAAGCATGTGGCGCCTTCCATGTTCTTGTTCGAATTCGGGCAAATCTCGGAAATTATAACAGACCCGCCCAAACGGAGTCAAAAAGCGGGAAGACTCTTAAGAACGTGCGGTTAAGAAGTCCCTTTCGGCAAAGAGGCGCAACGGCGGATTACCCCCGCGTGCAAAGCGAGATAGGCGAGCGACAGAAGCCCCAGGGCGGCGGGTGAGATGAACGCCGGCTTGTTCGCGAGCAGGCGGGTCATGGTCTGCATCGAAAAGATGAGCGATGGGCTTTCCATGAAACGCAGGCCCCAGCCGTCCGCAGCGGGAAGCGCGAGCCCGGCATAGTAGGGCGCAAGCACAAACACGAAACCGTACATCTCCACCGCCCAAATTGCAACAAAGGCGGCGACCAAGCAGGGGCGCGCGAGCGGCCCGAGGCCGCGAATACCGAGCGAGGTCATGAAACTGATCGGGAGCACGAGCGCGTAGAGATACCAGCCGCCGGGGCCGCCGCCCAATCCGACCACGGCAAAGGCATTGATTTCATGGTATATCACGCCGAGAAGAAAGAAGAAAAGAAGACAGGCGGCTGAAATAACGACTCGTTGCTGATACTCTGCAACGGTGGAAGTCGTTTGATTGTATGCTTTCTCTTGTAGGGGCGGCCCTGTGTGTCCGCCTCTCGCAAGTCCCACCACCGCCACGGCAAAGGCCACCACAAACACAAAATACGGCGGCTTAGGCAGGTGAACCAGGCTCCACCCGTTGACCCAGCAGAACGAGACGAAGAGGTGCTTGACGATCCTGGTCCACGGAACCTCGAACGCCGCCCGCATCTTCTCCACCAGGCTCATTGCCGGATGATACACGCTCTCCTGTAACCCCGAAAAGCTGCCGTACAGGAGATAACTGCGAACGTACCACCAGCCCCCCACAACGGCTGCAATCGCGAGGAGGAGACAACCACCTTTCAAGATCGCGGTTTCGAGTTTCGAGTTTGGGGTTTCGGGTTCTTCGGACCGAGTACGATATGCGAATGCGAGATACGCCGTGTACAGGATGACCGCAGGTATCGCGGGCAGAAAATACGCTTTCGTGAGCAGGCCGAGGCCAAGCACGACGCCCGCCGCCACTGCCCGGGCAAGCGAAGGCCTTTCCCCAAACCGCATCATCGCCGCGAACAGGAGCGAGTAGAGCGCAACACCCAGGCTGTCATTCCCGACGCGGGCGACGTCAATATACAGCACCGGCCAGAGCGCAACAAATCCCGCGCACATGCGCGTCAACGGCGCATCCTCGCGAGCCGTCACCGCCGCAGCTATGACGCACAGCGACGCCAAGAGGACCGAAAAGATTCGCAGCGCAAATACCTTATCCACAATGTTCAGGCCGCCCATCGCCTCGTACACAGGCACACATGACGCATAGTACAGGGGCGGATGCTGCACCTGGTACAGCGGCACGTCCGAGGGCGTCAGTGTGTCCGCGCTCGCCTCAAGCCTGCGCAGTTTTTCCATCACTCCCGCGCGGCGCGCCTGATCCATCTGCCAATAGTCACGATACGTGAGCTTCTCATCTGCGGCTCCGAGTGCGGGCATCAGGTCCGGAAGCGGCACATACGCGGTTGACTCGGCGACATCGGCTCCGACGCGCGCCTCGCCGAATTCCGGCAGTTGGTGCGCGGCGGCCAGCGATTGCACGTAGGCGAAGTGGAAGGGCTCGTCGAAGCCTTCCCACAGCGGAGTGACGGCGGCGTAGAGCAGGCCCTTCACAATGAACATCGCCCACACCAGCGCGAAGAACCAGCGGCTCGGCCTCAAGTTCATTCGTCAAGCCCTTTCCCGGAGCGGGCCGTCTCGAGCAATTCCAGGAACGCCTCGAGCCGCGTGAGAATCTGCCCATGCGGGGTCGCCCGCCTGTCAACTGCGTCGCCGTCGAGCGCGAGAAACGGCAGCCCGAGGCTGGCGATGGCCTCGCGATAGAGCGCGGTCTGCCCATAGTTCCACCGGCAGCCCCGCTGCAGGAAGTGGACCGCGCCATCAATCCGATATTCCTTCGCGATCTTCTTTAACCGTGCGGTCTTCCAGTCCATCGGCTGAAGCTCGGGGTTCGACAGAATCTTCAGGGCAAGTGCCCGGAACGGGTCGCGCGCGTCCAGTTCCGGCCACCACGCCTCGCCCATGAGATCAACGACGATGACCGCGCGCATCTCCTGTTCCAGGTACGCCATGATGTCGGTCTCGAACACGGGTCTCAGATGAATCCACATCAGCCTGTGCCGCTCGCCGCCGGGAATGGCCGCGACATTTCCGGCGACGCGCCCGGCAACGTCCTCCCGCAGCGATTCGGCAATGCTCACGCCGACCTTCGTTCCCCAGGGATACACGAGGCTGAATCCCACAAACTGCGAGCCGGTCACCGGCGCCGGCGCATGTTTTCGGAGTTCATACACTTCGGCCAGATATGCCCGCGCCCGGTTCGAAAGTTCGATCGCCGTTCTGAGCCGGTCGATGTCCAGTTTCATGCCCGATATCTCACTGAGCCTCCGCGCGACAAGCTCAAGCTGGCCCGCCACATACCCGACCGCCTCCTCGGACATCTCCGCCGGAATGTCGAGCAGATGAAACTCGACACCCTGCCGCCGCGCCGCCATGCGCGCGATCTTCGGAGCGCCCTCGCACAGATGCGAGGTACAGACGACCGCCCCCGGTTGAGGAAAAAGGCCCATGTCGGCCGCCCCGATGGCCGCCCGCAGGAACGTGCACATGTCACGCGAAGGCAAAATCGCGTCGGCGCGCTCGAAGACGTCGGTCAACTCGATCCAGCCCGATGTGCCCCCCGCGCCGTCAAGCCAGAACGGTATATAGCCAAGCCCGAAGACAAGTTCGGGCGGGGTGAACACATTGATCCACGCCACCGGGCTTTTCCCGGCGAACGCCCGGTACAGGAGACGCGCGTACTGCATTCCCCGACTTATGGTCCCGCTCAAGTACGTCGGGTCCATCTCCCGGCTGTCGCTGCGCTCGAGCATCCGCCGGATGAATTCGGGTCGTTCGGACATGGGTATCCTTTACGTCGAGCGGCCACGCCCTGGCGTGGGACCCGCCCTTACCTAAGCATCTCCAGAAACGCCTCGATGCGCGTGCGCATGCGCTCGCGTTCGCTCTGCGAATAATCCGTCTCGCACCGGAGCGCTGGTATTCCCCTTACGTGCAGCGCCTCGCTGATTGGCGCCCAATCCAACATGTGCGGGTCGCAGAACTTCACGCTGTAGTATATCAGGCCTTGCGCGCCGGATTCCTCGATGAGGCCGAGCAGACGCTCGACCCGGTCGTCGGTGTCGGACATGCGGGCGCACAGCGCGCGAAGGATGTACCGCTCGGCGATCGCCCGCAACGGCTCGCCCTCCGTGGACGCGAGTCCCTCGAAATATCGGCTGCCGCAGCACAGGTCATCGGCGACCACCCGCCCTCCGGCATTCTCGACGGCCTCGACCACCCACGGATCATCAAGCGCGCCGCCGGACAGCACAATTCTTATTGAGTTCTCGCTCTCCGCCGCTTGCGTTTCGAGCTCGCGCAAACGTTCCCGCAGCCCGGCGTTGAACTCCTGCTTCGGGCGGGTCATTGCGTTGAGGAGAATTTGGTAGAATTCCACGCCCGTCAAAGAGGAATTCGTGCGTCGGAGCACGTCCAGCCGCCGGAGCAGCGCGCGGGTTTCGTTCATGAGCGCGATGCCGCGCCGGAGGTCGTCCTGTGTGATTTCTTTGCCAGCAAATTCGCTCAGGGTGCACAGGAGTCTTCCAAGTTCGGCTTGGAAGAACTCTACCGCCCCCGCCTCCCAGACATGCGGAAGCGAGAGCACATGGAAGAAGCGAGGCGAGAGCTTGTGTCGCCAAACATCGAGGAGTCGACGCATCGCGTCGCACGAATCGACGCCGACCACGCCGCCGATGTCCGCCGGATGCTCAAGGACCTGACTCAGGCAGGCGCGGACATACGCGCAGAGATTCGGATGAAGACATGCGTCGGCCGCGGCGGTCGCGCCGGTCCTTCCCAGTATTCGGCGGCTCTCAAGCCCCGCCGCCAGGATGATCTCCTCCGGCGTGTAGGAGCACAGCCAGCCGATGGTGTCACTCGCTCGGCTCATTCGGAAACCGCCCGTAAATTTCCCTTCTCGAGAACGCAGCGACGACTGTGTATATTGTAACACAGCCCGGCATGCAACCGAAGCCCCTCACCCTGCCCTCTCCCTGTGGGAGAGGGTTAACATGAATGCGCCCTCTCCCTGTGGCGGAGGATCAACACGGATACTCCCTATCCCAGTGGGAGAGCGTTGGGGGTTGACATCCATCACCGTTATCCGCGGCTTGGCTCCCTCTCCCACTGGGAGAGGGTTGGGGTGAGGAAGAAGAAACGCGGTGGTGAGTGTTACACATTCCGGGCCAATGATGCAATCGAACCCCCTGCGCTTCCGCATTGACAACCGAAACCCTCGGGCGTAGAATATGCTCCGAAATGGGTTAGGCTCGGCTTGGATTGATCCCATGAGCAAGCTCTTCGTTGCATTTCTCTGGCACATGCACCAGCCATTGTACCGGGACCCGCTCTCCGGCAAGTACACGCTTCCCTGGGTCCGGCTCCACTCGATCAAGGGATACAACGACATGCTTTCGGTGCTCGAGGGATTTCCGAAGATCCGGCAGACATTCAATTTCGTACCTTCGCTCATGATGCAGATCGAGGACTACGTGAGCGGGGGCGCGACCGACGTGTTTCACGACCTGTCCATCAGGCCGGCGGGCGAACTCAGCATAGACGAACGCGTGTTCGTGCTCCAGAATTTCTTCGCCGCCAACTGGGACACGATGGTCAACATATACCCCCGCTACAGAGAACTGCTGGAGAAGAGGGGCCGCCGGGCGACTCCCGAGGAACTGCGGAAGATACAAGAACGCTTCTCCGACGACGACATTCGCGACCTGCAGGTATGGTTCAACCTCACGTGGTTCGGCTACGCGGCCCGCGATAAGGACCGTGAGCTCCAGCAGCTTTTCCTCAAGAAGCGCGGCTTCTCGGAGACCGACAAGCGGTTCGTGCTCGAAAGGCAGAGAGAAATCATGCGCTCGCTCCTGCCGAGGTACCGAGCCGCGCAGGAGCGCGGACAGATAGAGATCTCGGTCAGCCCGTTCTTTCACCCGATCCTTCCGCTGCTCTGCGATTTCGAGTCGGCGCGTGAGGGCATGCCGGAGGTGAAGCTGCCCCGCGAGGAATTCAAGCATCCGGAGGATGCCCGCCTGCAGGTGACGCGCGCCGTCGAATACTATGAGCGAGTGTTCGGACGCAGGCCCTGGGGCATGTGGCCGTCGGAAGGCTCGGTCAGCGTGGAGGCCGCGCGGATCATGGCCGACGCGGGCATCGAGTGGTTCGCGACCGACGAGGAAATCCTCCTGAACACCATCAAGGGCAAGCGGGGGGCGGAGGTCATCTACGCGCCGTACCGGCTCCAGCTTGACGGCCAGGGAATCAATGTGGTGTTCCGCGACAAGGGGCTATCGGACCTGATTGGTTTCAGCTACTCCAGGAACGAGGCGCACGCTTCGGCCTGGGACCTGGTCGGCCACCTGCGCAATATCCGGAACTGCCTCGGCCCGCGCGAGACACTGGGCGAGCACCTCGTGAGCATCATCCTGGACGGCGAGAATGCATGGGAATATTACCCCGACGGCGGCCGCACGTTCCTGTCGGCCCTCTATTCGATCCTCTCGGAGACCGACGAGTTCGAGACGGTCCCCATCGGCGACTATCTCGGGCGGTTCCCCCCGAAGCTGGGTCTCAAGCGCATCTTCAGCGGATCGTGGATCAGCCATAACTTCAACATTTGGATCGGCAGGCGCGAGGACAATGTGGCTTGGGATATGCTCGCGCGCACCCGCAAGCACCTCGAAAAACAGCAGCGGCGCCGGACCGACCTGTCACCCAAAGAGTGGGAGGCGGCCTGGAACGAGATATACGCGGCGGAGGGAAGCGACTGGTTCTGGTGGTACGGCGACGACTTCAACTCTGCGTTCGACCATGAGTTCGACCGCCTGTTCCGCTCCCATCTGATTCAGGTGTACCGGTTGCTTGGCGATGAAGTGCCCCTGTATCTCACCGAGCCAATCGTCAATATTGGCGCAGCCAGGCCCACCGAACAGGCAACCGGCTTTGTCAAGCCCATCATTGACGGCAAGGTCACCCACTTCTACGAGTGGGTGGCCGGCGGCAGCTTCGACGTCCGCAAGTCCGGCGGCGCGATGAACATATCGGAGACCTGCATATCCTGTATTTATTGGGGCTTCGACCTGAAGGACCTTTACCTGCGCATCGACACCTCGCTCGGCCCGGTCAGCGACGAGATGCGCGAGGTGCACATCGCGGTGCATATTGAGAATGAACGACTCTACCGGTTGAATCTCCACCTGCCAGCCGCCGGGAAAAAGGGGACGGTGGAAATCCTGGAGCAGGCCGACGCGCAGACCTGGACCAGGGTCGGCGAATCGGAACGGATCGCGGCGGTCAAGACCATCGAGTTCGGCGTCGCGTTCGAGCAGCTCAAGCTCAAGGCCGGCGACACGATGCGGTTCCGCCTCGTTGTTCATAAGGGCGACCTCGAGATCGAGCGCTGGCCGCGCACCGGATACATCGAGATTCCCGTGCCCGACGAGGAGTTCGAGGCCGCGATGTGGATGGTGTGAGAGAATTCACCCTAGAGGATCGACGCGGTTCGACGCATATTGATAGATATGGCCGCAACCGGCTTGGAGGGTGATATATCATGGACAGAAAGAAACTGCTGAAGAAAAAAAAGTCCGAACTCCTGAAGATGCTCCGCGAGCGAAAAATCCATGCGGACCCCGACACCCGGAAGGAAGACCTCGTAAGTACGCTCCTGACGCTCGGGCCGGAATCGGAGCCGACGACGAAAGCGCCGGCGCAGGGGCCGGAACAGGTGAGATCGGCCGAGGAATGGGTCGAGGGAACCAAGTACTCGACCGAGCTCCCGCAGGCGGCCCCGTCCGTCGAGGCCCGTCCTGTCTACCCGACCACGCTCCCGCACCGCTACGGCGAGAGCCGCATCGTTGCCATGACGCGTGACCCGTACTGGGTGTTCACCTACTGGGAAGTGACCCCGGAGGCTCTTGAAGGAGCCAGAGAGGAACTAGGCCGCGACGCGGAAGGCGCGCGTGTAACTCTCCGGGTGTACGACATCACCGCGACCGCGTTCGACGGCGGAAACGCCAACTATCATTTCGATATTGACGTAGGCGCGGACGCCGACAACTGGTACATAAACACGGGTCAGCCCAACCGTTCGTACTGCATTGACATCGGCCTGTTGAGTCCGACGGGCGCGTACAAGACCATCGCGCGCTCCAATCCCATCCATACTCCCCGCGCGAGCGTGTCCGAAGAAGTGGACGAGCGCTGGATGAGCCTGGAGCAGGAATTCGAGCGTATGTATGCGCTCTCCGGCGGGTTCCAGATAGGCGCCGGCTCGCTCGAGCTGAAGGAAATGATGGAAAAGCAGCTCAGGATGCAGCTCGCCTCGGAGGCGCCCGCCAGCCTGTTCAGCATGCAGGCCCCGCGCAAGGAGCGCGGCTTCTGGCTCGCGCTCAACGCCGAACTCATCATCTACGGGGCCACCGTCCCGGGCGCAGAAGTCACGATGCAGGGGAATCCCGTCCAGCTTAGGCCCGACGGCACTTTCAGCGCGCGCTTCTCCCTGCCCGACGGCGAATACGTAATCCCCGTAACTGCGCGCTCGCCCGACGGCATCGAGGAACGCACGATCACGCCGACCGTCACGAAGACCACCCGTGCAGGCGAGCCGGTCATAAAGGAATGACCATGTTCAAAGGATATCTGGCGCTCATACTGCACGCGCATCTCCCGTTCGTGCGGCATCCCGAATACGACGAGTTCCTCGAGGAGATGTGGCTGTATGAGGCCATCACCGAAACATATATCCCACTGATAGCGACGTTAGAGCGGCTGCAGGAAGAACGGGTGGATTTCCGCCTGAGCATGACGCTCACGCCCACGCTCGTCTCGATGCTGCAGGACAACCTGCTCCAGAGCCGCTACTTCCGCCACATCAACAAGCTGATCGAACTCGCCTTGAAGGAGACCGAGCGCACCCGCTTCGAGCCTCAGTTCAACCGCCTCGCCCATATGTATTTCAGTCGGTTCACCGAGGCCAGGCGCATGTTCGAGGAGCGGTACGGGCGCGATCTCGTCTCGGCCTTCAGGAAATTCCAGGACGCCGGCAACATCGAGATACTCACGTGCTGCGCCACGCACGGGTTCCTGCCGTGCCTGAACCACACCCGAACGGCGGCCCAGGCGCAGGTCAGGGTGGCGGTCGCGCATTACGAGAAGGTCTTCGGACGGCCGCCGCTGGGGATATGGCTGCCCGAATGCGGCTACTACCCCGGCGTGGACCAGGCGCTCAAGGACGCCGGCATCAAGTACTTCATCTCCGAGACGCACGGCGTGCTGCATGCCTCGCCCCGGCCCAAGTTCGGCGTGTTCGCGCCCATCTACTGCCCGACCGGTGTGGCCGCGTTCGGGCGCGACATGGAAAGCTCCAAGCAGGTGTGGAGCGCGATCGAGGGGTACCCCGGCGATTTCGATTACCGTGACTTCTACCGCGACGTCGGGTTCGACCTTGACTTCGAATACGTGCGCCCATACATCCAGCCCGATGGCGTGCGCGTGTTCACCGGGCTGAAGTACTACAGGATCACCGGCAAGACCGACCACAAGCAGCCGTACGACCCCGCCCGCGCCGACGAGAAGGCCGCCGAGCACGCGGGCAACTTCATGTTCAACCGCGAGCGCCAGGTCGGGTATCTGGAGTCCCTCATGGGACGCAAGCCCATCATCGTCGCGCCGTACGACGCCGAACTGTTCGGCCACTGGTGGTTCGAGGGTCCGCAGTGGCTGTATTACCTCTTTAAGAAACTCCACTATGACCAGAAGACGCTCCGCCCGGCGACCCTGTCGGAATACTTGCGCGAGAACCCCGTCAACCAGGTGGCCACGCCCTCGATGTCGAGTTGGGGCTACAAGGGCTACAGCGAGGTGTGGCTTGAGGGCAGTAACGACTGGATTTACCGCCACCTCCACAAGGCCGCCGAGCGCATGGCGGACCTCGCGCGCGAGCACCCAAGCCCCGACCCCGTGACCCGGCGCGCGCTCAATCAGGCCGCGCGCGAGGTGCTTCTTGCGCAGAGCAGCGACTGGGCCTTCATCATGAAGGTGGGCGCGATGGACGCCTACGCGCGCAAGCGGACGGTCGACCACGTGCTTCGCTTCACGCGGCTGTATGAAGAGCTAAAGGCGGGCAAGATCGACGAGGGCAACCTGGCGCGCGTCGAATCGCTCGACACCATCTTTCCCGACATTGATTACAAGGTCTTCGCGTAAGCGCACACACGCGGTGTCGCCTTTCGGGTTGAAGCATTGAAACGACCCTTCCGTAGGGGCGAATCCTGTATTTCGCCCGTCGCGGCCCTTGTGCCGCCCCTCCACGCGCGCTTTAGGTGGGAATCCGATTGAAGGCATTTCATGTCTCTATCATAATAAAGCGACCTGTGAAAGATTATTCCGTCAGGGTCGCGGGGTCCTCAAATGACTGGGAGCAACCTGAATATACCGAGAGAAAAGATCGCGGACTTCTGTCGGCAAGACTGGCTTTCAAATCCCCCTCCGGAAACTGTCCCGTGATTCGGTTTTCGGTCGTAGGGGCGGCCCCGCGTGGCCGCCCGGGCGCCCGCGTAGGGACGCCCCTACAATTGCGGGGCAGTCTCTCCGCCCCCTTTGGAAAAGGGGGGTACCAAGGGAGCGCGGAATCCATTTTGCAGCAAGGCGTTATATCCTTACCTCGTCGAAAATCGTAACGAAAACTCACAAATTCCAAGGTGAGTAGTACAGGTGGAAAAGCATCGACCGCAGCACTGTCAAGTGGCGCGACACAGGTAACAGGTTGTGCCACCACATGGGTTACAGGTTCCTTCTCACGGGAGCGAATGGGCCAGAGCGTGGAGGGTTCATGAGGAGGGGTTGCTCGTGGTAGCGCTCTTGTCGTAATGATGCCTCGGTTCGCGGACGCGGAAATACATGATACCGAGGGTCGAAACGGTGCACAGGCTGGAGAGGAGAAACACGGAGGTGTAGGAGACATGGTCGGCCAGCATTCCGGCGAGAAGGGGTCCGAAGGAAGTCGCCATTTCGCCGATTGAGTTGACGACGCCGAGGCGCATGGGCACTCCGGCCGTGTCGCCGAATTCGAGCACCATATTGGACATGGACATATTGAATCCGCCGACTCCGGCGCCGAGCAGCAGGAAGACGATGACGGCGAGGATAAAGGACGCGGGAATCAACATCAGTGCCACAAGCGCGATCGTCCAGATCGTGATAGAGATGATGAACACCTTTCTGAAACCGCTTGTATCGGCGATTCGTCCCATATAAAGATTGATGGACGTCTGGGCGACGAAATAACAGAAGGTGAGCTGGCCGAGCTGATGGCCCGATATCGTCATCCGGTTGCCGGCGTAGAGGATGAGGAACGGATTGGACATGAGGGCGAGGGACCCGATCGCCCGGCACAGGCAGTAATTGGCAAAGTTGCTGTCTTGCCTGATCAGGGCCGGCATCGAGCGAAGACGCTCGAGCAGCGGAATCCTGTTCAGGACGGCCGGAGACGCGGGCTCGCGCGACAAAGCGAAGCACATGAGTCCCAGGAAGGTAAGGCCGAAGGCAAGCGCATATGTGGAGGCGTATCCGTGCGGGAATTCGAGGTTCTGGATGAGTGAGCCCGCAATGAGCGCCACGAGCGCGGCGGTGACTCCGCCGACGAACTCGCGCAGCCCTATGAATCGCCCGCGTCGTTCGACGGGGATGACCTTTGACATGACGGTGTTGTACACGACGTTTTGCATTCCCAGAAACATGTTAAACAGGGAAAAGAAGATGAAAAACGACACCAGGTTGAGACGAGCAGGAAAAAAGAATCCTGCAAGCGCGAAGAACAAGACCTGAGAGCGCATGAGCGTCCCGATGATGACAGCCTTTTTCTTGAGGAGAGGCTGGTCCACGACATAGGATGCGATGAGCGGCGGCGTGATAAATCGGGACAGGCCCCCGACGGAGAGCAGGATTCCGACAATGAGGTTTGACCCGCCGAGCTTGTAGATATAATCCGGCACGAAGGTGGGCGCCATAATGAGCCGCCATCCCGTGGTGCCGAACAGGCCGTAGAGCAGATTAACGGCGAAATTCCAACGAAAATTCTTTCGGACATCCTCATCGAACGCGATTTGTTCGGCTGATGGCGCTGGGCGTATCTGTTCGGTCATCTGGAGTTACCGTAAAATCAAGCGGCGGAAAACCGGTCGAACCACGCCACAATATAGCATATTTCGCTGTCTTTTCCCATAGGGGTGAGGCGACTCTATACCACTCGGCTCCACGCGCGCTTACCAAATTCCTCGTTTGGTGCTAAAGTGACGTAGGAAACGGTCATGAGGGCGTTTGCGCCGGAGGTGGAACATGTGGTGGCACAATACAATGCAGCGTGTCATGTTCTTGGCGGTGTGCAGCGCAATCCTCTTGGCTTCAGGGATCGCGCAAGGCGTGCAGATCGCGCTCGAGCCCGTGGCGAGCGGGCTTGCGTTTCCGACCTACGTCACGCATGCCGGTGACGGGTCGGGCCGGTTGTTCATAGTGCTGCGCCAGGGGCAGATTGTCATCTTTGACGGCATACGGGTGAGGCCGACGCCGTTTCTTGACATTACGCCGCTCGTTTCGACGGCGGGCGAGCAAGGGCTGTTCAGCGTCGCATTCCATCCAAACTATTCGCAGAACGGTCTTTTCTTCGTCAACTACACGAATCTGAGTGGCGCCACGGTCGTCGCGCGTTACTCGGTTTCGGGTGACCCGAACGTGGCCAACCCCGCTTCGGCGCAAGTATTGCTGACGATCGCGCAACCGTTCACGAATCACAACGGCGGCCAGCTCCAGTTTGGGCCGGATGGGTTCCTCTATATCGGGATGGGTGATGGCGGCTCGGGCGGGGACCCGTTCAACAACGCGCAGAACCTTGCTACACTGCTGGGGAAGATGCTGCGCATCGACGTGAACGGAGGCATCCCATACGCCATTCCTCTGAATAACCCATTCATCGGAGTCCCGGGCGCGCGCGGCGAGATATGGGCGCTGGGATTGCGTAATCCCTGGCGCTTCAGCTTCGACCGGCTCACGGGCGACTTGTTCATCGCCGATGTCGGCCAGAACCGGTTCGAGGAGGTAGATTTTCAGTCTGCGGCCAGTGCCGGGGGCGAGAACTACGGCTGGCGCCTGATGGAGGGCCTCCACTGCTTCATTCCAACGATCAACTGTAACGACGGCACACTCACGCTGCCCATCATCGAGTACGATCACTCGCTCGGAAAATGCTCCATCACCGGCGGATACCGCTACCGCGGCGTGCAGCAGCCGGGCCTGTTCGGCATCTATTTCTTCGCTGACTTGTGCACCGGGCAGATATGGGGCGCCTCGCAGGATGGGCTTGGCGTCTGGAGCTTCACCGAACTGCTGGACACGGCGCTCATGATCGCCACGTTCGGCGAGGATGAGGCCGGAGAGTTGTATGTGGCCGATTTCATGGGCGGCACGGTCTTTCGCATCGTCACGGCCCCGCTGACAGCGATAGAGTTGCTATTGCCTGACCGGCAGGCCGTTCTCACATCGCCGCCGGTGTTTGTCTGGAGCGCGGACGGGGGAGTTGACAACGCGTTTGCCGTCGATCTGTCCATGTCGCCGACGGGGCCGTTCTCGTCGACGTTCGACAATCTGAACATCGTCATCCGCGGTAACAGTTGGGCAATGCCCGCCGGCATCTGGGAGAGGGTTGCGTCGGGAAGCCGATTGTTCTGGCGGGTGCGCGGCGCCGACCTGGCCGAGGCAGCGCCTGCCATTGTCACGAGCGCTGAGACGCAAATGTTCTTCAAACAGTAGTCTGAAAATTCTTCCACTGCTTGCGTTAAAGGGCAAGACTTGTTTGCCTAGGGGGGTCCTGCGCAACGAGACGGCATGAAAAGGGCGTTCGAGGTCTCTTTTGATTACTTTGCCTGAGCGGGTTTGGACTGGGTTTCGCGCGTGGCGATTTGAATCCATGGGCGCTGCATTTTCCGATAATAGCGCGGAGAGATCTTCGCGTTTCTGAGAATTCCCTCGAAGATGACTCGTGCGTCATCGTGCCTGCCGAGCTTCTTGAGGAGAAGCGCGTACCGGCATCGGACCTCTTCACCCACGCTTTCCCGCACAATCGCCTCGTACTCGCGGCGGGCGCCCTCCAGATCACTCATGTGTTCAAGCGTGCGAGCCATGAGGAGGCCGGTCCCTTTGGGGTCGGAGCAGGGTTGTTCTTTTCGGAGCCGCGTGAGTGTGTTCAACGCTTCCGGGAACTTGCCCGCAACCGATATAGGCCGAGGCCAGAGCGGACAGCACTTGCGGGTCATTCTTATAGACGCCGTCCAGGCAGCCATTCAGGATTTCAATTGCGTCATTGAAGTGGCCGACGTCCATGTGTCCGCGCGCGAGCGCGACTCTGTTGCCCACGCTGTTGTTAAATGCGGCCTGGTCCTTGAGGCGCTGGAGTTCGCGTTAGGGCGCAAACTTCTTCACCAGGCTGGCGGAGACGTCTTTCACGGTCGTTCCATGTCGAAGGTCGGGAAGGTATTCGGCGAAGAAGTAGATCAAGACTCCCGCCATGGGAAAGAAGAGGATGATGAAAATCCAGCCGGTCTTTCCGTTTCTGTAGGCATGGACGGCGAAGAAGACTTGCACGGCGGGTAAAAGAACCCACAGATAGCTCATATCATCTCCGTTGGCATCAGCGGGGGATTGCGCGAGCATGCAATGCAGAACATTGCGCAAATAGCAAGTAGTTTGTTATACAGCACATCTCTTGTCGCCTGTCAAGAAAATTATTGTCAGGGCCAGGGCCGGCGCGTCGTGCTCTTCGGTGGAAGAGGTGATCGCATCCCGCGTCTCGCGGGACCCCGACAATCGAGGAGGGTTTTCCGAAAAGCAAAAGGCGAAAGGAATGAAGGCAGCCCAACCCTATTCCTTTCGCCTGGCTATGGAGTAGACTCTCCATCCCGAGAGGTCTTGTTACATCCGTGAGTTCTCTCCGCTAGACGTTCTCCTTTGTCTCCGGTGACTGCCGCTCGTGCTCGCATTCCTCGTGTGCGCCGGGGGTGGCGTCCGGGCAGCAGTCAGTTCCGGCCGAGTCATGTCCCTCGTGAGTGCATGTTGATGACATGCTCGGCGCTGTAATACGCACCGATCGGCTTTGGCCGTTGGGCAGCTTGAAGACAAGTTCCGCCTGGTTCTCGTTGACGGCAACCAGCTTGTGCGCCGAATCAAGCAGCACGGCGTTCAACGAGCCGTCGCCTGCCGGGGTCAGGTAGAGATACAGGTCACCGACCTTCACGAGATGCACATCGGCTGCGCCGGCTTCGTGCGAGTGGGCCGCTTTCCCGGAGGCGTTCCCGCCCGCTATCGCCCGTTGAGCCAATGGCGTACCCAGAATGAATACGGCAATCCCTATCGCCGCAAAAATCCAGTTTCTTGTCTTGGCGCTCAT
>CAZEBC010000004.1:15878-50496 GCA_964510165.1 uncultured bacterium
GACACCATGCGGCATGGTGTCCCCAAATAACCTCGTGTTGCGGCTCTGCCGGGCTGTGGATGGGGAGATGAAAGGCTCGATCTTCCCGGATCGGTCGCGGCCGTTCGGACGCACCGCTGCCAAAATTTAAAACATTGACAGAGCGGAGGTTTCGTTGATTTCGAGCTTTTCTTTAGCTTCAATCAAACATTTCTTGACAAAAGGGAAACCCTGTGGTATATTTATGTCACTTTTGAAACAATGGAAGAGTGACACCAGTTTTTCTAGTGTTCTTGGAGCAAGCGATGTAAAGATTCGCAGAATGCAAATGTGGATTCTGCGATTTTTCTTTTTTGGCCCCTCGAGTGGGTTTGATGGAAGGTGAAGTAGGAGGTAAAGCTTCATGGCGCCGACGGGATTAGTGAAGTGGTTCGACAACAAGAAGGGCTTTGGTTTCATCAAGCGGGAGGAGGGTGACGACGTATTTGTTCATTATACCGCGATAAAGGGTGACGGCTTCAAGACCCTCCAGCAGGATGAGAAAGTCTCCTTCGACATCATCGAGGGGCCGAAGGGTTTGCAGGCGGCGAACGTTTCCAAGGTCGAATGACGTCCGGAACCGGGAAAGCCCGAAATGATTCGCGACGGATGTGCGGTCTTTCCCGGGAATCGTCGCTGGCTGAGGATGGGGCTTTCGAGGGTGCGCTTTTTACCTGGACCGGACCTGCAATGTGGTAGAGGCGGCGTCTGAAGGTGAGGGAGAGTCACAGTTTGTTATAACTGTGGCAGCGAGGACATTGCGAGACGTCTTCTTCACCCGCCAGATACATGTAACCGCAGTAAGCACATCGCCACTTTTTCTGGCTCGTTCCGAGCCCTACAAGGGTTCCGCCGTGCGCGTTGAACTCTATCCACATCCAAATCCCTAGCAGCAGGAGCACGATCGCCCCCATATAGGCGAGGATTGCAATGTAGAAGTTCACCTCAAGCATATCACTCGTCGAAGATTGTGGGAAATGCGGGACCTAGGGCAAATTCCGTGATTGGCATAGCCTTGGACTCTGGAGGAGCTTGTGCGAAGGCATCCTGCGGCTCTGAGTATGCCATATCGGCCAGAGCGGCAATGTCGAGTTGCGGGACAAGCGTCTCCTTCACGGTGAAATAAGGGGCGCCGGGAACGCCGACGCGCATCCATTCTTGCGCGTCGCCGCTCATGCGGGTTAACGCCTCCTGCGCCGGGAAGGGGGGCTCGATCCTGCCGGGAGTCGGCCATGCGGCCTCGTTCTGAATGATCTCGCCTTTTCCCGGCCCGCGCACGAGAATTGTTAGAGACAGGTTCTTTGCCTCCGGAGGCGAAAAGCTGAGCGTGACGTTGCGGAAGAGCAGCACGAAGCCCGCGTGCATAACGACCGAGAGCAGGACGAAGACTCCTATTTTGCGGGAATCAAGCACCGGCCCCTCCTATTGCGGTTCGGTGGCGATGCCGAGGGAATCGACGCCGACGCTCTTGGCGATTCCCATGATCTCGACCAGCTTGCCCGTTTCCACGCGTTTGTCCGGCTTAATGAGGACCATCTTCTTCTCCGCCCTGGTGACTCGTTCGAGCAGGGCTATCGGCAGTTGGGTTGTCGAGATTTTCTGGTCGTTCAGAAAGATGTCGTTGGTTCGGGTAATGGTGATGACGATGTCCTGCTCCTCCTTCAGTTTCGGGGCCCTGGCCTTGGGCAGGTCAACGTTGATGCCGGTCTGGAGGACGAAGCTCGAGCTGAGCATGAAGAATATGAGCAACTGAAGCACGCAGTCGATCATCGGCGTCATATTGAGCGAGACCTGAAGTTTTTCGTGCGTAACCGGTTTTTTCCTAAACTGCATGGATGCGTTCCTTTTCCGAGAGGATGTCGAGCAGTTCGGAAGACAGGATTTCCATCTCCCATACCATGTTGTCGACCTGGGTGACGAAATAATTGTATGCGACGAGGGTGGGTATGGCAGCGATCAAACCCCACACTGTCGTAAGCAGAGCGGTTCCGATGCCGCCCGCGAGGTCACCCGGGGTGACGGCGCCGCCGTGGCTTTGGATGACCATGAACGCCTCGGTCATGCCGACGACGGTACCGAGCAGGCCGAGCAGGGGCGCTATGTTGGCGATAGTGCCCAGCACGCTCAGGTAACGCTCGAGGCTGGGGATCACGAGCAGCCCGGCATCTTCGACGGCCTCCCTGATCTCGGGGCGCGGGCGGCCGTGCTTCTGGAGGCCGGCCTTCAGGATGAAGGCGAGCGGCCCGCCGGTCTCCTCACAGAGATTGATGGCGTCGGAAATCCGGTTGTGCTTCAATATCTCGCGGATATTATCCATGAGGTCCTTGGAATACGCTCGGGCCCGCCTCAGGCTGAAGAAGCGCTCCAGTATGACTGCAACCGAGACCAACGAACAGGCGAGGATGGGAATCATCAGCCAGCCTCCGCCTGTAATGATGTTAATCTGTGACATCCCTACCTCCTTTTAGAAGTGCACGTCTCTAAGCATCTCTCTTGTCAGTTGTTCCGCGTCAGTCTGTTCAATGCCTTCAAGGCCGCCATGCCCGCCGCCTCCTCGGGGTAGGAGGCAACCACGGCGGAATACAGGTGTCGCGCTTCCTCGATCATGCCGTCGCGTTCAAGCAGCATTGCCGTCTGCAGGAGCGCCCTCTCTTCCCATCCGGCGGGGAATCCGCCGCGCGCGATGATGGTAAGCTCCTCGACCGCTTCGGCTCTGCGGTCCAGTTCGGCGAGGCATTCGGCGACCGCAAAGCGGGCCCGGGCCGCGATCTCGTTCTTTTCGCCCCCGGCTGCGGCTCTGTACTGCTCGATCGCCTCTTCGAATTTGCCTGCCCTCTGGAGCGCCTTTCCCATATCATACAACACGAGCGGCCTCAATGGCGACTCAACCTTCTGTTCGATGAAACGCGCGAATTCCTGGACCGCCTCGTCCATCCGCCCGGTTTCGAGAAGACACTCGGCCCTCTCGATATGCGCCTGTTCGAGAAGGGAGCTCTGAGGGAACCGCTGCTCCAGAAGATTGAACGTCTCCACGGCTCCCGCATGGTCACCGGCTTTACCCGCGGCTCTGGCCGCGAAGAAGACGGCATCGTCGGCCATGAGGGAGGCTGGAAAGGACAGGCTCATCTTCAGAAGGACATCCCGGGCGTTTTGGAAATCCCCCAGCGCGTAATTGAGCCGCCCCTTCCAGAAGAGCGATTGTTCGAGCAGAGGCTCGGCCGGGGCTTCATCAATCAGCCTTCCGAAGGCCGCCGCCGCCCCTTCCGGATTTGTCCGGCTCAACTCCGTCCAGGCGATTCCGTAGAGTGAAAACGCCCGCAGTTCCGTCGAGCGCGTCGTTCCGAGCGCTTGGCCATAAAGCGTCACGGCGTTGTCGGGAGCATTCAATCTTTCCTCGCAGACGGCTGCCCACAACAACGCCTGGTCTCGAAGAGGGCTGTCGGGAAACATCTCGGGAAACTTCTGGAATTCCACGCTTGCGATTTTCGGCTGGCCCTGCCTGAAGTGCGAAGCCGCCTCGAAGAAATGGGCCATATCCAAGAGGGAAGAGGCTGGATATCTTGTGACCAGGTCGCGGAAGATTTCGACCGCACGCCCGTATTCGGCCCTCTGGAATTCCAGCCATCCCAACAGGAAGGCCGCCCTGTCGCCGAGTTCGAAGCCCCTGTCATTTTCGACGAGCGAACCGAGCAGATTGATCGGCGCCTCATCCTGGCTGATTCTTGAAAGGGCGAGAAAATACGCGGCATAGGGTGCGGCAGGACCGGACGAGTCGATACTAAGCATGCGCTCGAAGTCGTAAGAAGCCTCCTGGTACCGTCCCAGCGTCATGTTGAGGAGGCCGCTCTCAAAGACGGCTGAAGCGGCAAGCGGGTGGTCGCGCCATCTGCTCATGAACGCCCGAATGGAGGACAAGGCCTCGGCGGGTTTCCCGGCTCTGGCAAGCGAATCAGCCTTCAGGAAGAGGGCAAGCGGGACAAGCGCTTCGGGTTTTCCCACCTCGATGAACGCCTGGAATTCCGCCGCGGCCCGAGCGTACTGAGCGTTCCGATACAAGCAAAAAGCCTGATAGTAAGACGCCTGTGGAAATTTTCGCAGGGCTTCCTTGTCTGAAGTAACCCCGTCGAGTGCGCGCTCGGCGTCAGCAAAGCGTTGAGCCAGAAGGAGCGTGCCCGCCAGCGCGAAGCGCAAATCCGGCGTATGGCGTGAAGAACCCGCCTCGGAAATGAACGAGGCCAGCGTTTCCGCCGCGAGACCGGCCTGGTCGAGGCTCAGCATGCACACGGCATATGCGACAGCCGATTGCTCGGCCAGGGTGTCGCACGGCGCCTGCCGCATGATAGTCGAGAAGCGACCTGCGGCCTCACTCATCTTGCCGAGTCCTGCCTGGGCCAGCGCCAATTGAAATGAGACCCTGCATCGTTCAATTTCATCGCGCGGCTGCTCGATCAATTGGGCGAAAACGGTTTCCGCTCGCTGATAGTTCTTTGTGTTGAGGGAGGCGTTGCCCAGAGCGAGCCGCGCCCGTCGCCCAATTTCGTCGGAGGGATCTTTTGCGAGGAGCTCTTCAAGGGTTTGCACGGCCTGCTCATTCCGTCCCTGACCGGCCAAGAGCAAACCCGCCCGCAAGAGCGCCTCCTCGCCCATCGGGGAAGGGATCGCCGCGGCTTCGATAGAAAGATAGCGCTTCACGGCGGACTCGGCATCGCCGATTCGCACATAATCGTCTGCAAGACGGAACTCGGCGGTGTCGCTCAGCGGACTATCCGGAAATTGCGCGAGGAATCTCTCTCGAGTCTTGACGGCTTCGGGATATCTGCCAAGTTGCTCGAGGCACCAGGCGGAGGAATCAAGCGCATGTTCTCTCAGGCCGTGGTCGGGATACCTTTTCAGGAACCGCTGGAAGTGAGGGAGAGCGTTCGAGTAATCGCCGCGTCTGTAATAAGCCTCTCCGAGCCAATAGAGCGCGTTGGGGGCCATCTCGCAGTTGGGCCAGGCAGCAAGGAGATTTTCCAGGGTGCGGCACGCATCGGCGTAGTCGCGCGATCCGCACTGGGCCATCGCCAGTCCGTAGAGAGCGCGGTCGGCGTGGCTCCACGCGGGGTGGTCCTCAAGAAGTTCTGAGAAGGCTTTGGCGGCTCCCTCATAGTCCGCGCGTCTGTAAAGCACCTCACCCAGCAGATAGCGGGCCCGATACACAAAACGTCCTATGGGATACTCCTCGATGAAGTCAACGAGCCGGCTCTGCGCTTCGAGCAAGTCTCCCCGTGAAATTTCCTTTTTGATGCGCATGAACTGGGCGTTCTCGTCCGCGGCCTGCGCATGCCGGGGAGCGGCGAGCGCCACGGTGAAAAGGGCGATCAGAGCGAGCAGGAGAAGCGCAACTGAGTGACCTGTAATTGCGGGCACACGCCATGCGCGCCTGCGGCTCAATTGCGGCGCCCGTGCGCTGCTGTACTTTGATTGGCGCGCAACCGGAGTCTGAAGGCCCGAATTACGGGACACACTCGCGGCCGGCTTTGTGACCGGATTCTGTCGAAGATGTTTCATCGAGCAATCTTTCGAGCCGTGCGATCTCGCGCGATTGCGGTCCTTCACGTGGCGGGGACGAAACTTGTTCTTTATTTTCGCATTCCGCGTGGGTGGACGTCAAGAAACAGCGGCTGCGAGCCGGGGTGCAGCCGCCACATCAGGGAATCAACTGGGTGCCCACGCCCGTATCGGTGAAGATTTCCAGAAGCAGGGCATGGAGGATGCGGCCGTCGATGATGTGGGTCTTGCTGACTCCCGCCTTGAGCGCCCGCTCACATGCCTCGACTTTGGGGATCATCCCGCCGTCTATCACGCCGCTTTGAGTCAATTCTCCCACTTCGCTCAGGCGAAGCGTGGAGATCAGGGACGAATCGTCTCCCTTCTTCCTGAGGATACCGGGCGTGTCGGTGAGGAGCACCAGCTTTTCCGCGTTGAGCGCCGCCGCCATTTCGCCTGCGACCGAGTCGGCGTTGATGTTGTAAGTCTCACCGTTTTCGCCGACGCCGACAGGCGCCACGACGGCGATGTATCCGTTATGCTCGAGCGACCGGATCAAGCCCGGGTCTATCGCGCTCACCTTGCCGACGTAGCCGATGTCCACTCCCGGCGCGCCTTCCGGAAAATATTTGGTCGAGCGGATAAGGTTGCCGTCCTTGCCCGAGACGCCGACGGCCTTGCCGCCTGCTTGATTGATCAGCGTGACGATCTCCTTGTTGATGCGGCCGACCAGCACCATCTCGACAACGTCTCGGGTTTCGTCGTCGGTCACGCGCATGCCCCTGTGGAATACGGGCTTTTTGCCGAGCTTTTCCATGATTTCCGAGATCGCTTTGCCGCCGCCGTGGACAACGACAGGGTTCATGCCCACGTATTTCATCAAAACCACGTCCCTGGCGGTCGAGCGCCGTATTTGTTCGTCTTCCATCGCGCTTCCGCCATACTTAATGACGACCGTTTTGCCGTAGAACTGACGGAAGTATGGGAGCGCCTCGCTCAGGATTTTGGCTTTTTCGATCAGTCTTTCCATATGGATGCCCTTAGTGAATTGTTACCTTTTGCTCTTGCGCGGGCGCACGCCGTGCGCGGTGCGAATTTATTCGCACATTTGCGTTTGCGTCTACGTTCGATACGACGCGTTGATCTTCACATAATCATACGAAAGGTCGCACGTCAAGACGGTGGCGGTCTCGCCGCCGGCGTTGAGAATCAGGGTTATCTCGACCTCGTTTCGGGAGAGCAGTTCTTTGGCGCGGGTTTCATCGAACCTCCAGGGGCTGCCCTCCTTCAGGACAATCAGGTCTCCCAGGAGTATATCAACTTTGCCGGGATCGAACTCCACGCCCGCCCTGCCCGCCGCGCAGATTATGCGTCCCCAGTTCGCGTCGTTTCCAAAAATCGCGGTCTTGACAAGCAGCGAATTCGCGATGGTCTTTGCGATCTGGCGGGCCGCCGCAGCGTTCTGAGCGCCCGTGACGGTCACGCGGGCCAGCTTTGTCGCTCCCTCGCCGTCCCTTACGATCATTTCGGCCAGGCGCATGCACACGTAATGGAGAGCTGCCCGAAAGGTTGGGCAATCCACTGACAAGTCATCAATGACTGCCGTGTTGGAGGCGCCATTGGCGAGGACGAGCACGGTGTCGTTGGTGCTCGAGTCGCCGTCAACCGTAATCGAATTGAATGAGGGTTCTACGGCGGCCCGGAGCGTATGATGCAGGCATTCGCGTTCGACGTTGGCGTCGGTGGTGATGAACACGAGCATCGTCGCCAGGTCGGGGCAGATCATGCCCGCGCCTTTCGCCATTCCCCCGATGACGATTTCCCCCCGGGAAAGCGGGACCCTGATCGCGACCTTCTTCGGGAACGTGTCGGTTGTCATGATTGCGCGCGCGGCCTGTTCGCCGCCGTCCCGACTCACCATGGGCGCCAGTTTCTCGATCCCCTTCATGATCTTGTCTATTGGCAACGTCTGGCCTATGACGCCCGTTGACGCAACTGCCGCCTCCAACGGCGCCAAGCCGAGACATCGCTCGGCGGTGCGAGCCATGGCCTCGGCGTCCACCTTGCCCTGCTTTCCGGTGACTGCGTTCGCATTTCCGCTGTTGACGACGATTGCTCGCGCGGAGCCATGCTTCAGGACATGCTGGTTATAAAGCACGGGGGCGGCCTTCACCAAGTTTCTTGTAAAGACCCCGGCGACGGCGGCTGACCTCTCCGAGAAGATGATGGCGAGGTCGGGCTGGCCGTCCTTCTTGATGCCGCAGTGGAGCCCCCCGGCGAGAAAACCGGCGGGCGCGGTCACGCCGCCTTCTGTCTCAGTGAATTGCACCTGCCACCTCCCTTGCAGTGCCCCCGCAAGATTTCAAGGTGTAAGACCGCCGAAGCGCAGGCCAGTCTGCTCCGGCAGGCCAAACATGAGATTCATGCACTGCACCGCCTGGCCTGCAGCGCCCTTGCACAGGTTATCGATGGCAGAGATCATCAAGAGCTTGCCGGTCCGCTGGTCGTGCGCGAGACCGATGTCGCAGTAATTGCTGCCACGGACAAACCTGATTTCGGGATACGAGCCGGGACCACATACACGGACGAAGGGTGCATCTTTATAGAAGTCCTCATATATCCGGACGACATCCGCTGTCGAGCCTTCCGACGCCGCGTTCGCAGTTATTGTTGTGAGTATTCCCCTGTTCGCCGGCACGAGGTGCGGCGTGAACTGCACCTTAATGCTTCGACCGGCGAGCAGCGAAAGCTCCTGCTCGATCTCGGGTGTGTGGCGATGCGAGGTGACTCCGTACGCTCGAAGGTTATCGGCTATCTCTGGGAAATGAGTTTGAAGCGTGGGTTTCTGTCCTGCGCCGGAGACACCCGAAAGCGAGTTGATGACGATGGAGTCAAGCGCAATGAGCCGGTGTGTGATGGCGGGCGCGAGCGCCAGCAGCGCGCCCGTGGGATAGCAGCCGGGCAGCGCAATGAGCCGGGCGTCACGCGCCTGGGCGCCATGGAGTTCCGGCAGGCCATAGACGCTCGTCTGGAGGAGGTCCCTTTCCGAATGGGCGGCCTGGTACCATTCTTCATAAACTTGCGGGTCTTTCAACCGAAAGTCGGCGCTGTAGTCAACGACGCGCGCGCCTTCCCTGACGAGCGCCGCGGCGATCGGCATCGCCTGCGTGTGAGGAATGGCCAGGAACACCGCATCGGACTTGCCAGCGACCTCTTTGACATCGAGTTCCACCAGTTCCATGTCGAGCAGGCCGCGGAGCGAGGGGAATACATCGGCGATGTTCGAGCCTGCGAATTGACGCGAGGTGAGGACGGAGATTTCGACCTCCGGATGCAGGGCGAGCAGGCGCACCATCTCGCCGCCGGTGTAGCCGTTCGCCCCGACTATGGAGACCCTGAGCTTCTTCATCCCGCGCGGCCCCTCCGTCTTTTCGGCCCTGCATGTCGCGGCGCCGCCACTCCTGGGCGGGGCGCCTCTTTGCGTTTCTTCTTTGCGGGAGTTCCGGGTTCTTCTTCGGCGAGGATGAAATCCATTCGCTTTCTTTCTGTGTCCACGCGGACGACCTGCACGGTAACTTCGTCGCCGAGCCGATACTTCTTGCCACTGTGTTCGCCGAGCAGGCAATGCTTCTCGTCGATGTAGGTGTAATAGTCGTCGCCCATGGTGCTGATATGAATCAGTCCCTCGACCAGGAAGTCCAGGAGTTCCACGAAGAGGCCGTACGAGTGGACGCCGGTGATCCGGCCCTTGAACACGTCACCCACCTTGTCGCTCATGAACATAATTTGCTTGGTGAGCAACGACTCGCGCTCGGCCTCCATCGCCTCGCGTTCGCGGAGCGAGCAGTGTTCGGTAATGCGTTCAAGCCCCTCGCCGTAATCTTCGACGACGCCGCGTCTCCCTCTCCGGGCGAGTGCGCGCAGTATCCGGTGAACCACCAGGTCGGGATAACGCCGGATGGGCGAGGTGAAATGCGTGTAGCAATCGCAAGCCAGTCCGAAGTGGCCGACGTTCTCGGGCGAGTAGCGCGCCTCGCGGAGCGAGCGCAGCATCAGGTAATTGATGAGCTTTTCCTCGGGCTTGCCGCGGGCCTCGCGCGAAACTCGTTGCAGGCCGTTCGGCGTCCGCGCCTCCTCCTCAGTGAGGGTGTAGCCGAGTGACGCGATAAACTCGCGGAATGCACCCATCCTCTCGGGGTCGGGCTCCTCGTGAATGCGATAGACCATCGGCGCTTTCTTGCCGGTCACGTGCCGGGCGACGGTCTCATTTGCCAGCAGCATGAAATCCTCGATGAGCTGATGCGAGATGGTCTGTCTTCGGAGCACGATGTCAACCACCTGGCCCTCGCTTCCGAAGATGGCGCGCGCCTCGGGGAATTCGAAGTCGAGGCTGCCGCGCTTCATTCTTTTCTCCCTCAGCTTCTGGGCGAGCGCGTTCATGGTGAAGAGGCTATCGGCGAAATCCGAATACCTTCGCTTGAGCTCGGCGTCGCCCTCCAGGATTGCGAGGGCCTGGTCATAATTCATTTTGTGAGTGACGCGGATGATGCTGTCGAATATTTCGTACCCGACGAGGTCTCCCTCGGGGGTTATTTCCATTCGCACGCTGTAGGCGAGGCGGTCTTCGTGTTCTCTGAGACTGCACAGGTCGTTCGAGAGGCGCTCGGGCAGCATCGGAATGACGCGGTCTTCAAGGTACACGCTGGTCGCCCGCTGATAGGCTTCCTCATCGATTACGCCGCCACGCTCCACGTAGTAGCTCACGTCGGCGATGTGTACGCCCAGCAGATAGTTGCCATTCTTGGCGATCTCGATGGAGACGGCGTCGTCGTGGTCCTTCGCCTCGACAGGGTCGATGGTGACCATCAGGAGGTCGCGCAGGTCGGTGCGGAACTCAAGTTCGCTCTCCGGTATCTCACGCGGGAGTTTTTCCGCCGCCTCTGTCACTTCGGGCGGGAACTCCGAGGGCAAGCCGTGCTTGCGTATGAGCACTTCGGTGTCGAGGCCGACGGCATCCTTCCAGCCGAGCACGTCGATGATTCTGCCCTCCGGGTTCTTGTGGTGCGAGGGATACTCGGTCAGCTCGACCTCGACGACCTGTCCGGGCCGCGCCTCAAGCGAATCGGTATCGTCAACATAGATGTATTGCGTTATCCGTTCGTCGATCGGCTTGACGTAGCTGAATGTTCGGCCCTGCTCATAAACACCCACGATGGTCAAATGGGCGCGCTCGAGCACGCGGATGATCTTTCCGCGCAGCCGCTCGGCGGTCAGGCGTCCCATCACGCGGACGACAACTTTGTCGCGATGCATGGCGCCTTTGACCTCGCGTCCGGCAACATAGATATCGGGAAGGTTGGTCTGCCCGGGACGGGGGAGCGGCTCGACGAAACCGTAGCCGTCCGGATGGGCGGTGAAAGTGCCGACCACCAGGTTCATATGCTCGGGCGCGCCGAAACGCTTGCCGCGAGTCTCGACCACTTCGCCCTCTTCCAGCAGTTCTCGCACGGCGGCCCTGAGGGTGCGCGTCTGCTCATCGCCGAGCTCGAGCGCCTTGGCGATTTCCTTCATCTTCAGAGGACGGTTTGCCGACTCACGAAGCAGGTGGAGGATGTTTTCTTTCAGGGTTTCCAAACTGTGTTTAGTCCGTTCCAGGCTCTGATATGCCTTGTTGTCGCGTGTTGCGTCTTGCGTGTTTCGTGTCGGTTGTTACGTGTCCTGGTGCTTGAGAACACGCAACACGATTATTCACTATAAGTAAAAAGAAGCTCGACGCCGGGGAAATGATTCTCCTTCGAGCTTCTGCCGATTTCGCCTTATTATAACGCACTTGCAGAGAGCGTGTCAACGAGGGCAAAGTCGCAACCGAAACCCCTCACCCCAACCCTCTCCCAGTGGGAGAGGGCAGGGTGAGGGGAAAGAAAACACAGAAATTCCAGAAATCTGAAGAATATCTTGGTGATATCTTGGTGTACTCGGTGACTTGGTTTTTGGGGAGCACTTTGTCACACCCCGCGAAGTTCCCTCAGGTGACCGGAATACGCCGCGGAAATCGTGGTCCATTTGAAATCATTCAGGAGGCTTCTGATCTTTTGGCGGGCGCCGCGCCGGCCGACATTATGGAAGAAGCTCTCGCGAAGCGAAAGCTGAATCTTGTGATGCCTTGTGTCAATGTCGCTCGGGTGAAAATAGAGCATAAAGGCGCGACCCCGCGAGTGAGCGAGCGACATCAGGCGGCGTATCAAGATGGCCGGCAACATTCTCAGATAGACTCCGCCACCGAACGGAATCCGGAGCGGACCGAAGTCCAACGCGGGGAGCGGGATTTCAAGGAGCCTGCTGCCTTTGGGGGTGGTCAGCAGACAGGGGCGCAGCGGAAAATTGGCAACACCGTACATGTAGTTCTTGATAGGAAAAACGCTGGAGTCATACAGGAATCCTCCCTCACAGAGGACGTCGAGCGCCCACGGATTACGGTCGGTGATCGAGCATGAGGGCGCTCTAAATCCGATGACCTTCTTGCCAGTCTGCGAGGATATCGCTCCGACCGCCTGCTTCAGGTCTTCCCGGAACTCCGAGGCGCTCTGCTCGTAAATCAAGGTGTGCGAATCGCTGTGACAGGCAATCTCGTGGCCGTTTTGGTCAATGGCGCGGACGAGCGCGGGATACGTGCGGGCAACGCAGCCCAGAACGAAGAAGGTCGCCTTCGAGCCGGTCCGACTCAGGATGTCCAGTATCTCCATCGTATTATCGTAAACGGTGCTCACTGACGTGTCGATACGGGACGGGTCCGCGCTCACGTAATTGACGTGATACCATTCCTCGACGTCTATCGTCAGGACACGGGCCCGAAGCCCGGTCTCGTCGAGCGGTTCGATCTTTTCGAGATTAAGCGGGTTCCTTGCCAAGTTTTTCAATCTGTTCCAACTTCCATTGCAAGAGGCCTATCTGTTGGACAAGCACTTCCTTTTCGCGTTCGTGCCTTGAAATCATGACGGTGAGGTAAAGGAGTATTGCCCCGCAGAAGAGCAAGCCCGCGAGGAAGAACAGGGACGGCTCATAGATGATTCCCAACAAGTGGGCCACCTTGATCCAGAGCGAATACCAGAACGTGAGTATGAGCACCGTCACGCTCGACATGAGCCACACCATTCCCAGATGGTCTTTCAGTTTCCCCCGGCGGATCAGGTCAACGATCAGAAGCGTAAGCAGAACGGCGCATATCTTCACGATGAGCAGAATCGGCTGGAACATTGCCTACTCCTTTCGCCTTCCTTTGAGAATGGAGACAAACACGACGGTGGTCAC
Source organism: uncultured bacterium (assembly GCA_964510165.1). Lineage (GTDB taxonomy): Bacteria > Abyssobacteria > SURF-5 > SURF-5 > SURF-5 > CAZEBC01. The sequence continues at coordinate 28,734 of CAZEBC010000004.1, forward strand.
CTTCAGCGCGTAATAGATGGATTCAAACCAGTCAATCGAAGAACGGCCCGCCTGCCTCTCTTTCATGACTATCGGCGCCTCCTTCACCTCGAACCCGTTTCTCAATGTGTTAACCAGCGCCTCGACCTCGGGATAATCCGAGGCATAGTCCCTTGCATACAGTTCGACCAGCCGGCGGCTCATAGCCTGAAACCCGGAGGTCGGGTCCGTAACAGTCTTGCCGAACAACAGCTTGACCAGCGCAGAAAACCAGGCGATGCCCAGCCGCCTCATGCCCGACGCCTGGTATCCCTGCCGCTTCAGAAAGCGCGAGCCGATGCACAGGTCGGCCTCGCCCGACAGGACAGGCTCGAGCACGGCGGGGATATATGACGCCACATGCTGCCCATCGGCGTCTAGCCTCACTATCGCTTCATATCCGCACTCCAGCCCGAACTTGAAACCCGCCTGCAATGCCACCCCGATTCCCGCGTTGAGCGGAAGCCTGACGACCTCGGCCTTTCTCTCACGCGCAATATCTATCGTATTGTCGGTCGAGCCGTCATCCACGACGAGGATATCGCATGCATATTCGAGGTTTGATATGACGAGCCGGATATCATCTATCACGCCGCCCACGTTGTCGGCTTCGTTGTACGCCGGCAGCAGGATCAGTATTTTCGTTATGTCAGGCATGTCCTGTTGTAGCGCAGGCATCTTGCCTGCTATCTCGAACCTCTCAGAATATATCATACATGCCAAACGACACGTCGAAATCCGAAACGCCGATGTTCGTAATCGGCGCGCTGTGGCCCTGCCAGATCACGACGAACGGCTGCGGCTCAAACCGCGAGGGCACAACCACAAACCCCGCTCGCTTCAGCATGCCGAGCTTGCGAGAGTTGGGGGGGGCCAGACAAAACGTCGCCGCGCACCCCTGCGCCTCGCAATCAGCGAAAATGTGGCTCATCAACGTTTCCACCATCTCCACATCCGCGTCCGCAGAAAGGAACAGGTCGTTCACAGTCCCGATCTTCACATCATCCCACATCGAGATTCGATAGACCGCCAGGGCGTCCGTTTCGTCGCCTCTCCCCGTAGTTATGATACGGTATTGCCGCTTCGGGATATCGAGGTAACGCCAATTGAGCCAGGCGTTCTCCATCGCCGGCGTGATTCTTGAGTTCTCGCGCAGACGCTCGAGCGGCAAACCCTCGAAGGAAGGCCTTTCTATAATTTTCAGCCGCGCGCGGGCGTTCCCGGCGACCGCTCTCACGAAGAAACTATCCAGTCCCCGCAGTCTCTCGAAAAAACCGCTTGAATATCGGGCCGACAACAAGGCCGACAGCCGGTGTGGGCGAATAAGAAGGCATGCGCGGCCTATGTCGGCATAGCCCATCTTTCGGGTCAGGTCGGGATAGCTGTTTGGATTTGGCAGGCCGTAGGAAAATGCGACGCCTCGCTGTTTCAGGCCCTCGCACACGACCGTGCCGACTCGGGGGAAGAGGCGCAGGCGTCTGTAGTTTGGGTGCGTGAGGCCGTTCACCAGCACGGCGGCGGTCGCTCGCATGCCGTCGAAGATAACGGGAACCGGCACGGCGGCAAGCACGGCGCAGACCATGCCGTCCGGCGCAACGGCGCAACCAATCGTCGCCCGTCCCTCGGGATTGCGCCGGTATTCCCAGTCGAAATACTCCGGGAATGACGTGTCCACGTCGCCGTAATTGAGGCGAACCGTGTCCACTATCCGCCGTTGGTCGGCATCTTCCCACGGGCGGAAGACAAAGCCTTCGGTTGACCGCATGGCCATTTCGTCAAGCCGCTCTCGCGTACCGTTCTTCATGACTTTTAAGAACAGCAAGAGGCACGTGGATACAGAAGAGCATTCTATAGCCGGATAAAGCACCATTGGCAGGTTTGATGTCAGTTCTCCTTCGCGAATGGCTCAAGAATATCAAAGCTTTACAACTCAAGTCAAGGCGCGATTATGGGGCGCGAATGCTGGACAACAACGGCGCGACATTGTAGAATGGTGCCGGATTTGGTTCTCCCCACCGGCAGCGAAAGGGCGCGGAGACGTGTTGACTTTCCCAAGAACAACGGCAGTTATCCTGCCCCTGCTTTTCATGATCGGGTGCAGCGGTCTAGGAAATGAGAACTTGAACCCCGCTCGTCTGCTGCCGTCAGGCCCCCCGAATTGGCGACACCTCGAGGACCTTAGTTTCACCGGTATTTCACTCTCCGATTATATCAACGGTGGCGCCGAAGCATACTTTGCCTACGGCTTTGAACAAGTCGCAGTCAGGAAATTCCAGAACAACTCCGACATGCGCCTGACGGTCGAAGTCTACGAGATGGACAAGGCTGAGGACGCCTTCGGAGCCTATTCGAGCGATTCTTCCGGCGAGCGATGGGACATAGGCGAGGACTCCTCGTTCAGTCACGGCCTTCTCAGATTCTGGAAAGGGCCTTATTTCGTGCGCATCTTGTGTTTTCCGTACGATTCGTCGAGCGAAGCGATCATCCGCGAGATCGGCGCGAAGATTGCCGGTTCGATAACGGCCGAAAGCAGAAGGCCGGACATGCTCGAAATCCTGCCCGCCGAGAACATCATGCCCGATTCGGTCTGCTATTTTCATCGGCAGACCTCGCTCAACAATATCCGATTCATCTCTGATGAGAACCCGCTCGATCTTGGCGACGACACTGAGGCGCTCACCTGGGAACAATACGTTCGAAGTCCCAACGCGGATAATGGCAGGCTCAGGCAGATAGTGATCAAGTATCCTTCATCTTCGGCCGCGGAGGCAGCGTTCAGGAAATTTGAAGTGAACATACTTAACGGCGCGCCCGAGCACACTGACGGAAAAGACTGCGCAAGGGCGGGGCGCTCCGGGATGTGGTTGTGTATAGTTCTTGACGCACCGTCGTGCGAAGCGGCGGAAGGAGCCCTTGCGCAGACATTGAACACGCTCGCCCGGCAATCGTAGGGGCGACCCCATGTGGTCGCCTCCACTCGGGAGGGAACCTTATGGAATCACAAAACGGCGCTTTCGACAAGATCACGCGAAGGTCGTTCATCAAGGGGACCGCGCTCGGAGCGGCTGGCGCGGCTCTCGGGATATCAAGCTGTTCGCCGTTCGCCGAGGCGGGACATGAGCCTGTCGCGAACGATTCGCTTCCGCCCGGCAAGAGCAAGGTCGTTCTGATCCGGGACCAGCATGCGCACGGCGACAGCGGCAACCTCGATGAACCGACGCTCGCGAAGATGCTGGAGCAAGGTATTCTCGAACTGACTGGCGAAACGAAGGCCGAGGCCGCCTGGTCGAAATTCTTCGGGCCCAACGACGTCGTCGGATTGAAGACAAATGTGATGATGACGCCCACCTCGCCCGAGTTGTCGCGCTGTGTCGTCCGCGGGATCATGATGGCTGGCGTCTCGGAACAAAGCATTATCCTGTGGGACCGCGACGATGCGGGCCGGGGATTGAAGGGCGCATCCGTCCGTGAGGAGAAGTTTGGATACGACTCGAAGTCGCTCAGTCGCATCATTACTGACAAGGCCACAGCACTGGTGAACGTGCCGGGGATGAAGGTTCATTGGCTCGCGGGGGTCGCGGTCTCGATGAAGAACTGGGTCGGCGCACTCACCAACATCAACGTGCCCGACGTCGGCGTAGCCTACAAGATTCACAAAGATAGCTGCGCCGAATGCGCGAGCATCCCCGCGATTCCGGCGATACGCGACAAATGCCGGCTGGTCGTCGTTGACGCGCTCGTCCCGCTGTTCCACGGCGGCCCGTCGGTCAACCCTCAATATCTGTGGCCGTACCGCGGCATTATCCTGGGAACCGACCAGGTCGCGGTGGATACGGTCTGCATGAAGATACTCGAAGCGAAACGAAGGGAATACAAGGGCGCGGACTGGCCCATCAGCCCGCCGCCGAAGCACATCTTCTTGGCCGAAGAGAAATACAAGCTTGGCCACGCAAGAATGGAAAATATAGATCTCGTGAAACTCGGCTGGCAAGAGGGAGCGCTGGTGTAAGGCAATTGCGATTTGCTCGTAGGGCAGGCCCCCGCGCCTGTCCTGAGCCCCTTACTGAGGACTGAACTTACATGCATGCAATCACAACCGACGTACTCGTGATCGGCGCCGGCGGCGCCGGCGTGATGGCCGCCGTTGAGGCCGCCTCGCGCGGAGTGGATGTCGTAATAGTCTCGAAGGAGCCGCTCGGCTACGGCGACACGCGCATATCGCTCGGCGTCATGTCCACCTCGCCCGACCCCGAGATCGGCGACTCCGAGGACCAATTCGTCGAGGACATGATGCGAGGCGGCGAAGGCCTGAACGACCCCAGGCTCGTGCGCGCGCTCGTTCACGACGCGCTCGATGCGACCGTCTCCTTCGAGGGTTTCGGCCACATCTTCTCTCGCGATGACAGCGGGCGCCTGATGCGGCTGGCGTTTCCGCCCGGCGGGCATTCCATCTCGCGCGCGATCGCCAGTCCCGCGGTCGGCATCTCGATGGGACACGCGATGCGGGCGGCAGCCGCGCGTTCCAATGTGCGCGTGCTCGAAGAGACGATATGCTCGGAACTCCTCCTCTCCGACGGCGAGGTGGTCGGCGCGGCCGCGCTCAAGATCGCCTCCGGCGAGCAGATCGCGATTCTGGCAAGGTCCACAATCATAGCCTCCGGCGGCGCGGGGTCGCTATATTATCCGCATACCGACTGCATGCCGTCTGTCACGGGCGACAGCTATGGCCTCGCGCTCTCTGCGGGCGCGGAACTGGTGGACATGGAACAGGTGCAGTTCCTGCCGTTCGCCATCACACATCCGCCCGCCATGCTGGGCGCGCCATGCGGCGAACCGGCCATGGCCGGCCCATTCGGGCGCCTTCTGAACAACAGGGGAGACGTGGTGCTCGAAAACATCATGCCGATGACCCGCGCGCAGGTGGCGCGCATCATCGTGGAGGAAATCCGCCGCGGAGGCGCAACCGAGCAAGGCGGCCTGCTGCTCGACCTCAGGCCGAATGTCGAGGCCGACGCGGATGGCCTCTTCATCGCGCTCATGAGGAAAATGGGCGGGCCGTTCCTCGACATTATCCGGCGGGCGTACGGCGAAAAGGCCGCAAACCTGGAGGAGCCGTGGGATGTGCTTCCCACGGTCCACTACATGATGGGCGGAATCAAGACCGACGAGTGGTGCCGCAGCCGCGCACCCGGCCTCTACGCCTGCGGACAGGCCCAGGGCGGCGTCATGGGCGGCAACAGGCTTGGCTCGACCTCGCTCACCGAGGTGTTCGTCTTCGGAAAACGGGCGGGTGTAAAGGCAGCCGAAGAAGCGAAATCGCGCGCGCTTCCGAGCGACAAGGTCGCTCGGGGGCCTCTGGAAAAATTGCGCGCGCTCTCCGGAGCGTCAGGCAGGCACCGGCCCGTCACAATCAAGCGCGAACTCCAGACGCTCATGTGGGAGAAGGTCGGCCCGCTGCGCGACACCGAGGGTTTGGACGAAGCCCTGGCCAGGATACACGACCTAAGGCAAAAGACATCCGACCTTCGGATCGGAGGACCCGTCAGGTATAATACTGAGGCCACGGACGCCATTGAACTGCCTCACATGCTCTCGACCGCCGAGGCGATAGTGCTCTCGGCCATCGAGAGGGCGGAATCGCGCGGCGCTCACGTGAGGTCTGATTTCCCCGAGCGCGACGACGCCCTTCAGAGGGTAAACATGGCGGTCGAGATGAGCGGCGGCCGGCCGCACGTGCGGCGCGTGGAGAAAGATTCGTGAACATTACGGTATCCATCAGACGCGGCAACTCCGAAGCGGGCGCGCATGAATGGGTTGACTACACCATCACCGCCCATGAGCGAATGAGCGTGCTTGAAGCGCTCATGCACATTTACGAGAATGTGGACCCCACGCTGGCCTTCCGTTTCGGGTGCCGCTTCAACAAGTGCGGCCTCTGCGCCCTTGAGGTTGATGGCCGCCCAAGGATGGGATGTTTCACTGAAATAAAGGACGGCATGAAGCTGGCGCCGCTCCGCGGCATGCCCGTTGTTCGCGACCTGGTGGTCGACAGGGCCGCGTTCTTCGAGACGCTCCGCGAACTTCGGTTGCATATCCCGCTGCCCGACGACCTGTCCGCTCCGGTGATCATCACCGAGCCGGAAACGCACAAAAAACTGCTTCACTGCGTGGAATGCCTCGCGTGCAATGCCACATGCCCCAATTATGAGTTCGGAAAAAAACCGTTCGCCGGACCGTATGTGTTCGTGAAGCTGGCGCAATTGCACTTTGACCCCCGGAACACCATCGAACGGCGGGCTCAGGCACGCGACCTCGGCGTCGCGGCCTGCGCCGCCTGTAGGAAATGTTACTGCATCCATGGGATCAACATACATCGTGACGCGGTCGGAGTTCTTCTGGGTGCTCTACCCGCCGTAAACGGGTAAGCGAAAGTGTCCCGTAATCGTCGTTTCCGTGTTTGACGTTGGCTGTTCTTTGTGCCTTTGCGTCTTTGTGGTTGATATGATCCCCTTTCAGCGAAAATCTGCGTAATCTGCGGATAAGAAACACCCGCGGGTTCCCTCACAGGAGAAAACGAATGAAGAAATACGGGTGGCTTCTGGGTGTCATCATAGCGTTGCTGATTGTCCTTGCGATTGTGTACCGCGAGCCGCTCGTGCTCCGCATTACCGGCGTCAGGCCGTTCGTCGAGGACCGGTTCGACGGATGGGTTGCGGCGGGGATAAGCGAAAAGGAATTGGGCGACGCGCTGGAGCGCATTCACGACCTGCGCGGGTCGGGCCCCGGCTCGTGGGTACACGAGCTCCGCGTGCCCGCCGAACGTCATGAGCTTATCGCAACCGACGCCGAGCTTGCAGGCGACATGGCGACCGCCGCACAGGAATACAAGAAGGCGGCCGTCTTCTATTTTGTCGCGCGATTTCCGTTCCTCTCTTCTCCCGCCAAGGCCGAAGCCTATCGCAAACATATCCAATGCTACCTCGACGCCGCGAAATACTTTGATCCCCCGCTCACGGTCGTGAGGATTCCTTTCGAGGAAAAGGAAATAATCGGCTATCTGCGAATCCCGCCGGTCGAAAGACCGCCGGTGGTGGTCTTGACGGGCGGAGTGGACACGTGGAAAAGCGATATCGACAACCATGTGGAGGCGATGCTCGCCGAGGGCATGGCAACCTTCACCTTCGATATGCCGGGCACCGGCGAGAGCCAGTGGCCGCTTGAGCCCGATTCCGACAGAGTCTACAGCGCCGTCGTCCGTTACCTGAAAGCCCGGCCCGACCTCGACGGCGACAGGATCGGCGTGCATCTTATGAGTTTTGCCGGGCTGTTCGCGGTGAAACTGGCGCTCGTCGACCCTAACGTCAAGGCGGCCGTCAATATCGGAGGACCGATTCATCTCGCGTTCACCGCAGACCACATAAGGAAGGTGGACCCGGTCATGGTCACCACAATAGCCCATGCCATGCACGAGGACCTGGAGGCCGATTTCGATACGATGGTCGCAAGAGCCAAACCTATGTCGCTCAGCACCCAAGGTCTGCTCAAGAAGCCCGAGCGCCAGGCGGCGCTGCTCAGCATAAAAGGAGATGAGGATCCCCTAGTTCCGATTGACGATCTGTATATCATCTCGAAGAGCGGAATAGAGCAGGAGGAATGGGTGTATAAGGGTGACGGTCACTGCGCCCACAAGAACACGAAGGATTATGTTCCGAAGGCTGCGAACTGGTTGAAAGTGAAGCTTTCTACTTTATAGTGCCGCCACGTTGCCTTGACCCGGCCCGGTATGGTATTATGAGGTGCTCGCGGACGCGAGAACCTGGATGTGGCAATTTTTGCCTTCACGCTGGCTTTGTGTCCTCACAAAAGGGAGCAACATCATGCGCACGAAACAACAATACATGGACGGCCTGAAAAAAATGCGCCGAAACCTCTACGTCAACGGCGAGAAAATCGACCGCGTTGACGAACAGCAGATGGACTGCCTCAACACTATCGGTCTGACCTTCGATTATGCGAACAACCCGGAATATGAAGGCCTGTGCACCGCTACCTCTCACCTCACCGGGCAGAAGATAAACCGGTTCTGCCATATCCATCACAGCACCGAGGACCTGCACAAGAAGCAGGACATGACCCGTATGCTCTGCCGTGTGGCCGGCGGATGCATCCAGAGATGCATGGGCATTGACGGCTCCAATGCAATCTACGCGGTCTCCTATGAAGCAGACAAAGACAACAATGGCGCTACCGAGTACCACAAGAATTTCAAGAAGTGGCTCGAGCGGTTCCAAAATGAAGACCTTGTGGGCTGCTGCGCGCAGACCGATGTGAAGGGCCATCGCATGAGGCGCCCGAGCGAGCAGGAGGACCCGGACCTCTACCTCCGCGTGGTCGAGAGAAAGAGCGACGGCGTCGTGGTGCGCGGCTGCAAGGTGCACAATTCCGAAGCCTCAGTCGCCGACGAGATACTTGTGGTCCCGACCCGCGCACTCAAGCCCGAGGAGAAAGACTGGGCGATCGCCTTTGCGCTTCCCGCCGACTGGGAGGGCATCAAGCAGGTGGTGAGCATTCACAACTTGCGCCCGCGCAAGCATTTCCCGAGAGGCTTCACTCCCGGCGCCACCGATTCCTATACAATCTTCGATAACGTGTTTGTCCCGTGGGAGCGCGTGTTCCTGTGCGGCGAGACGGTTCACGGAGGCGCCTGCGCGCTGCTGTTCGCACTGTTCCACCGTCACAGCTACTCCGGCTGCAAGCCCGCCATCGGAGACCTGCTGCTCGGGACCGCCGCCCTGATTGCCGAGTACAACGGCATACAGAAGGCCTCGCATGTGCGCGCCAAGCTGTCGGAATTCATCAAGGTGACCGAACTCGGATACGCCGCCGGCTTTACGGCCTCCGCGCTGGGCGGGACCAACCTGTTCGTGCCGACACTGGGCAAAGTGCCGTATGGCCCGGGCAATTACATACCCGACTCGATCTACGCGAACGTCGGACGCTGCCTCACAGGCGAGGCGGTGTTCCACGAGAGCGAGATGCTCTGCGACCTCGCGGGCGGTATCCCGGCGACGTTCCCGTACGAAGGCGATTTCGTCAACCCCGATACGAAAGACCTTCTGAACAAATACATCATGCGCAACCCCGACATTTCGCCCGAAAATGCGGCCCAACTGTGGCGCTACGTCGGCGACCTGCTTTGCTCCTCGAGCGCGGGCGTGCACGCCTTCGGCAGCTATCATGGGGGCGGTTCGCCGATCATGGAGCAGATCGCGATCACCTCGCAGTATGACATCGAGTCGCGCAAGGAGATGGTAAAGCGGCTCGCGGGCATCAAGGACTGAGCCGGGCGATTCCGAGCGATGCGTCCTGCTGCATTCCCGAAAAGACGATGGGCGAATGAATTGTAAGTGATTTGTAGGGGCGCACGGTGTGCGCCCTTATTCCCAAACGATGCAGGAGAACTGAATGAGCTACCAACAAATCCTGTTTGAGACCGCCGACCAGATCGCCACGATCACGCTGAATCGGCCCGAGCGCCTTAATGCGTTCACGTATGTGCTCGCCGCCGAAATGGTCGATGCGCTCCAGAAAGTGGACCAGAACGACGACCTTCGCGTCACTATCCTGACTGGCGCGGGGCGCGGTTTCTGCGCGGGGATGGACCTTGGCGCCGGTGGCAGCACATTTGATCCTTCGGCCCAACGGCAACAACCGTCAGAAGGCGCCGAGCGCATGACCCGCATCGGCAATCTGCTTGCGGCATTGCTCGACTTGAAGAAGCCGATCATCGTGGCGGTGAACGGGCCGGCCGTCGGGGTCGGCCTCACCATGATCCTGCCGATGGACATCCGCATCGCCGCCCAAAGCGCGCGCTTCGGGATGGTGTTCGTACGAAGGGGGGTCATCCCTGAGCTTGCGAGTCCGTGGTTTCTGCCGCGAATTGTTGGCGTCAGCAAAGCGGCAGAGCTGATGTATACGGGGAGGATCATCGGGGCGCAGGAAGCACTGGATTGTAAGCTTGTGAGCCGCGTGGTTCCCGACGCCGAGCTTCTGCCGGCCGCGCGCGAGCTTGCCTTGGAGATAGCGACGAAGACGGCCCCCGTCAGCGTGGCCCTCACCAAGCATATGCTGTGGAAGTTCCTCGCGATGGCGGACATCGAGAAGGCCGAGGAAATCAACCACACCTACTTTGCGTGGTCGGGGACTCAGCCGGACTGCAATGAGGGCATCGTGTCGTTCCTGGAGAAACGGCCACCCCGCTGGACGATGAAAGTGAGCAAGGACATGCCGGAGTTTTTCCCGTTGCAGTAGGGCCGAATTCATTCAGCCAATGTGTGCTCCTGGGTCATTGCGAGGAGCGAAGGGCCGCAGACCCAAGCGACGCGGCAATCCCGATAGCATGCGGGACGAGCAATCGGGATTGCTTCGGTCGGGCACTTGCCCTCCCTCGCAATGACAGGGCCCATCAACCCCAGACGAGACAGCGCATACGTTCTCGCTCTTGCGAGAATGACATAGTGCGACGCGTAAGGGATACTTCAAGAAGAAAAACACAAAGGAGTTGAACCATGAACGAACCCGTAATCGCAGGGTATTTGAGAACCGCACAATCCAGGTCCCGTCCGAATGATCCGGCTCGCGACTGGTTCGGACAAGTCAGGGCCGACACGCTTGCCGCGGCCGTGGCCCAGGAACTGATCAAGCGGACCGGCATCGATCCGAAGATCATCGACAACTGCGTCACCGGCTCCGCCATGGGAGTCAATGAGCAGTGGTCGTACGGCGGCAGGATGCCGATCTTCCTCGCAAACCTGCCCGAGACCATCGCCGCTCGCTTTGTTGACCAGCAGTGCGGGTCAGCCATGGCCGCCGTGCAGATCGGCTCCATGGAGATCATGCTGGGCTACTCCGACGTCGTCCTCTGTCTGGGAATGGAACACATGAGCCGCGTGCCGATGGACATGGTCGCGCGCGGCAGCGACGCGATTCGCCCCAACCCAGACCTGATCGGCGACGAGAAGTACCACCATTGGGACATGATGACCACCATGAACATGGGGCTTACCGCCGAGAAGCTGGCCGCCAAGGCCGGTATCACGCGGGAGCAGATGGATGCGTGGGGCAAGCGCAGCCACGACCTCGCAGTGAAAGCCCGCGAGGAGGGCTTCTTCAAGGATGAAATCCTTCCCTTCGAGGCGCCCCAAGCCGACGGCAAAACCCTGGTCGTTGACACGGACCAGGCGGTCCGCGCCGGGACAACCCTGGAAGACATGGCAAAGCTGAAGCCCGCCTTCAGGCCCGACGGCGTCATCACTGCCGGCAACTCCTCTCCGCTCAATGCGGCGGCGACCGGGATGATCCTTATGTCCAAAACGACCGCGAAGAAATTGGGCATCAAACCGCTCGCAACCATTCGTTCGATGGGATGGTCGGGGGTTGACCCCACGATCATGGGCGCCGGCCCGGTTCCGGCGAGCAAGAAGGCCCTCGACAAAGCTGGCCTCAAGGCGAAGGACATAGACTACTGGGAGATCAACGAGGCGTTCTGCGTGGTCGCGCTCAACTGCATAAAGGAGTTGGGCATTGACCCGAACAAAGTCAACGTGATGGGCGGCGGCACGGCCATCGGGCACCCGCTTGGAGCGACCGGCATCCGCCTGATCGGCACGCTGGCCCGAATCCTCCAATGGAAGAAAGGTCGTTACGGCCTTGCCAACGCATGCGTAGGCGGCGGCCAGGGCATCGCGACCATCATCGAGAGGGAAGCGTAAAGACGTGACGTCTGATTGAGCAATGTAGGGGCACGGCGCGCCGTGCCCCTACAATATTTCTGGAGAGATGGAGGGCCTGCCATGTTTGACCTGGTGATCAGAAGCGCGAGCGTGCTTGACGGGCAGTGCCGCGAGGTGTCGGTAACCGACGTGGGGATTCGAGGAGACACCATCGCCCAGATAGGGAACCTTGCGAGCGCCGAGGCAGGCAGGACCATTGACGGCGTCGGGCTCCATCTCGCGCCCGGCTTCATTGACATGCATACCCATTCTGAGTTCCTGTATCTCATCAACCCGAATGCCGAGAGCAAGGTTCACCAAGGCGTTACCACGGAGGTGGTGGGCCACTGCGGCACATCCGCCGCGCCGATGCGGGGCGACGCAAAGAGGGAGGCGGAATCGCTCGCCGGAAAGATCGGGCTCAATATCACCTGGAGCACCCTGGAGGAATACAACCGAAAGATACTCGAGCAAGGCGTCGCCGTCAATGTCATCCACCTGCTCGGGCATGGCGCCGTTCGCGATGCCGTCATGGGACGGACAGACCGCGCGCCCGCTGATAACGAAATCGCCGCGATGCGGAAGGAGATTGACCGCGCATTTGAGGAAGGCGTCTGGGGCATTTCGACCGGCCTCATCTACCCGCCCGGCTGTTACTCGAAGACTGACGAGCTCGTAGAACTCAGCAAGACCGTCGCCCGGAACGGGGGCATCTACTCCAGCCACATACGCGGCGAAGGCGAAACATTGCTCGCATCGCTTTCGGAGGCCATCGAGATAGGCGAGCGCTCGGGTGCGCCGGTTCAGATAAGTCACTTGAAGGTGTCGGGCAAGAAGAACTGGGACTTGGGCCCGAAGGCGCTCGAGCTGATAGACGCCGCGCTCGATAACGGCATGGATATCGCCGCCGATATGTATCCGTACCTCGCCGGCTCCACGGAACTTCAGAGCCTGCTTCCCGATTGGGTCCATAACCAGGGAAATGAAGCTCTCGTGCAGCGCCTCAGCGAACCCGGAACCCGCGCCCGAATCAAGAAGGAAATGGAAATTCGTAGCGGCGAGTTCGACATCAGGAACGTGGTCGGCGCGTGGGACGGCGTGTTTATCGGGCTCAGCATTGGTCATCCTGAATATCAGGGGAAGACCGTCGCGCAGATTTCGGAAGAGATTGGCAAAGACCCCATCGAGACGGTGATGGACATCATCGTCGAGTGCAATTGCTTCGCCTTCATGAATATCATGACGCAGTCCGAGGACAACGTGCGCATGTTCATCCGGCACCCGAAGGTGATGATCGGCTCCGACGCCGCCGCGTTCGCTCCGTATGGACTTCTCGGCATGACGATGCCGCACCCGCGCACGTACGGCACATTCCCGCGAGTGCTCGGGAAATACGTGCGCGAGGAAAAGCTTCTCTCCCTGCCCGAGGCCGTCAGAAAAATGACCTCGCTTCCCGCCTCCAGACTCGGCCTGAAAGACCGAGGGATAATCGCCCCGAACAAGAAGGCCGACCTCGTCCTGTTCAACGCCGACGCCATTGCCGACCGCGCGACCTATCAGGACCCCAACCGCTATCCCGTGGGCATCAGTATGGTCATCGTCAACGGGCAGGTTGTGGTTGAGGATGGCAAGCACACGGGTGCGCTGCCGGGCAAGGTGCTCAGGAAATAGTCCGGAACCGGCTATTTTCCGGCATTTCCCGAGGTGGCGGCCCCAAGCGCATCAAGGATGAGCCGTGCGGCCACCTGGGCCGTGCGCCCGCTCTGATCATACAGAGGATTGACCTCGACCAGGTCCATGCCCACGAGTTTACCCTTGCTCGCGCAGGTGCGAAGCAACGTGCGGAGTTGCAAATATGTCAGTCCCCCTGGCTCGGGCGTGCCTGTGCCGGGGGCAACGGAAGGGTCCAGAGAGTCAATGTCCAGGGTGATATAGAGGTTCTCGCACTCAGGAATTCTTGAGGCCACATATTCCGGGCCCTTTTCATGTACGTCGGTGGCGGTGAAATACGTGGATTTACCGCCCCGTGCTTCCTCCGTCCATTGCTGGGGATTGTTCAGCCCTCGGATGCCTATCTGGGTGAGGCCGGTGACGTGCTCCAATTCGGAAACGCGCTTCATCGGGTTCGCGTGGCTGTACCTGATTCCAAAGACATCGTCCATGAGGTCGAGATGCGTGTCGAATTGCACGACGTGAATAGGCGTGTCGCTGAAACCTCGGACCACCGGATAACTTATGGAATGGTCGCCGCCGAGCACCACGGGCATCGCGCCGCACCTGCGCAAATCGCGAATGGATTGCGTGATCAGGTCCAGCGTCTCGGTCAACAGCGTCGGCAGGATGGAGATGTCTCCGCAGTCCACTATCTTGAGTCCCGCCAACAAGTACCTGCCCAGCTCGACATCATAGATTCCCACTTGAGGCGTGTAGGACATCGAGTAGAGCATCGAGGCGTCCCGAATGGCCTTGGGCCCGAACCGGGTACCCGAGCGATACGTCGTTCCGCTGTCCAGGCATACGCCGACAACAGCGATGTCGGCCTCCAGGCGGTCCAGGTCAAAACACATCGGAAAGCGACAAAAGCTGGGGATTCCTTCGTAGCCGAGGCCGATTCGTTGTTCAAGCGCTGCCATCGCCCGCCCTCCTTGCGCGCTGCGTGATTGAATTGCCGCGCTCCTTGCCTTATTCCAGGTTGGTGTCATATTGAAGTATAGAGACATTCCCTTGAGAATTCAACGCTGGTCGGAGTGTGATGGACCTGAATATACTTGTCGTAGAAGACGACGCGGTGCAGAGGCATCAGGTGAAGCGAGCCTTGGCTGCGGATGGATACACAGTCTTTGACGCGCCCGATGGCGGCGAGGCGATTCGAATACTCGCCGAGCACGTGATTGACCTGGTGCTGACCGACCTCAAGATGCCCGTTGTCGACGGGATCGCCCTCTTCAACCATGTCAAGAAGCACTATTCAGGCGTGCCGGTTGGCATATTCACCGCCAGTCCGGACGTGTTGGGGAACCTTGAACCCGACGGCTTTCTTTGCAAGCCCTTTGGACAGGAGCAGCTCCAGCGGTTGGTTCAGGGTCTGCGCCAGCGAGTCGCCTGAATCGTTCTTCACAAAGGAATCCCACGAACCCAAACATGCCAATCAACTCACGATTCGTTCATGTGAATCTTGTCGCCAGGGATTGGAGAAGACTGGCAACTTTCTATCAGGAAGTTTTCGGCTGCGTCATTGTTCCTCCCGAAAGAGACCTTTCAGGAACGTGGCTTGAAGATGTCACCAGGGTTGCCGGCGCGAGAATTCGGGGCGCGCACTTTCGGTTGCCCGGCCACGGCAGCGAAGGGCCGACGCTGGAGATCTTTCAGTACTCTCCTGAAAAGGCGGCATCCGAGCCGACCGCAGCGAACCGGCCCGGATTCGCACACATCGCCTTTGCGGTTGAAAACGTTCAGGCTGCCCGCGATGCGGTTCTGGCGGCAGGCGGCAAGGATTTCGGCAGGTTGGTAACCACAGAAACCCCCGGTGTCGGCACGTTGACAGTCGTTTATGTGACCGATCCCGAAGGCAACATCATCGAACTGCAGAAGTGGACGCGGCGATAGCGCGACCGAAAGTGCCTCGAGGTCAGCCTTCAATAGCGCAGTATTTCCACCAGGGAACTGATGTAGCCCGGTCCGCCGGTTCCGTAGTCCTCGACTTCCACATACCAGGCCAGATTCTCATTCTCTTTCAGTGCGAGGCTGGCCGTGTATGCGCCCTCTCCCTCGACCGTCTCCATCGGGATCGAAGTCCAAGTGGTGAATCGCCAGTCGAGCGTTTTGTTATAGGCATGAAACAGCCTGACGGCGGTGAGCTGGTTCGGAGAGGTTGTACGCGCGGTCACGACCAGTTCCGCGTCCTTGAGTTCCGTCGCCACCTCGATCGTCGGCATTTGTCGGCCCTGAAAGCAATGGGCGAGCCACATTCTCCACGCGGCGAGGTGTTTTGGGGAGATCCACGTGTGCGGCATGTTGTCAATGTACAGGAACGCCTTGTCTCCCGAGAGTTCCGGCATCATCCCGTTCGGCGCGCCCAGGGAGTAGAATTGGTCATTTGTTCCGAGGGCGACCAGATAGGCCGACTTGATTTGGTCTCTCCAGATATACGGGTCGAAGGCCATGGTCACCAGGAATCCGGCGGGGCTATTAACGGCCTTAAGCGCCTTGTTGGCGGGCTGGAAGCCGGGTCCCATGCGCTCCTCCGTCGGACCCCTCACGCCGGGGCCGAAGCTCGCGAATTTGGTGGCGACTTCATACAGGATATTGCCGCCGTAGTAACAGGTGGACATGACGCCAGCCACCCGCTCGGGGTCGACGCCCGTCGAGATGCATACTGAGTAGCCTCTCTTGGAGCATCCCAGGAGCACCGCTTGTTGGGCGCGTATGTCGGGCATTGACTGCATGACAGTGATCGCGCGGAGATACGATGTCACGATGGGTATATACGGAAACCATGAGAGGTCCTGAGTTTTCTGCATCTCCTGGAGCGCATAGCCCATAAGGTCTGACTCTTCGTATCCAAAGATGAGGTCTGCCGGCGTGGCGAAGAGCATGATGGGCATGCCGAGGTCGAGCGCGGTCCCTTCGGCGTATTCGGCTTCGGTGTCGAGCTCCGTGCCGGGAATCGTCTGGCGCGTGCCTTCAACCTCCTGGAAGAAGCCGGCGCTGGTTCCGATGATGCCGACCTTTCCGTCAGGCCTGTAATCGGGCGGGAGATAGATATGGGCGGGGTGTTCCCAAACGGTGCCGTGCCATTCCTGACTCACGAACGTCAATTCAATGACGCGGACCTGCTTGTCGCTGCGCGCCTTGCTTTCCACGATTTCGTCTCTAATGATGTGTGTTTGGAGGGTGGAGGGTTCTTTAATGGAGCGCATGTTAAAGAACCTGGAAGGCCCTACGAAGCGTCGTGAGACTCGCTCCTTGAGATAATCGCAGCCGGAAGAGGAAAGCAGCACACAGGCGAGTGCGACGGCTGCGAATTTCTTCATGGGGTCAGTCCTTCGGACGCGCCTGTTTCGTTATATTGGGGACACCATGCGGCATGGTGTCCCCAATATAACCTTCCGCTGCGGCTCTGCCGTGCTATGGACTTTGTGTCTCGCGATACGCTCTGTATCTGACAAGCTGAGAGAACACCTGGGCGGCATCCTTAAACGAGCCGTCGGTCCAGGGAATCTTCTTCTCGTTGAACTTGTCGATCATGATCCGTTTGTAGCGGTCATAGTCCTCGTGGTTCTGGCGATGCTGGTTGAGCAATGCGTAGATCGGCTTGTTGATTTTCGCCGACCGGTTTACGAACAGGTCGGCGATCATCTCGACGGCGAGCACGCGGCTCTCCTCGCTTCGTATGTTGGAGAGGTAATCAACGCTCACGAGCAGGATGATCGAGTCTATCACGGGGTCGGCGCCCACCGCCTTCATAAGCTGGTCGAGGCGCATCATGCCGACGGCGCCGGGGTCGACCGGATTCTTGACGTCCACGTTTTCCTCCGGCAGGATTTCCCGGAGTTTCTGTTGTGTTTCGGGCGCGAGCCGTGGCAGGCTCAGGTTTGGCTGTGCGGCGAAGATGTCGCTGATGCTGACGCTGTTTCCTCCACCGGGCGAGAACACGGCGAGCCTCGGCCCCGGCAGCGTGAACTGGGGCTGAAGCAGTCTGAGCAGGCGGAGCAGATGTGGAAACTCCTCGACGCTGACCGCGCCCGCCTGACGCAATGCAGCCGCGAATACTTGTTCGTTGCCCGCGATCGAGCCGGTATGTGTCGCGGCGGCCTGTTTTCCTTCATCCGTAATGCCGCCCTTCCACACGAGCACGGGCTTGCGCCGGGTGATCCGCTTGAGGGAGTTGAGGAACCGGCGGCCGTCCTTTATCTGTTCCACGTAGACGCCGATGACGCCGATGCTTTCGTCATCCCCCATGTATTCGAGCAATTCGTTGATGGAGACATCCAATTGATTGCCGAGGGAGATGACCTTGTTGAAATAGATGCCGGTGTTCATGCCGCCGAGGATCACGTTGACGGCATGTCCGCCCGATTGCGAGATGAAGCCGACTGTGCCCGGCCGGTCCACGATCTCCCAATGTTCGCGCCAGAATCCGATGCGTCCCTGTTGGCTGTAGATGCCCATGCAGTTTGGCCCGACGACGCGAAAGCCTTTCTCTCGGGCCATGCGCAGGATTTCGGCCTCGAGGTCCACCTTGTCTATCTCGCCGAAGCCCGAGGTATGGATCACGACGAACTTGACCTTGCCCGGCGGGACATCCGCCAGCACGCCGGGACACACCACCGCAGGCACAGCCACTATGGCGAGGTCCACCTCGCCGGGCACGTCGGCCAGGCGGTGGTAGCAGGGCATCTCGAACATTTCATCGTACTTGGGGTTTACCGGATAGATCCTTCCCTCGAACTTCATGTGCATCAGGAACCGGGTGTAGTTGAACCTGCCCGGCGCGGAGCGCGGAGACGCTCCCACGTGCGCTACCGAGCGCGGCTTGAATAAGAGGTCGAGGCTGGTGTTTTGCGCTGACTTCGCTTCCACGTGTCCGGTCACGGTTCCTCCGAGTTGGGTTGGTTCTGGTCTCACTGCATCAAGCAAGGGTTGCTCGTAGCATTGTAATGAATGGAGCGGGCAAGGTCAACTGTATGAGGGGCAAAGTGGGAGACGGGGCTCTCATTGGGGACACGATCAAGCATCGTGTCCCCAATGAGAGCATGCGCAACCTCATCGCGCTGGCATTGCGCCGTATTCCATGAGCAGCGTGGTGCCGGAGGTCTCGGGCAGGCGCGGCAGCGATTGCTCCGGAAATTGGCCGGTCAGCGTCTTCATGAACGCGACGATATCACTTACCTGGTCGTCGGTCAAGTCTGCATTCAATTCGGTCTTCGCCATGACGAGGACGGCGGTTCTGAGATCGGGGACGGAGCCGTTATGGAAATACGGCGCCGTCAGTTCGATATTGCGCCAGGTCTGCACCACCCACATGTACTTGTCGCTGTCAATGCGGGTGACGAGAAACCTGCCCAAGTCCAATCTCAGACTATAATCCGCCACATACCTGCCTTCGGTATACATGGGGAATCTTTTATAGAAACCCTCGCCCATGGGCGCGATCGGCCCGCTGAAATTGGGCCCCGAATGGCACGCCGTGCACCCCACCGACCTGACCAATTCCATCCCTCGTTTGGCGGCGGGCGATATCGCATCCTTGTCGCCCCTGAGGAAGCGATCGAAGGGACTGTTCGGCGTGATCAAGGTTCGCTCGTATGCGGCTATTGCCTTGACGATGTTGTCCACTGTCACGGGGTTCGGTCCTCCGAAGACCGCCTGGAACTGGCTCGCGTAACCGGGAATCGACTTGATCCGGTTGACGAGGATTTCCTCATTTATTCCCATCTCAAGCTGGTTGAACAAAGGTCCCTTGGCCTGCTCCTCGAGGCTCGGAGCGCGGCCGTCCCAGAACTGGACGGGCTTGAAGGCCGCATTCCAAACAGTGGGGTCTTGACGGTCGCCAGTCACCTTTCCGAATACACCGAAGGGAATCGGGAGGTTTGTGGTGCCGCTCAGCATGACGTTATGGCAGGACTGACAAGAGATCGAGCCATTGATCGAAAGGCGCGGGTCAAAGAAAAGCTGCTTGCCGAGTTGAATCTTTGCGGGAGTCATGGGGTTGTCTTCGGGGATAGACGGCGATTCGGGCAGCGGCTCGAACCCTGAGATATCCACCTCGACCGCCTTCTCTGCGGCTTCCTGAGCGACTGCGGCTGATGCGCAGAAGCAAATGCTGATGACGACCACGAACAAAGCGAGCGCCTGCTTGCCTTTCCTCATGTGACACCTCCGCTTCTCTGTGCACTTGGAACAGATTGAATATACGGGCGCGGCACTGCCGCGCCGCTGCACTCAATTATTCATCCTGCTTTCTTGAATCGCTACTGCGCGTGCGCGCAAGTGGTCGCCGGATTCGTCTCCATAAGAAACAGCCGACACATGGTCGGCTGTTTCTTCCCCAATGACTGCGCTTGGAGCCAGAGACCGGCTCATCACTAAGGCCGTTCTCATCGTTCCGGCCTTGCGGGCTTGCTTACCTCTCTGAGGACCTCGCAGGCTTGTTGCTCGCTCAGTTTCACCGCCAGGTCTCCTAGGGAAAGAATTCCCACGACCTGGTCCTTGTCGTTTGTCACAAGGATGCGGCGTATCTTCCGTTCTTCCATCAGTCTGACGGCTTCGTTGATGTTCGAGTTCTCATTGCAGCACACGCAGTCTTCGGTCATGATGTCGCTTACCGTGCACTCATCGGTGCTGAGTCCCTGCGCCACCGCGCGGACTGTGATGTCGCGGTCGGTAAGGAAACCGACGAGCCGTTTGTCTTTGGTGACAGGAATGGCGCCGATGTTAAACTCGTCCATCTTTTGGGCCGCGTATCTGATGGTATCCGAAGGACTCACCGATTCTATATGTGGAGTCATTACGTCTTTGATCTTCATGGCTTAACCTTCCTTCGACAAATCGAAATGGGGTTAACGATTCTCGAAATAGAGGACAATTTGAACAACCACTTCTTCTTACAAACTATTTCACGAAAGGATGGGCGGGGCAAGGCATTCCACGTCGGCCTGCCAACGGAAGACTGTAGCGGCGGTTCGCGAACCGCCCCTACAGTTCATCAGTCTTGGTGATTCCTTGGTGTGATTGGTGACTTGATGGTTAAGAAACGTTTTCCGTCGCGACTAAGGCGTCGCCTTCGCCTCGACCGGGATGACGGTGACCTCTCTCATTTCGCGGCCGCGGACGATCATGAGGGTGACCGCCTCCCCGATAGGCCATTCCGAAAGGAAACGGTGGATATCGTCCACGCTGGTGACAGGTTGGTCGCTGATGCGCACGATGAGATCGCCCTGCATGATGCCGGCGCGAGCGGCCGGGCCTTCTGAACTGACCGATACCACCTCGACCGCGAGATCGTCTTCAAGCTGATGGTAACGAGTGATACGACGGTCGAGCCGCCGCTGCTGGCCCGCGATGCCAAGGTATCCTCGGCGCACCCGGCCGTGCGTGAGCAGCTGCGAAACCACCCATTTGGCGGTGTTCGAGGGAATGGCGAACCCGATTCCCTGCGCCATCACGATGATGGCCGTGTTGACGCCGACGACGCGGCCCCGCGAATCCACCAGCGGGCCGCCGGAGTTGCCCGGATTGAGCGGCGCGGTATGCTGAACGATGTTTTCGATGAGGCGTCCCTCGCGGCTCCTGAGCGCTCGTCCGACGGCGCTCACGACCCCGGTTGACACGGTTGACTGAAAGCCGAACGGATTTCCGATCGCGATCACGAGCTGGCCCACCCTGAGCGAAGCGGAATCGCCGAGCGTCGCATACGGTAAGTTGGACCCGTTGGCGCGGATGATCGCGAGGTCTGTCGCAGGGTCGGTCCCGACGCGCTCGGCTGCGAGCGTGGTTCCGTCCTCGAATGTTGCCATCAGTTCATGCGTCGCGTTGACCACGTGGTCGTTGGTAAGGACGTAGCCGTCGGGCGCGATCACGACTCCCGAGCCGGCCCCAAGCTGATGCGGGCTTCGCTCGTCCCTCGCGGCGGAAATCCTGATGACCGCAGGCCCCACCGCCTCGACAACGGCGATGACCGCGCGCGAGTATGCGTCGAGAAGTTCGATGTCCGATACTTCGGCCATCGAAACCTCGGGATGCCCGTGGCCGGCGGTCGGCCCGTCATCGCTTATCAGCCTCAGCAGTTTTCTTCTCGGCTCGTCCATGTCAAGTTCCTGTTTGGAGGCTATTCCCTGATTCTGTAAGTGCCAATTCGCTCGCACAATTGCAGGCGTGAAAACCTCTTTGTCTCCCCTCCCATTTCAAGTATCGCGAATAATCGGGGGAATCGCTATTCGTAAGGGAGTACCGACAGGCGGAAGGCCGGTCTT
>CAZEBC010000004.1:50596-57613 GCA_964510165.1 uncultured bacterium
AGGCTATTGCGCCTTGTATTTCTGCTCCAACTCGTTATACTCGGGCACGCCGAGGAACTGGTTGAACTGCATGAAGGCGGCGAGGAAATCGCCGAAATCGGCGGGCCGGCCTGCCTGCTTCATTTGTTCCAGCGCCTCCATGTTGGCGCGGATCGTGGCGGCCAGACAGACAGCGGGATAGATCGCGACGGCGTAGCCCATCCGCTCAAGGGTTTCGGCAGGAACGCTGGGCGTGCGCGGCGCCATGTTGATGAGGCACGGGACATTGAAGAGCTTCGGAATCTGTTCCATCTGTTCGACGGTTTCGGGGGCCTCGACGAACATGATATCCGCTCCGGCCTCGACATAGGCCCGGCCACGCTCGATGGTCGCATCCCATCCTTCGACCGCGAGGGCATCGGTGCGCGCGATGATCAGGAAATCGTCGGCGCTTCGCGAATCTACGGCAGCCTTCACTTTGGCTGCCATTTCGGCCTTCCGGATGACCTGCTTGCCCGACATGTGGCCGCATCGCTTGGGCCACACCTGGTCCTCGATATGTATCGCGGCGGCGCCCGCCTTCTCGTACTCGCGCACCGTGCGCACCACATTGAGCGGATTGCCGTAGCCGGTGTCGGCGTCGGCGATGAGCGGAATCTTCACGGCGTCGGCTATTGCGCGGGCGTTACTCAGCATCTCCGTCATCGTGAGCAACCCGATGTCCGGCAGCCCAAACCTCGCGGCAGCGGTCCCGTAGCCGGTCATGTAGACGGCCTGGAACCCCGCGCCTTCGATCAGCTTTGCGGTGAGCGCGTCGTACGCGCCGGGCGCGACAATGAGCTTTTTCTGGTCGAGCAGCCCTTTGAATTTCCTGCGCGCGCCCATGTGACTCCTCTTACCCTTCCGCCAACAATTTCATGATGCCGCCGCGCTTGAGCGAGGTGAGCATCATGTCGTTGAGAGCGACCCCTTTGTGCGTCTTGTTTCTTGTAAGATTCCGGACTTCGGCGGCGTCAAAATCAATCTCGAACTCGTCTCCCTTCTGCGCGTCTTTAGAGACATCGGGGCAGACAAGCACGGGCAGGCCGATGGCGATTGCGTTTCTGAAAAAAATCCGCGCGAATGATTCGGCCACGACGGCGGCAGCCCCGAGAAACTTGAGAGCGTCGGGCGCGGTCTCGCGGCTTGAGCCGCATCCGAAATTCGAGCCGGCAACGATTATCTCGCCGCGCTTGAACTCCTTCGCGAAGCCGGGTGCGATGGGTTCGAACACGTGCTCGCTCATTTCCTCGGTCGAGAGGTGCATGTACTGACTGGGCGTGATCTGGTCGGTATCAACGTTGTCGCCGAATGTCCATGCGGTTCCCTTTACCTTCAAGCGTTCCATGTCACACCTCCCTCGGGTCGGTGATCTCACCCTTGATGGCCGAGGCGGCCACTGTCGCCGGCGACCCCAGATACACCTCCGCGCTTGCGCTGCCCATGCGCCCCTTGAAGTTGCGGTTGGTTGACGATATGCATGTCTCGCCCGCGCCCAAGAGCCCCATGTGCGCGCCGAAACATGCGCCGCAACTCGGATTGCAGATGACGCCGCCGGCCTCGGAGATGGTCTTGAGCACGCCTGTCTCCATCGCCTTCAGATAGACCTCGCGCGAGGCGGGATACACATAGAGCCTCGTGAATGGCGCGACCGTCTTACCTCTGAGTATCTCCGCCGCGACCTTGAGGTCTTCCAATCGTCCGTTGGTGCATGAGCCCAGCACCGCCTGCTGGACCGGCGTTCCCTTGACCTCCCTGAGCGGCTTCACGTTATCAACCGTGTGAGGACACGCCACCTGCGGCTCCAGGCGCGACAGGTCAACCTCGCAGGTGAGTTCATAATGAGCGTCGGGATCGGCGGCGATGGTTTTCACCTCGCCGTCAACGCGGCCTTTCAGGAAATCGAGCGTCTTGCTATCCGCGTTGAAGAAGCCGAACTTCGCGCCGATCTCGATCGCCATGTTGCTCATGGTGACCCGGCTTTCGAGGCTGAGCGCATCGGCGCCGTCACCCACAAACTCGACCGATTTGTACTGCGCGACCTCGGCGGTGTATTCTCCCGCGATGTGGAGTATCGCGTCCTTCGACATCACGCGGTCAGGCAACCTGCCCTTCAGGACAAACCGGACGGTCTCAGGAACCTTGAACCACAGTTCGCCCTTCGCGAGGACGTACGCCATCTCGGTCGTGCCCAGGCCCGTGCCCGCCGCCCCGAGCGCGCCATACGTCGTCGTGTGCGAGTCCGTGCCGACCACCAGCCAGCCCGGTCGCGCGTGCCCCTTCTCCATCATCACCTGATGACAGATGCCGTCGCGCTCGCCGTAGTAATGCGTGATGCCGGCGGACTGCACGGCGTTTCGGATCATCATGTGGACGGTGGCCATGCGCTCGGTCGGCGCGGGGATATAGTGGTCGAACAGGACCACCACTTTCTCCGGGTCCCACACTTCGCTCACGCCCGCTCCCATGAGCTGCATCCAGCTCAGGCCGAACGCCTCGTGCGCCATGGCGCGGTCAATCGGCGCGGTGATGTATTCGCCCGGCGCGACGGCCCGGCCCACCTTATCCGAAAAAATCTTCTCCGCTATTGTCTGTCCCATTTTCCTCCCAAGTCAGATTTCCCTCAACACCGCCTCCGCAAACTCAGTTGTGCTCGCCGTGCCGCCCTGATCGCGCGTCAGAGCGCTGCGCTTGCGGAACACAGCCTCAACCGCCTTCTCCAGCGCGACGGCCTCATTTCGCAGTCCGACATATTCCAGCATCATGGCCGCCGACAGTATGGTGGCCGCCGGATTGGCGATGCCCTTGCCCGCGATATCGGGCGCCGACCCGTGAACGGACTCGAAATACGCCTTCCCGTCGCCGTAGCAGCCGCTCGGCGCGATCCCAAGACCGCCGACCAATTCCGCCCCCAAATCCGACAATATGTCGCCGAACATGTTTGAGGTCACGATAACGTCCATCTCTCGCGGAAAGCGAACGAGTCGCCGCGCGGCATCGTCCACATGGAAATGTTCGTATTTCAACTCCGGGTAGTCTTTGAGCGTTTCTTCCACCCGCTGCCTGAAAAGCCCGCATGATTCGCGGAA
Organism: uncultured bacterium; assembly: GCA_964510165.1. Classification (GTDB taxonomy): domain Bacteria; phylum Abyssobacteria; class SURF-5; order SURF-5; family SURF-5; genus CAZEBC01. The sequence continues at coordinate 53,704 of CAZEBC010000004.1, forward strand.
CATGTTCTGCTTGGTAACGCACGTGATTTTCCCAATGTGCCCTGCCTTCTTGCGCTTCCGTGCAAGCTCACACGCGAACCTCGCGATTCTGTCGGAGCCCTCTTTTGTAATCACACGAATCGCGAACTTGCCTTCTCCGAGTTCGGCAAAACCCTTGCCGAGCACGTCGCGATAGTCGGGCAAGGCCTTCGCAAGGTCCCACAGGTCACCCTCTCGCCCCGGATACATTCCCTCCAGGTTTTCGCGCACCACCACAAAATCAATCTTCGCGGGGTCGGCGAGCGGAGAACTTGATCCCTCATAATATTTCAAAGGTCGCACATTGGCGTATGTTCGCAAAACAAACCTCAGATACGCCATTATTATGATGCTGGCCTCATGCGTCGCGCCGAAAAGTATTGCGTCGGCGCTCTCGCACATCTCTCGCGCTTCATCGGGAAATGCCGTCCCGAATTGCTCGACCACGCTCTCCCCGCACGGCGGCGTCAGGATTTCGAGCGGAAACCTCGCTTCTTTCATAATCTTTACTGTCGCCCCCGTCACCTCCGGCCCAATGCCGTCGCCACCAAGAATAACTACTTTCTTAGTCATTGTGATGTTTCCCTCCAGGCTGCGGACTTCGGCCTGCTGAATGGACTGCCTTCACCGAAGAAATTCTGACTTCTTTCAACAACAAATTGTACGTATCACACCTCGGGCGAATCAGAACTTGATTTGGGATTTCTCGATGGCGGACCCATTTGCTCGCCAGACCCGGCCTCGCCTATTCGTGCTGTTTCGCAAATTCCTTATACAGCGCCAGGTTCTCCTTCAGCAAGTCGGGAATCGGCAGGTCGTAAGGACACTTCTCGATGCATTGCTGGCACTGGTCGCAGTTCTCGACGGTTTCCATCGGGCCGTAGCACATGGCGATGGCGGCATGCGGCGCCATTCGCTTCGCGGCGGGCCTAAACCCGAGCACGCCTGGAATGAGCACGCCCTTCTCGCACGGCAGGCAATACTCGCAGCGGTGACAGAACCGCGTGCCGAGGTCGGCGCGTATCGCCTCGAGGTCTTTCAGGTCGGCGTCGCTCAGAGGCCTACGCGAGCGGTAAAGCCCGACGATCTCATCAACCTGGCTCTTGGCTTCGATCCCGGGGATCGGCACAACGTTCGGGTACTGCTGCAGGAAGCGGAAGCACAGGTCGGCCCGCTCGAGCCAGCCGCCGCCGAGCGGCTTCATCGCGATGATACCCATATTCATCTCCGCCGCCACCTTGAACAGTTCGTCGGCGGGGTCGCGCTCGATGAAGTTGAACGGGAACTGGACCGTGGAGAACAGGCCGGTGCGGCATGCCTTGATGGCGGTCTTGATGTTGTGCGAGCTGAACCCGATGAACCGAATCTTGCCGTCGTCCTGCGCCTTCTTGAGCGCCTCGTATGCGCCGCCGGGCGCAAGCACCGCCTCGAGGGTTGCGTCATTCGCGATGTTGTGGATTTGATAGATTTCGATCTGGCGCGTCCTGAGGTTTTCCAGGCTGTAGCTCACGTGGTCCGCCGCGCCCTCGGCGTCGCGGGAGAGCGTCTTGGTGGCGAAAGTGAGCCTGTCCCTGACCGGCTCGAGCGCGGCGCCCATCTTTCTCTCGCTGTCGCCGTACACGTTGGCGGTGTCGAAGAAGGTTATCCCCATATCGAAGCAATGCCGGACCACCTCGACCGCCTCATCGAACGGAAGCCGAATAATCGGTATTCCGCCGAATCCCAATTCCGTCACCGTCAAGCCGGTCTTCCCAAGCGTTATCGTTCTCATTGGTGCCTCCGTGTTGCATCATGAAAGGCCGAACACACCGCCATCATATCGGCGTCAGCCCCCCAAGTCAAGGCGTGGTCCTCCTTTCGTCCTTTCAATCCGCAATCAGGCAAACCTTGGACTTTGACCCTTGAACTTTTCATTCCTGGGCGTGGAAACCGTGCCTTGATTGGCGGTCTCGCATTGGTTATAATGAATCGAGATGAGATCAATAGAGGCATGACGTCGGGGCAGGGTTTGTTCGGCGGTTCGTGAGACGCACCGGTGCAAGGAATAAAGATTGGCATAACCCGTTCCGTCGGCGTTCGATACTGACAACCCGCGAATTCCTCTATGCTGCCTGAACAGCGCGACGCCGCATATCTTCTCGACATGCTCCCCATCAACCAGCTCAAGCCATTGATCTCCCCGTGCCTCGATTAACCCACGAATCCTTGTGAGAAGCTATATCTTCTTCTAACCTGTGGTATATACACATTTGAACATATATAGAAAACTTGAACATAACGGAAAGGAAATATCCGTAGGTTAGATCTTGCCGCTCCGCAGCGTCCTTGACTCCCGGGTTGCCGGCATGACAGAATTTAGAAATACGCTAATGAGACAGCAGAGTGAAAGGGGGCGCTATGTGGAATCCGTCCGAGGGTCGAGTGTCCGCCCTGCTTACTGACCTCTACGAACTCACAATGGCGGCCAGCTACTTCAAGGAGGGGATGTTCGAGCCGGCGACCTTCAGCATGTTCATCCGCCGGTATCCGACGAAGAACTGGGCGTACTTCGTCAATGCGGGCCTCGACGACGCGCTCGCGTTCCTCCAAGAGTTTTGCTTCACCGACTCCGACATAGACTACCTGAAATCCCTGCGCATGTTTTCCGACGATTTCCTCGACTATCTCCGGGCGCTTCGGTTCACGGGCGAGGTGTGGGCGATGAAGGAAGGCGAGATTTTCTTCGCGGACGAACCGGTGCTCGAGGTGACCGGCCCCGTTATCGAGGCGCAGCTTGTCGAGACGTGCCTGCTCAACACCATCCATCTGCAATCGCTCATCTGCACGAAGGCGTCGCGCTCGGTGCTTGCCGCGCCGGGCAAGGCGCTCGTGGACTTCTCGCTTCGGCGGACGCATGGCCGGGACGCCGGCCTGAAGGTGGCGCGGGCGAGCTACATCGCGGGCTTCAAGGCGACGAGCAACGTGCTGGCCGGTTATCATTACGGCATCCCCGTGAGCGGCACGATGGCGCACTCGTTCGTGACGGCGTTCGAGGAGGAGAGCGACGCATTTCGCGCGTTTGTTCGAGCGCATCCCGACAACGCGATACTTCTCATCGACACATACGATACGATTTCCGGCGCGAAGAAGGCGGCGGAAATTGGAATAGAGATGAAGGAGCGCGGCCAAACGCTGCGCGGCGTGAGGCTCGACAGCGGCGACATGGCCTCTCTCAGCAAGAAGGTGCGCAGAATTCTTGATGAGGCGGACCTGAAGGAAGCGCTTATCTTCGCGAGCAGCGGATTCGACGAATACAAGATCCAGAAGGTCCTCTCGAGGGGCGCGAAGATTGACGGGTTTGGGGTCGGCACCAATTTCGGAGTCTCCGACGACGCGCCAAGCACGGACATGGCATATAAGATGGTGAAGTATGCCGACAGGCCGGTTCTGAAGCTGAGCACGAACAAGCTGACGCTGCCCGATGGAAAGCAGGTGTTCCGCTCCTATGACCGGTTCGGGCGGTTCAGGCGCGACACGATCACGCTTCGGGACGAGACGCTCCCGCGAGCGGAGCCGCTCCTGGTCAAGGTGATGGAGAACGGGAAGCGGCTGTTCAGCGAGAGCCTCGACGAGGCGCGCGCGCGCTGTGCCGAGTCGCTCAGGAGGCTGCCGAAGAATGTGGCCCGGATCATCAACCCGGACCATTACACGGTTCAGGAGAGCAGGGAACTGAAGAAGCGGATGGCGGCGGTGAGGAAGGGGATCGAGAGGCAGATTTGGATTTGAGGGAAGGTGGGGTCAAATCTTTAATCTTGAATCTAAGGAAATCGGTCTCATTCGCAAGTCATTGCCAGTCAAGGGATATCAGATTCAAGACAGTGAGTCATCATAGCCTGAAAAATTCAAGATTAAA
>CAZEBC010000005.1:0-13083 GCA_964510165.1 uncultured bacterium
CCGGGCGAGGGCCCGCTCGATGCGCCTGCCATGCTGATAGGTGAAGCTCCCGGGAAGAAGGAAGACGAATCCGGCAGGCCGTTCGTCGGACCTGCCGGGAAATTCTTTGATGAATTGCTCGGGGAAGTCGGGATCAGGAGGGAAAGAGTATTCATAACGTCGACCGTCAAGTGTCTCCCGGTCGACTCGCAGAAGCCGGCGCGCGAAAGCATAGAGGCGTGTAATCCCTATCTGCAAGGGCAGGTGGAACTGGTGCGGCCGGGCATCCTGTGTCTGATGGGAGGCGTGGCCGCCAGGACGATGCTCGGCATTGACAGAGTGGCCGATATCCGTGGCAGGATACTCGATCTGCCGGAGGCCCGGTACCTCGTAACATATCATCCGCAAGCGGCCCGGAGATTCCCCGACATTCGTAATAAGATGCGAAGCGATTTCGAGCTTCTGGCGGAGCACATATGTTAAAGGGCTGTCCCGCAATTGAGAACCCGGCGAGGCGACGCCGCGATCGAAGCCCCTCACCCTGCCCTCTCCCGGTGGGAGAGGGTTGGGGTGAGGGCTGCCTTACTCCAATATCTCGATCAGGTCCAGCCTTTGCGCCGTGAACTTGATGACATCGCCCGGGGTGAAACGGGACACATCGTCCGACGGGATGATGTAGAGCTTGCCGAAGCCGGCGTCAACAAGCATGTCCTGGTCTTCCTTGTTGGTTTCCAGGACTCTCGCGATCATGGTTACCCTGGAAGGGTCTTGGGTCTGCCAGTCGAAGTCATTCTCCAGCAGCCGTGGCGCTCCCGATTCGAGGAAGGCGATTTCTCCATCAATGTAAGGGACGCAGAGGACAATCTTCTTGTTTTTCCCCAACCTCGATTCATTGACGGCGAACCCCATGAAGTCGAACAGGCGAATAACAGTCCCCCCGTCAACCCTGACCTCGACCGTCTGCTCGTAGGACATCCCGTCAAGTTTGCAGCGGGCCGTAAAGGAAAGAATCTCGACTTCCGCAAAATGCTCATTATTGAAATGCATTGTCAATCCTTTTCGTGAGGCCGCGAGGCTCGTTACCCAGGGCCGTCTCCAACCCCTCGATCCATCTCTGCGCCATCTTCTCTTCACCGACTTCATTCGGATGAAGGCCATCATATGTGTCAGTGTCGGGGGAGAAGCTCTTGGCCTGGTCAACCAGAATGATGCGGGATGCTTTCGTGTTCATGTCCCTGCCAAGGTCTTCAATGCGATCATTCAGCTCGTCAATGTTTCGATTCACATCCGCGTCGCCGGTTGGTATCAATGTGGCAAGAAGAACGATGACGCGTGGGTTATCGGTGCGAAGCGTGGTTATGATTTGCCTCAATTCCTTGACCGTGCTCGAGACACTCTGCCTTTCGAGCATATCATTTGTTCCGAGATGCATCAGAACGATGTCCGGGGTGTAGTCCTTCAGCCACTCCGACAGTTTGCCGTCTTTCGATCCGTAAAAACCGTCGAGGATTTGGTCGGAGCGCCATCCCCAGTGTCCTTCGTGATCTCGATCGAATGAATGCTCCTTATAGTCGGGCCAAGTCGGATTGCCTCTCCAGTTCGAAGCCACAGAGCCGACGAAATCAAATTGAATGCCGGAGTCGACGAGCTTTATCCATAAATTGTAGCGATAGCTTTTGTGAACTCCGTCGCCCTGCGTGATGGAATCCCCAAGCGGCAGGATGCGTACCGGCTCGAAGCGGTCTGCGTCAAGAGAAAAGGCATTTCCCCTCAGTGCACTGTCACTACTAATCTCGCCCTCGGCCCCATGCTTGCCGACCCACTCCGCAGGAGCAAATACAGTGACCGCCGCTAGGACGGCACATCCCGTAACGACTGCAAAGATTGCGGTGACGTGCCTCCACCGGTTCTGTTCTCGCCCTTTCACTCTCGCCCTTTCACTTTGTCCCCGGTTTTAAGATTATAATACCTTTTCTCGCCAAGGCAATTCAATTGGCTCATTGTATGCGGGCAATGCGTCTCAAAAGTATACGACTATTAAGAGGTGTTTTGTGCCATATTGCGACAGCGAGGGGATTCAGGGCCTAAGCGGATAAGCGACACCGGACGAAGTTATGTATAACATATTTATTAGCAATAGGTTGTGGCATACGAGTTTTCTCTGCGGGGGTGTCTTTCGTTGGCATAGCCTATGCTTGCATACTTATGTAGAGAAATAAATGATATGGAAAGGAGTGAGCTCAATGGCTCTGATCAGACACAGAATGCTCAATCCGTTCACCGGCCAGGCCGATTGGTCTGAGCTTGTGGGCGGCATGTTCTATGATTTCCCTAGACTGCACACCCACGAAGCGTATCCATTCTATGGCATGGAGGGGGGACTTGAGGCAGCCTGGCATCCGTCTGTGGACATGTACGAAGATGACGACAAGGTGTACGTGAAGCTTGATTTGCCGGGCATGAAGAAAGAGGATATCGACATTTCATTTGATGGCCACGTTCTGAGCATCACCGGCCGACGGGATGAGGAGAAGGAATTCGGTGACGATGTTTGCTATTGGTTCAAGGAACGTCGGAGCGGAGAATTTCATCGGTACGTTCATGTGCCGCTCGAGGTCGACGGCGACGACCTGAAGGCAAATTTTGAGAACGGCGTCTTGACAATAAGCGTTAACAAGGCTGAAAAGGCCAAGAGAAAAAAGATAGCGATCGAATCCGGAACTACAACCTCGTAAGAGGATAATATAATTCCTCTTGACCCGCAACTCAGACAGGAAGCGCCGGCGCGCACATGCGTGCCGGCGCTTTCCAGTCATGCTCAATCTCCGTATCGCCTGCGGTTGCAATTTCAGGGCGAAATGTGGTAAGCTTTTTCCCAATCAAAACTTGGAATACAGACCTTTTCGATTGCACACTTCTGGCAGCTTGCGTGGAGTTCTTCATAACCCACGAAACCGACCACGACACATTTTCACTCCGGACGTCTTTAGGGAAGAGAGAGGGGACGCGCGGGTGCAGCGGCATTTTGCAGGGGCGCCGGCCAAGCGGCATGACGCCTACACTATCGGTTCCGGCAAGAACGCTTGTCTGCTCGTGCACGGGATAGCAGGCTCTCCGGCGCAGTTGCGTTTGCTCGCTGAATTCCTTGGAGAATCGGGCTTTACGGTCCGCGCGATGCTCTTGCCGGGCCACGGCACCCAACCGGAAGACCTGGAGGGGGTGGTCTGGCAGGACTGGTATGAACATCTGCATGACGAGTATCGGTCGCTGAAGGAGACGCACGGCTCTGTATTCCTCGTCGGCTTTTCCATAGGCGCCGCGCTTTCAGCCCACTATGCCACGCATAATCCCGTTGACCGGCTGGTCCTTCTGAGCCTGCCGCTATGCCCGCTCAATGACAGATTCCCGACCGGTTTGATGCTCAGACTTTACAGCCTGTTCTTCAAGGAAGTGAAGGGGAGACCCGCGCGGGTCACGGATTCCAATGGAGATACCTTCAGTTTTGTGTATGACAAGGTTCCCACAGCGATCTTGCACACGATGTCCGAGCTTGTTGATATCGTCAGGGACAACCTGGGCCGCATCCATGCGCCGGTGCTCATAATCCAGTCGAAAAACGACCCGATCTCCGGCAGCAAGAGCGGACCGCTTGCGTTCCGCCGGATGCGTTCGCGCAAGAAGGAGATTCTGATGCTGGAGCGCAGCGGTCACAGCGTGATAATGGATGTCGAGCGGGGGTTGGTGTTTGAACGAGTGGCGTCCTTTCTGAACGGGAATTGCTCCACATGAAAGCACTGTATTCGGTTGTTATAAAGAGCATCATACTCATTGCCTTGTGTGTGTTCTCGACCGCGCCGCTCTTGCGGGCGGAGGAGGCTCTGAGCGACCAGTTGAAGGACGGGGAGGAATCATCGCCGAGCGAGCGCGTCGTTGCTGTGCTTGTGTCAGTCGGGAGGACGGAAAACACGCGCAAGATGTTCGCCGATGTGCCCAATCTGGACCTGCTCGAGGTCAATGGCGTCCCGATGATTATGCATGTGTACAATGCGCTGCGTAACTCTCGTTATGTGCAAAAGATAATCGTCGTTGCGGCGCCCGAGGTCGAAGAGGCGCTTGAAATCGAGGACGACCCTGTGACCTCGTTTGTGCTTGACCGCGGCGACGCAGCCGAAAACGTGCGCTACGGCATAGATGAAATCTCCACGGATGACCTCATCATGTTCGTCCCTTCAGACCTCGTGCTCGTGACGTCGGAGGGCCTCGACCGCCTCATAGAGCGCGTGCTTGAGGAAAAGGACGTCGATTTGTTCTTTCCGATCGTGAGTCGCGAGGTGTGCGAAAGGGATTACCCCGAGGAGCGCCGCACATATGCTACCTTCAAGGAGGGCGAATACACGGGCGCTCACGTGGAGTTCTTGAGGCCCGAACTTTTTCTGAAGAATGTCGACCAGGTGGCGGCGAACAAAGACAACCTCTATAATGTTTACCACATGCGGAAGAGCACACTGGGCATAGTGCGGTTTCTCGGGCTGAGATTGACGCTCAAGTATCTGTTTGGGGCGTTATCTCCGCGCGACGTGGAGCAGCACATACTGGAAAACTACAGGGTCACAGCGAAGGCGGTCATCTGGGATGATGCGGACCTCACGACCGACCTCAGTGAGCCGCGCGACGTCCAGATGATCAAGCGGGTCCTGGAGAAACGCTCGCTTGCCCAGTCGGGGCAGCACACAGGTGACGCGCCAAAGAGGCCGGCTCAACAGAGTTAAATTGCGGCATGGTGTCCTCAATTTAACCAGTCCCGCGAAGATCAGGGCGCGCAAGAGGAGAAGAGACTATGAACGTGGATCACGCGCTCGCCTATCTGAAGGCCAAGGGGCTTTCGTTCGTCCTTCCTGCGTTGTCGGGGAATGAGCAGATATTCGGAGCGCTCATCGAGAAGCTGAAGGACAGCTCCTCCGCCAAGGCGGTCGCAAACATCAAGAGCGCCGACCCGGAGAAAAGGCAGCGGGTTATCGAGAGCATGGACATGTTTTTCGGCATGGTCAGGCGCAACCTGCCCCGCCTCTCGGAGAGCACCCAGAAGAAGCTTGCCTTCAACATGTTTTTCAACCATCTCACGCTGGGGCAGGAAGCGCGCGACCGATATAGTGCGACCTATGGCGAGCCGCCGCCGTTTCTGCTCGTGATCAGTCCCAGCATGAGGTGTAATCTGAACTGCTTCGGCTGTTACGCCTGGGCGTACGACAAGTCCAAGGAGTTGACGCGCGAGGAGGTCAGCGGCATCATTCGTCAGGCGAAGAACGATCTCGGCATCTACTTCATAACCATCAGCGGCGGGGAGCCGACCATCTGGCCGCATCTGTTCGATATCCTTGAGGAACACAACGACGTCTTCTTTCAGATTTACACGCACGGCATGAACATAGACGACGCCATGGCAAGGAAGATGAGCGATCTCGGCAACGTGCATCCGGCCATCAGCATCGAGGGCGGCCCGAAGGAAACCGACGAGCGCCGGGGGAAAGGCGCGTACGATAAAATACTCGCCTCGATGGACCGACTGCACAGAGAGGGCGTGCTCTTCGGATTCTCCGTGACTCACACTCAAAAGAACCATCATGCCGTGACCAGCGAGGAATTCATCGATGAGATGATTAAGCATGGTCCTGCGTTTGGCTGGTACTTTCAGTATATCCCGACGGGCCGCAGTCCCGATCCCTCGCTCATCCCGACCGCTCAGCAGCGTCTTGAACGGTACGCCGCCGTGGAGAGATTCCGGCGGACAAAGCCCATCCTCGTGTACGACTTCTGGAACGACGGCGAGGCTACCGAGGGCTGCCTGGCATGGGGGCGCAAGTACCTGCACATCACGGCGAGCGGCATGGTGGAGCCGTGCGTGTTTTTGCACCTCGCGAAAGACAACATTCGCGACAGGTCTTTGGTTGAGATACTGAACTCGCCCTGCTTCAAAGAGGCCCGGTCATTGCAGCCGTTCAATGACGACCACAGGCGCCCGTGCTGCATTATCGACAACACCGAAGCGCTTCCGTACCTCTACAAGAAGCATTGCCTCGTTCCCACGCACGACGGCGGCGAGCGAGTTGTGACCGACCTTCATGAAGTGCTGGAGCGCACCTCGCAGGAATATAAGGCGAGACTCGAACAACTCGATCTCGCGCAAAAGGCGGGCGCACATCCCGCGGAATAGACGTAATAGAATAAGGCGAGTTTAAGGAGTGTTGTCGCTGCTGCGCAACGTGAGTTTTCAGGAGGCGGACGGGGCCATCGCTCCGTCCGTTTTGTTAGGACTCGGAAGCGCGCCATGATAGAGCATTTCCTTTCCCTCTATCTCCGCACGGTACTCAAACGCTCGTGGAACGAGCTGATGGTCGCCACGCGCGATCCTGCCAGGATGCAAACCTCTCGCCTGCTCGATATAATATCCAGGAACACGGACACTGACTTCGGCAGAGCGCACGATTTCGCGGGCATCAGATCGGTCGCCGATTTTCAAGCGCGCGTCCCCGTCCGGGCGTATGAAGACATTGAACCCTATATCAAGAGAATGCGCCTGGGAGAAAAGCGGGTGCTCACCTGCGAGGATCCCGAGATTTTCGGACGCACAAGCGGTACCACCGGAGAGCCGAAATTCATTCCGGTCACGCCCTCGTTTTACGAAGAGTTCTCCAAGATGCAGAAGATGTGGCAGCGAAAGGCGGTGGTCGATCACAAGGAGATGCTGTGCGGCAAGATTCTCTCGGTGATGTCTCCCGAGGTCGAGGGATACACGGAATCAGGCATCCCGTATGGCGCGATGAGCGGCTACTCGTACAGGCTCCAATACCCGATTACCCAGGGACTGTATGCGGTGCCTTATGAAGTCATGTGCGTGGGCGATTTCGACTCGAAGTATTACCTGATTCTCCGGCTGGCGCTCGAACAGCGGGTCGCGATTATTGCTGCCATGAACCCGAGCACCATCCTGCTCCTTATGAAGAAACTGAACACGCATGCGGAGCAGCTCTGCCGCGACTTGGCGGACGGCGCTATCGGCAGTCGCCTGGACGTCCCAGTTCGCCTTCGCCGACATCTCCGCGAACAACTCCGGCCCAACAAACGCCGCGCTCGCGAAATTGAAGCCCTGGCTGAGCGCGGGCCGATTCGGGGGACTGACGTTTGGGAATCGCTCCGCCTCATCATCACATGGCAGGGCGGACCGGCGAGCTTCTTCCTCAAGGACTTCCCAAAGTATTTTTCGGACATCCCGCTGAGAGACATGGGGCTCATCGCGACCGAGGCTTACTTCTCCATCCCTCTGTGCTCAAATACGCCTGACGGACTCCTGGCGATAACGGGACACTTCTTTGAATTTTTCGAGGTTGATTCCGAAGGCCGCCGTTCGGATACGCCTTTTGGCTGTGACCAACTAGAGGTGGGCAAACGTTACTACATCGTTGTCACCACCTCCGGCGGGCTGTACAGATATGATATCTGCGATGTCGTCGAAGTGGTTGATTTCTACAATAGGACTCCCGTGATTGTATTCAGGCACAAGGGCGGAAACATAACGTCCGTCACCGGCGAGAAACTGACCGAGAGCCAGGTGACTGACGCCATGCGGGCGGCCGCCTCCGCGATGAGCCAGCCGATCGAGGGCTTCGCATTCGCCCTGAGACTGGGGGACCCTCCGTCATATGTGCTTGCGCTTGAGACTGCGGAGCGCAATTCAACGGCGCTCGCCCGACTTCTGGCCCGCTTCGAGAGCGAGCTTCGTCTCCGGAATATCGAGTACGTGGCCAAACGTGATTCCGGCCGGCTGGGCGCGCCGTCGCTCTGTCTGCTTCCGGCGGGCTTCTATGAGCAATTGCGCAAGGCCCGTGTTGCGAGGGGAGTTCCCGACGGCCAGTTTAAGACCCCGCATCTGCTCTCCGATTTGAGCCAGCTTGGGGAGGTCAGACCGATTGCGGAAATCGAAACGCCAAGGGAAAGCATTACGCAGAAATGAATCCCATTTTTGAACAGTTGCGATTCATGAACCGCATTGTCGGGCTGCGGCGTCTTCTGCGGATGCGAAAGAAGCACGCGCTCGGACTCATGTACGCAAGAGGGTACGCGGCGACCATGTGTTTCTGGTCGCTGCTCAATACCGGCCTTCTCGATGAACTGCGGGAACGGGGGAACGTCAATATTGCGGACTTTGCGAAGCGGAACGCGCTCGACTCGCGGGTTCTCCACTCGATTTGCGAGTATCTGGACGGGATCAGATTGCTGAAATGCTCGAACGGAATCTGCTCGCTCGACAAGAAGGGCATGGTCCTCATGGATGAGCCGCGCGGGTTGTTCGACCTCCTTTATGGATACGAGCCTGTCATGCGCGACATCGAGGAATTGCTGCGTTCGTCAAAGGTGTACGGACGAGACATCGAGCGGCGCGGCGCGGCGGTTGCAAAGGGGAGCGGCGAACTGGGGCGGCAACTGCCGTTTCTGGCAGTGCGAGAACTGGTGTTCTCGCATGGATTCAGGCGCGTGCTCGACCTTGGGTGCGGCGACCTCGAGTTCTTGTTCCTGCTCTGCGAAAACCCGGACATCTTCTGTTTTGGCGTCGACAAAGATTCTGCCGCCGTCCAGTATGCGCGGAGCCGCCTTCAGGGAACCGAGTACGAGCGGCGCGTGAGCGTGAGGACCGGCGACATGTTCGAGGTCGAGCAGCTTGCGGCCGTTTTTCCGGACGTTGACGCCATAACGGCGATCGACGTGTTTCATGAATATCTGTATAAGGGGGATGAAGTGATTGTCAACCTGCTCAGAAACTACAAGAAGTATTTTCCGAGCGCTCGATTGGTGGTCGCCGAATTCTTCAAGATCCCGCATGTCTGGCTGAGGAGAGTCCCGACAGTCACGCTTGAGCATCATTTGCTCCACGCGCTTACGAATCAGGTGATTCTGCCCGTTGCGGGATGGATCGAGTTGTTTGAAAAGGGCGGATATTCGGTCGTGGACAAGAAGCTGCTCCATGCTATAGGGCATGGCTATTTTGTGTTGGCCTAGAGGAGTATGGACGGACGCAGAAGATGAATACAGTCGCGATTTATGATGCATGTTATGGAGATGCGGCAGAGGTCGTCGAGGCGGCCTTCAAAGACTTCGGTGTGGACCTTCGGAACAAGACGGTCCTGATCAAGCCGAACATAATCGGACCTTTCGCGGTCCGAAAGGCGATAACGACGCATCCTTCCGTTGTGTCGGCGGTGGTGAAGGCGGTAGAGGTTAGAGGGCCGGCTCGCATCATCGTGGGTGACAATCCGGGGGTGCGCGGCTACGGTTCGAACAAAGTGTGCGCCCAGAGGAGCGGCATTTACGAGGTGTGCGAGCCATATTACGTGAATCTGAGTGAAGAGGGAGTGTCGGCCACGAGCAATTCCCCTTATACCCAGCGCGTGACGATATCGCGCTCGTTCCTGGAGGCCGACTATTACATCTCGATCCCCAAGTTCAAGACGCATATGCTGACCGTTATTACCGGGGCGATCAAGAACAGTTTTGGAATGCTGGTGGGCGGACAGAAGGCGGCGATCCACCGGATGGCGCAGACGTGCGAGACCTTCTCCGAAGCGCTTGTGGATGTGTTTCAAATCCGCCCGCCCGACCTGGTCGTGATGGACGCCGTGGTCGGGATGGAGGGAAAGGGGCCGTCGTCGGAGGACTTGCGTGACATCGGCAAGATCATGGTGAGCGACAACGCGGTCGCGATGGACGCCATCATGGCCGTGATGATGGGGCTTGAGCCCGCGCGCGTGCCTATGCTCCGTATCGCTCACGAGCGGGGATTGGGCCAGATCGTGCCCGGCAGGATCGAGGCGGTCGGTTCACCCAAACCCATCGAAAACTTCAAACTCCCCTCGAAACTGATGCGCGGGCCGGCCGGTCATATCATGTGGCGGCTGGTGATGCAGTTGATGACGAGCCGCCCCGTGCCCAACGAGGAGAAATGCACCAAGTGCCGCATGTGCGAGGAGCACTGCCCGATGGGCGCGATCAAGTTGAATCCGTACCCTCGGGTCAACCCCGAGCGGTGCATTTCCTGTTTCTGCTGCATGGAGATGTGCCCGAGTCAGGCGCTTGATGTTACGAAAAAGGTCAAGCGATATCGCGGGCGCTTCAAATATTGAACACAGTGCGGTAATCATTTGCGCATTGTCCGTTGTGAAAAAGACGTGTTTCGTGTTGCGTGTTGTATTCTCAGGTGCAGTGCACGAAACACGGAACACGCAAGGTCACTTATGTGGTGTAATTGATGAAACTGGGACAATACGAGGGCGCTTGCGGTATTCCTCTACACTACCGCCAATGGGGCGGCGCCGACGGCGGCGATGCGCTTATCTACCTTCACGGCATCGAAAGCCATTCGGAATGGTTTGCCGAATGCGCGGAGAAGATTGAAAGGGCGGACATAACCGTGTATGCTCCGGACCGGCGCGGTTCCGGCCTGAGTGAAGGCGAGAGGGGAGATTGCCGCGAGTACCGTCAGCTGCTTGAGGACGTGATTCGGTGCGTTGTCATGGTCGGACGATCGCATGGGCGCGTCCATGCCGCCGCGCTCTCGTGGGGCGCCAAGCTCGCGGCGGCAGCCGAAATGCTGCATCCGGGAACCTTTTGCACAATCACTTTAATCTCGCCCGGCTTTTTCCCGCAAGTGATGCCGGGCGTCGGCGAACGACTCTCCATCGCGATTGATTCGCTGGTTCGCCCGCGTTCGCTTCATCCGATCCCGATACGCGACGACATGTTCACGACAAGACAGAAGTATCTGACCTATATCGCGCAGGACCCTTTGCGTCTGCGCCGGGTGACGGCACGCTTCTATCTGTCGAGCGTGATGCTGGACAGGTTTTTGAGGGCGAGAAGGTATGAGTGGTCCGTGCCCACGCAAGTACTGCTTGCCGAGCATGACGCCATCGTTGATAACGACCGCGTTCGGAGGCTGTTCGAATCGCTCAACGCAATGCCCAAGAGGCTCGCCACGTACGAGGGCTGCAGTCATTCGCTCCAATTCGAGAACCCTGACCGCGTCGCGCATGATATCGTGAACTGGGTTGTTTCGGCGTCCGAGATTAGGCGATGTTCGAATACCTGATGTACCTCGCGGCGGACGTCACCGCCTTTATTTTGCCGCTTCGAGCGCTCTACTGGATCGCCAAGCGGATCGCAACCGCTCACCATTTCTTCGACCGGAGCGGCAGGGAAGCAGTTCGGAGAAACCTGCGCGTGATAATGGGCGGCGCCGTCGAAGGGCGGGCGCTCGACCGGGCCGTCAGACAGACCTATTCCAATTTCGCGCTCTATCTTGCCGAATTCTTCGCCATGAGAAAGCTTGACCGTCGGTATTTCGATTCTCACGTGAAGATCGTGGGACTTGAGAATGTGGACGCCGCCCGCGCGCGCGGCAAGGGAGTCCTTGTCGTCTCCGCCCACTATAGCAATTGGGAGCTTGGACTGGCATATTTTGCATTATGCGGATATCCGGCCTATGGCATCGTCGCTCCTCACACAAATGAGCGGGTGAACAACCTGTTCCTCAAGCCTCGTCTGGCGAAGGGCGTCCGGGTCATCTGGACTACGAACGCCATCGAGGAGGGTCACAAGGCGCTTCGTGGCAACGGAGTTCTGTGCATGCTCGGGGACCGCGTTACTACCAAGGGAGGCGTGGAGACCATGTTTTTCGGGCGGCCGACAACATTTCCCAAGGGGCCTGCCAGGTTCGCGTTGGGAGCGGGAACGCCCGTGGTGACCGCATATATCATTCGGCATCCGGACTACCGGTTCACCATCACGTTCGACGAGCCGATCTACACCGACACCATGGCGGACGATGAAGAATCCTTGCGGGTGCTCATGGCCGCCTACACGCGCCGGCTCGAACAATATATAGGGCGCGATCCCACGCAGTATGGCGTCTTCTACAGGATTTGGAGAGATGCAGATAGTCCATTTTGAAGCGTTCAGGATACGAGTTCCTTTCAAGCGCAAGTACGTCCACGCCGAGGCCGACCGCGAGATGGGCGAAAACATAATCGTCCGTGTGCGCTCGGAAAACTCGATGACGGGCATCGGCGAGACGATACCGCGCGAATATCTCACGGGCGAGACGCCCGCCTCCGTGATGACCACTCTGCGCGGCACGTTTGGCCCGCGCCTTGTCGGCGCCAGATTCGGCGGATTCGAAGATGTGCTCGACTATCTGTCTGATATGGTCGTCATGAGCCACGAGCGATCGCTCGGCGCGGCCTTCTGCGCGGTCGATCTGGCGATGATCGACCTCGCGGGAAAGTATTTCCTGCGACCAGCCACCGACGCGGCTGGTGGAGTCAAGAAGAAAAGGATCCATTACACCGGCCCTGTCTCCGGCGAAGGGCAATGGAGCACCGCTAAGACCGCCCTGAAGCTCAAGCTCGCCCGATTCTCGGAGGTGAAAGTGAAGGTGGGGCTCGACGGAGACGAGGACCGAGTTGCTCTCGCGAGACGCATCATGGGCCGCAAGGTTGATTTGCGAGTCGACGCCAACTGCGCATGGCGTCCGGAGCGGGCGGTCGAACAAATCTCCAGGCTCAGGCGTTACAATATCTCGTCGGTTGAGCAGCCGGTCGGCGGAAAGGATTTCGAGGGACTGCGTTACGTGCGGAACCGCTGCGGGGTGCCCGTCATGGCCGATGAGTCGGTCTGCACCTTAAGCGACGCCTCACTCCTTGCCGAGATGGGCGCGTGCGACATATTCAATTTGCGCCTCGCCAAGTGCGGCGGCATGACTGGCACGCTCAAGATGCTCGAGATGGCGCGCCAATATTCCATTAAGTGCCAACTCGGCTGTCTCGTGGGCGAGACTTCGATTCTCGCGGCGGCAGGACGCCATCTTGCTTTTGCCGTTCCCGATTTCATACATGTCGAAGGCTCTTACAACCGCTTTCTGTTGAGCGACGATGTGGCGCACCCGCATCTTGGGTTTGGCTTCAACGGTTCCGCCAGGCCCCTCGAAGGCTACGGCCTCGGCGTTCACCTCGATGAGACGGCCCTTGCCGCGTGCACCCTGGAACGCAAGAGCATTGG
>CAZEBC010000005.1:13183-29838 GCA_964510165.1 uncultured bacterium
GAAAGGAGAAGGAGAGGCGAAATGAAGACAATCACTTACGAGAAGGACGGCCATATCGGGCTTATCACGCTCAACCGGCCGCATCGCCTGAACGCGCTGTCTCACACAATGGTGAGGGAATTGCATCAGTTGTTCAACATCCTCGACGAAGAACTCGAGACCAGGGTGCTCATCATTACCGGCGCCGGCCGGGGTTTCTGTGCGGGCGCGGACCTGAAGGGCGGCGAGGACGAGGGCGCATGGGACGACCGGCTCGGGCCGATACAGTCGCAATACCGTCTCCAGCAGGGATACGCGAACCTGGTGATCAGGATGCGCCAGATACCGCAGCCCATCATCGCAGCGGTGAACGGGCCGGCGGCGGGAGGCGGGTTGTGCCTGGCGCTGGCGTCGGACGTGCGGTATGCGTCGGAGTCGGCGCGGTTCAACTGCGCGTTTGTAAAGCTTGGCCTTTCGGGCGGCGAGATGGGAACGTCATATTTCCTGCCACGGATGGTGGGCGCGTCGAAAGCGGCGGAACTGATGTATACCGGCCGCCTCATTGACGCGCAGACGGCATGCGAGATCGGGATGGTGTCGAAAGTGACGCCGGACGGCGAGGTTGTGGCCGCGGCGAAGGAACTCGCGAATGAAATGCTCGCCAACGCCCCGCTCGCGCTCAGAATGACTAAAGAGGTGTTCAATTTCGGCCTGTGTGCGCCGAGCCTTGAGAGCCAGGTCCACATGGAGAACCGCACTCAGACGATAAATTTCTTCACCGACGACTTCCGAGAGGGCGCCATGTCGTTCCTGATGAAGCGGGCGCCCGAGTACGGCGACAAGTAGCGGCTGCCAAAGACTTGCCGCCTCTTGCCATTGCGACAATTTAGTCACAGAATTACGTAAACAAGGTTTGCATGTGTGATTAGTCTGAGGCACCACATGTTTGGCAAGAGGGAATGGGCGATTTTGGTCATCGCCGCGTTTTTTGGCTTTGCTTTTTTTGTCACTGACCTTACCCTTGATTATCTCGTCTTTGTCAAACGTTCCTTGCCCAATACCCACGTGATGCAGTTGCCCTTGCACGAAGTCGTACTGCGGACGACCGGGTTAGCTCTCTTCGTGTTGTTCGGGGCGGTGAGTTCTCGCCTGCTTTCGATGACCCGGCGCTCGGACACCGAAACCCGGCGCGCGCTTTCGCTTCTGCGGTCCACCCTCGAGTCGACGGTGGACGGCATCCTCGTGGTCGGCCTCGACAGGAGAATCACCCTTTACAACAAGCGTTTTGTTGAAATGTGGAGGATGCCGCTCGAATTCCTGGAACCTCATCAGGACGCCCAGGCGCTTGCGTGGGCGATGAAACAGATTGTAAATCCTGAGGGTTTCCTCCAAAAAGTGGAGGAGTTGTATTCCCGGCCTGAAGAGGAGAGTTTCGACGTGATCGAGATAAAGGATGGCCGCATCTTCGAGCGACTTTCGCGCCCGCAATGGATGGACGGAGTCCCGATCGGCCGGGTGTGGAGTTTCCGGGACGTGACCTCCCGCGTGCAAACCGAGGAGGCGCTGCGTCAGGCTACCGAGCTTCTTGAGAAGCGCGTCGAGGAGCGCACCGCAGAACTGTCCAACTCGAATGAGCTTCTGAGGCAGGAGATTATCGAGCGCGAGCGAATCGAGGAAGAACTGAGGCAATCGGAACTTGAGCTGCGCAGGGTGTCGTCAAGGTTGCTTTCGGTTCAGGAAAGAGAAAGGCAGCGCATCTCGCTCGAGCTGCACGACGCGCTCGGACAATCGCTCAGCCTCTTGAAGCTCCGCCTCGGCGGCGTCGGCAAGCTCGCCAACGGTGACGACACGACCCGGAAGGCCCTCGAAGACATATTGCGGTTCGTGGACGAAATTATCGAGAGTCTGAGGAGAATCTCGCACGACTTGAGTCCTCAGGTGCTCGAAGACCTGGGCCTCCTGGCCGCGCTCCGGTCGTTGACCCGGGAGTTCTCCAGGCATTCCGGCATTCATGTTTTCATGGAAATGGAGGACACAGAACACCTGATCGGCCCCGACTCCCAAATCGCGATCTACCGCATCTTCCAGGAGGCGTTCACGAACATCGAGAAACATTCCGAGGCGCGCAACGCCTGGGTTTCTTTGAAAAGGGAGTTTGACATCGCCATATTCCGTATCGAGGATGACGGGAAGGGCTTCGACACCAAACGAATCGAGGCAAACCACAGGGCCGGGCGAAGCCTTGGCCTTGCGGCTATGGAAGAACGGGCGCGAATGCTCGGCGGCTCGCTCGAGGTGTCGGCGAGGGAAACTTGCGGGACCAGGATCACGCTTATGGTCCCCATTTCAAAGGAATTGGACCATGACGTATCGCATCATGCTGGCCGATGACCATTTCCTGATTCGGCGCGGCGTTAGAAGAATAATCGATGAGGCTGACAATATGACGGTTGTCGGGGAGGCTAGCGACGGCGCGGAGTTGCTGGACCTGTTGAAGAATGCCGTGCCCGACATGGCGATCGTGGATATTTCAATGCCCAGAATCGGCGGGATTGAGGCCACTCGCGAGATCAAGCGCGCTTATCCCGCCGTCAAGGTTCTCGTTCTCACAATGCACAGAAATAAGGAATATCTCTACCGCGCGCTCACTGCCGGCGCCGATGGGTACCTCCTCAAGGAAGACACTGAGCGCGAGCTGTTCACAGCCATTGACGTAATCCGTGGAGGAGAGATTTACCTCTCGCCCGCCTTCTCGGCCGAGCTTCGGGACGACCTTGTCGAGGTCCTCAAAGCGGGCGGCGACCTCGAAAGCGAGCCGCTTTCGCTTCGCGAACAGGAAGTGCTCAAGCTCATTGCCGAGGGCAAGTCGAACAAGGAAATCGCGGACGTGTTGTGCATCAGCATCCGCACCGTGGAGCATCATCGCGCCAGCATCGCCTCCAAGCTGGATATCCGCAACGTCGTGGACCTCGTCAAGTACGCCATCCGCAAAGGCTACGTCACCGAAGGCACTTGATGGGCTCTCTGTAAAGCAACCCCAAAGCCCTCTCGATCTTGCCGCATATTGAACACCTGATCCGACTGTTTCTTTCCTTGGTTACATCGGGGTATGGGTCACGGATAATAGGTCTGCCCGTTGCAGACGAGTAAAGTCCTGGGGTAGCAGGCGGCGGCCAAATCCACGGCAAGCAATTTCAGAACCCTCGATTCTCGGCTTGTTCTTGAGGGACCGGAGTGGGATCACCATGTTTGAGGCCGCGCGATTTCCACAGATAATAGATGACGGGATAGACGGTGAGCTCCAGTATCATCGAGGTGGTCATGCCGCCAACGATTGGGGCGGCGGTGCGTTGAATCATGTCCGACCCCGTGCCGGCGCCGAGCATGAACGGCATGAGTCCAATGATATCGGTGAGCACGGTCATCATCTTCGGGCGGATTCGTTTGACGGCGCCTTGATAAACGGCCTCCTTCAAGTCACCGGTCGTGAGCATGCGGCCCTCTTTCGTACGTTGTTCATGCGCGAGGTCGAGGTACAGCAGCATTACGACTCCCGTCTCGGCGTCAACGCCGAGCAATGCGAGGATGCCGACCCACACGGCGATGCTCAAATTGAAGTCAAGGAAGTACAAGAGCCAGATGGCGCCCACCAGCGAGAACGGGACGGCCAGGAAGACGATCAGGGTCTTGATGACGGACTTGGTGCTCAGATACATGACGACAAAGATGATCATGATTGTCATGGGAATCACGAGCATCAAGCGTTTCTTTGCGCGCTCCATGTATTCGTACTGGCCGCTCCATGTGAGCGTGTAGCCCGCTGGAACCTTTACATTCTCCTTGATTGCCTTCTTGGCGCTTTCGACATATGTGCCGACATCAATCCCCTTTATGTCCACGTACACCCATGCGTTCGGCCGCGAGTCTTCGGTCTTTATCATGTCGGCGTCCTGCTCGAAGTAGATGTCTGCAAGCTGAGCGAGCGGAACCTGCTGGCCCGTGGGTGTCGGAACCAGCACGCGTTTGAGCGATTCGATATCCGAGCGGAGTTCGCGGCCATACCGTACATTGATGGGATATCGCTCAAGCCCCTCGACGGTGGTGCTGATGGCCATGCCGCCGATGGCGGATTGCACGATCTCCTGCACGTCTTCTATTGTCATTCCGTATCGCGCGATCTGGTCGCGGCTTATGCGGAAACTGATGTAGTTGCCGCCTGAAGCCCGCTCGGCATACGCGCTCAGTGTGCCGGGCACTCGTCGGATGATTGCCTCGACGTTGCGGCCGATCTCATCCAGCACCCTCAGGTCCGGCCCGCCGATCTTTATGCCGACCGGCGTTTTTATGCCGGTCGAGAGCATGTCAATGCGGGTCTTGATGGGCATGGTCCAGGCGTTAGACACACCGGGGAACTGAATGGCGGCGTCGAGTTCTTCTTTCAGCTTCTCTTGAGTCATGCCCGGGCGCCATTCTTCTTCCGGCTTCAACATGATCGTGGTCTCGAGCATGTTCAAGGGCGCGGGGTCAGTCGCCGTCTCGGCACGGCCGGCCTTGCCGAAAACATGGTGGACTTCGGGGAATTGCCGGATTATTTTGTCCGTCTGCTGGAGCAGTTCGCGCGCTTTGGTCGTCGAGATGCTTGGAAGCGTGGTCGGCATATAGAGAAAGTCGCCCTCGTACAGAGGCGGCATGAATTCGCGCCCGAGCCGGCTGAACGGAACGAACGTGAAGGCCATGATCGCGACAGCGGCCACAATGACAGACTTCCTATATTTCACAACGAAAGGTAAGACCGGTGAATAGACCCAAACCATGGCCCGGCTCACCGGATGCCGATCTTCGGGAACAATCTTGCCGCGAATCCAGAACCCCATGAGAATAGGAACAATTGTGACGGCGAGAATGGCAGATGCCACCATCGCGTACGTCTTCGTATAGGCGAGCGGCTTGAAGAGCCTTCCTTCCTGCGCCTGAAGCGCGAAGATCGGAAGGAAGGACAGTGCGATCACAATGGCAGAGTAGAAGAGGGTCGGCCCCACTTCGGTAGAGGCTTCCCTGACGATTTCCCAGTGCGGTTTCTTGCCGGCGTCCTCCTCCATATGCTTGTGCAGGTTTTCGACCATCACGTTGGCGGCGTCAACCATGGCGCCCACAGCGATAGCGATGCCTCCGAGCGACATGATATTCGAGTCTATACCTTGCCACTTCATTATTGCGAACGAGATTACGACAGCGATGGGCAGTGTGATTATGCCGACGAGCGAACTGCGCAGGTGAAAGAGCATGACTCCGCATACAATGGCGACAGCGATCATTTGTTCGGTGAGACTTTTCCAGAGATTATCGACCGCGCGGTTTATCAGGGCAGACCGGTCATAGACGATGATGACCTCGACGTCAGGAGGCAACCCTTTTTTGAGTTGTTCGACTTTGGCTTTCACGCGGTTTATGACATCGAGCGCGTTGACGCCGTGTCTGACCACGACAATGCCGCCGACGGTCTCACCCTCGCCGTTCAACTCGGCGATTCCCCGCCTCATCTCCGTCCCGAGCGTAACGGTTGCGACATCGCGAAGCAGAATCGGTGTGCCTCTTATGTCTGCGCCGACGACCACCTTCTTCAGGTCCTCGACGTTCGTGATGTAGCCGAGACTTCGCACCACAAATTCCTTTTCCGACATCTCGATGCTGGCGCCGCCGGTGTCAACGTTGCTCTTCCGTATCGCCATCATGACGTCTCGAAGAGGCAACTTGTATGCGAGCAGCCTGACAGGGTCAACGATGACCTGGTACTGCTTCACGAAACCGCCGATGCTCGCGACTTCGGAGACGCCCTCGACGCTCGTCAATTGGTACTTCAGATACCAATCCTGAAGCGAACGAAGCTGGCTGAGGTCACGCTCATTGGACTTAAGCGCGTACATGAACGCCCAGCCGACCCCTGTCGCGTCGGGGCCGAGAGTCGGGGTGACGCCTTTGGGCAGTTGGGCGGAGACATAGCTCAAGTATTCGAGCACACGGCTGCGCGCCCAATATAGGTCGGTCCCATCCTCGAAAATGACGTATACGAAGGAGAAACCGAAGAACGAATAGCCGCGCACCACGCTTGCATAAGGAACAGAAAGCATCTTGGTGGTGATAGGATACGTGATCTGATCCTCGACCACACGGGGCGCCTGGCCCGGGTATTCGGTGAATATGATGACCTGCACGTCGCTGAGGTCAGGGATCGCGTCAAGCGGAATCGTCTTGAGAGAGTAAACACCCAAGGCCGTTGCGAAGATAGTCGCCAGGATCACGAAGAACTTGTTCTTCAGCGACCATTCAATTATCTTGACGAGCATGATCGGTTATCCTATTTCTCCGACCTTGGCGCCGCACACGAGCATCTGCGAGCCAAGGAAGGGATTCTTTATCTCTTCAGTGTCTTGAATCCACTTCTCATTGACCATCGGGCATTGGATGATTACATAGCGCTTTGGCAACTTCACCTCGTGCGACATGAAGACGGCAATGAGCGCGCGGCTTACGCCCTTCATTGACTCGCGCGCCGAGTTCAGATCGCCGCTCTTCATTTCTGATGCCGCCTTGTGGAGCGCCTTGAGTTGAGTTGCCAGCATTTCATCCTTGGCGTCGGCCGCGGCGTTGCCGGCCAAGCCCGCCAGCTTCGTGGCGTTTTCCTTGATTCCCGAAGTGGAGTCTTTCGCCAACGCTTCCCATATGGGCAAGTAAGCTTCAAGCATCTTGCCGAGCGCATCGGTCGTCTTCGGGTCGTCGATGACCGGCTTTATCTTCTGTAGGTCACGTTCGATGTCTTTGGTCGCGGGCTCCTGTTCCCCCGGCGCCATGAGCATCTTATTGATGGCTTCGCGCAGATTGCTTTCGGAGTCAATGAGGAACTGTGCGGACGTAACCACAGTCTCTGTTCCCTCCAGTCCCTCAAGCACCTGATACTCGCCCGCTCCCTGCAGGCCCAGTTTAACTTCACGCGGCTCGAAGCGGCCGCCGCCTTTGTCCAGCACTACCACGTTTCTCTCGCCGGTGTGGAGCACGGCCATTTGGGGGACAGCCACTACGTTTCTCGCGGCCACCGGCAATAGCGTGACGGTCGCGAACATTTGAGGCCTCAGTTTCCCGTCGGGATTGGGAATCTGGAGGTTCACCCTGATTGTCCTCGTGGTTTCGTCCACGAATGGGTTGAAGAAGAGAACCTTGACGTGAAAGATTTCTCCAGGATAGTAGTCGATCTCCACTCTGGCATCTTGACCCACCTCGATCCAGGGAAGTTGATACTCATACAGGTCCACATAGACCCAGAGGCTTGAGAGGTCTGCTATCTTATACAGGTTCAGCCCCGTTTCCACCTTCATTCCATCAAGGGCGCGGTCTTGTTTCTCTATGACGATGCCGGTCGCCGGTGATACGACGGTGAGGGTTTTTCGGATTTGCTTTTCTTCTTCCAGCCGCTTTATCTGCTCATCTGTGATATCCAAGTAGTGCAGCCGACTTCGGCTTGCCTGAAGGAGGTAATCTGCGTCCGCATCGGGCTCGGGGACGCCCTTTTCTCTCATTTCGTCGCGATAGTTGAGCGCAATCAGGTATTCCTGCTGGGCGCTCACAAGTTCCGGGCTGTAAATCTCGAATAGCGGCTGTCCTTTCTTGACTTCCTCGCCGACGTAATTCACATAGACTTTCTCTATCCACCCTTCATACTTGGTGTTCACAAGGTAAATGTTCTTCTGGTTATAATCGAGGGTGCCGACAGTGCGAATCTCCAGCGTTAAGTCGCCGCGCCTGACAGGCGCCGTGATCACTCCGATGTTCTGGACAGTTGCGGGATCGATCCTTATGCCGGGCTCAGCGGCGCCGGCTCCCGTCACCTCGTCCTCATAGACCGGGATGAAGTCCATCCCCATTGAGTCCTTCAAGAAAGTGGGGGAGGTGACTGTCGGGTCCATGGGGGACCGCCAAAATTTTACTTTTCTTCCCCCGACGGTTGGCCCGCTTTCCTTCTTTATGATTAGCTGGTTTATTCTTTCGAACACTCCGACCTTCATCGGATTGGCAATCACCAAAAGAGCAAATCCCACCCCAAGCAGGAATACAATGAGTCCGGCAATTGAGGCGCTTGCCTTTCCGCTATTGTCCGAAATAATCGTGACCAGCTTTGCAATCGGCCACATCTTATTGAACCGATTCTGCCGCTCATAGCGTGAGCCCAGGCGAGAATCGGAGCTCTTTCCAGCATCGTTCATACCGGTCATCTTTTCTCACCTCTGGACACAACCTGTTCATTTGATTCATAACCAGGAACCGGTTCCGCCGCAAACACGCTCAGGACTCCTTCCGGCCAGCGCCCCAGAATAATGAGCGACATCTCGGCCAGGACTATTTCGCGCTGACCCATAGCAGTTGCATGACTCAGCCAGTACTCCAAGAGCGATCTTTCCGCGTCGAGCAAGTCAAGAAAGCTCGATATTCCGGCGATGTAGCCGGCGCGCGCGGATTCCAGCGACGCCCTCCCCTTGGGAACGAGACGGTCGCCGTACAGCTTGACGGCGCGGTCGGCCTCGCGCCACGCAAACGCCGTCTCCGCAAACCGGACCGCCAATTCAAGCTCCTCCGCTGACAAACGTGCCCGCGCGGCGCCAACGCCCGCGCTTTCGCGCGCGATTTCAGCCGCGATCTTGTCGCGCCATATCGGGAGCGTGATCCCGAATGACGGCATCAGCGGGACCGGCGACGCCTTCACGTCGCCTCCCACCGAAAACGAGTAATCCGGCACCGTGGTTTTTCGCGCAAGCTGGTACAGCGCGATCGCCTGCGTGACTTCGGCCCTCATCTCTTTGAGTCTTGGGTTGCGCTCAAACGCGATCTCCAAGAGCGATTGCTCGGTGAAGTCGGGAGGGGTCGGCTCAAGCCGCAACTTCAGCGTGGGAAGCCGCTCGTCAGGCGGCATGCCGAGCGCCGACTTGAGCCTCGCCTCGATGGGCGTGCGAGAGTCCTCCAGATTCGCAAATTCCGTCTTGAGCCGGTCACGCTCGATCTGCGCGCGCAACACGTCCTGTTGAGTAACCGTCCCGACAACCAGCCGCTCTCTCGATATGCGCTCCATGTCGTCAACGAGAGCGAGCGTCTCGCGGGTCCAGCGAATCTGCTCCTCAACCACCCAAAGCTGATAGTATGCCCGTTTCACGGCAAGCGCGGTCGCAAGAAGTTCATTCTCGAAGACGGCGCGCTTCTTCAACGCCTCGCCATATGCCGCGTCGGCACGCAGACCAAGTTTGCCCGGTCCGGGCCAGTTGCTCATCGGGTCGGTCATCAGCATCGGCGTGAGCGCCTCCAGTACTCCCTCCATTATCTCGGCGTCGAAGTTGAGCATCGGGTCGGGCAGCGAGCGCGCCGTGGTGATCTCTTCCACCGCCGCCTTCCATTCATAAAAGGCCGCCTCGGCTCGCGGATTGTTCAGGATGGCGTACTCCATAAGTTCGGATAAATCCGAGGAGGAAGTGAGTGTCGGCAGCGCAGGACGCTCGCTCTCCGGCCTGTAGGTCGCCTCTGTCATGTTCAGGTCGGCGCGGGCGGCTTTCTCATTTTTCGTCGGGATACCCGCACAGCCGGCAACGAATAAAATCGAGGCCGCGAGCGTTCCGTATATAACCAATGACCGGCGGTTGAATTGCACGGCTTCTATCCTCCTATTATGTGGAGGCCCGCTTCACCTCGACCGGCGAGTGCGGGCCCGACAACCACTTGTCATTTTGGCAAGAGGAATGCCAATCACATGACTCGGCATCGCCGGTTAGTCATAATATATTGATTTGTAATGAGTTACATTCGCAGGAGAGCCTCGGCAAGTTCTCCTCGTAAGAGCCCCGATGTGGGTTTGCCGACAGTGGGTTGTCTGTGTTTGTTCATATCAAAGAGATGCGAGGTTGGGCCCCATAGTCGCCTTTCTCATAGACATATGCGAGAAACCTTGAAGCGTCCGCTCGGACTTGTGATTGACCCGCCGCGCAAACATCACTATAATAAGGCTCATGGAGTCGCCACAAGTTCGCCCGTTCAAGAAGGTGAATGCAGCATGAAAGACGACGATACCGTTCGAATTGACTTTGGGACGGGCGAATACAGCGCCACTGTGACGACCGCACTTCTACAAGTAATTCGCGGAGCCGAGATCGGCAGCGAGTTCGAGATCAAGCCCGGCAACAACATCATTGGTCGGCGGGCCGATTGCGCAATCCGCATCGTCAACAAGTCCATTTCCCGAAGACATGCCCAGATCATATATAGCCCTGAGGAACCTCCCGACCGACGATACATGCTGTATGACCTTCAGAGCACGAACGGCACGAGGGTGAACAACTCGCTAATCGAGCGGTGCGGGCTCCAAGGCGGCGACCGAGTGCAATTCGGCGCGGTCGTCTGCAAGTTTATGGAAATCGATTCGCTCGAGAAGAATTATCTTGAGGAACTCAAGAAACTCATTGAATACGATAAACAAACCGAACTCCTTCAATTGAAGCCGTTCTACCAGAGACTGGACCAGGCGCTTCAGGATGCCCGCGCCAACGGAGAGCCGGTGTCGGTGTTGATGATGGACCTCGATGGCCTGAAAAAGATCAACGACCTTCACGGCCATCTTGTCGGAACTCACGTGATCGTGAAGATTGCAAAACTGGTTCACGACGAGTTGTCGCCTTCGGGTGTGGCCGCTCTGTACGGCGGAGACGAGTTCGTCGGCTACCTGCCGAACGTCGCCAAGAAAGGCGCGCTCCAAAAGGCCGAGCACCTGCGACAGATGGTCAGCATCCTGCGGTTTCCCGAAAAGCACATCTCACAGCAGGTCTCCATCAGCATTGGAGTGGCCGAGTATCCGGCAGACGCCAGCGAGATGACTCAGCTTGTCGGCAACGCCGACAAGGCGCTCTACGCCGCAAAACGGATCGGAAAGAATTGCGTCGTCGCGTATGACCGTTCCATGAGCCAGTCCGAATGAACGGCGGAGGAAAACTATGGAACCCCGTCTCGACGCTCTCATCGAAGAGGCTGCCCAAATAGTCGCGTCCGCCAGAAAAGTGGTCGTTTTCACCGGAGCCGGCGTGAGCACAGAATCGGGCATCCCTGACTTCAGAAGCCCGGGCGGCATCTGGACCAAGTATCAGCCGATCATGTTTCAGGATTTCATGTCAAGCGAGGAGATGCGGCGCGAGTCGTGGCGCAGAGGAAAGGAAACCTATCATCTCTTTGCCGACGTCGAACCTAACCCCGCGCATTATGCCACGGTCGAACTGGAACGCATGGGCAAGCTCGACTGCGTCATCACGCAGAACATCGACAACCTTCACCAAAGGGCCGGCAGTTCTCCCGAACTTGTCATTGAACTTCACGGCACGGCCATGTACGTCATCTGCATGAACTGCGGCAAGCGCTGGCCACGGGCGGAAATACAGGAGTGGCTCCTCGCCGGAGTCGAAATACCCTATTGCGATGAGTGCGGCGGAATCATGAAGTCTGCCACCATCTCCTTCGGACAGGCCATGCCCGAGCGGGAAACCATGGAGGCCCAGGTGCGCTCGCAGCGAGCGGAGGTGTTTATTGTGGTGGGTTCCTCGCTCGTCGTCTATCCCGCCGCCCATATGCCGATGATCGCGAAACAGGCAGGCGCCAGGCTCATCATCATCAATCTGAGCGAAACGCCGTTCGATGACTATGCCGACGTGGTGATTCGAGGGAAGGCCGGTGAAGTAATGAGACGCCTCGTCGACCGCGTGAAGGCGCTTACAGGCGGCGCCCCGGGATGAACCCCGGGCGCCGTTTGCCGTGCCGGTTGAATCAAATTCTCGTTTCGGCGGAGACATTTTCCATTGCCTGAACGACCCGAAAACAGGCTGTTCATCGCCGTTGCGCTCACGATGACCATCATGGTCATCGGAACAGTCGCCTACCGCTTCATGACCGGCGACTCCTACGACTGGCTCACCGCGCTCTACATGGTCGTCATCACTCTGGCTACCGTGGGCTACGGAGAAGTGATTGACACCTCGCATCACCCGGCGGCCCGCATCTTCACAATCGTGTTCATATTGTTTGGGATGGGAATCCTGCTGTACACGGTCAGCACGGTCACCTCAATCATGGTTGAGATGGACCTTCGCGACGTGTTCAAGAGGAGAAAAATGAATAAGGACATCGAAAAACTGAGACAACACGTCATACTCTGTGGAGCCGGTCAGACCGGCACTTGCATCGCTCAGGAAATGCTCAAGACGGGCACGAGCTTCGTGGTGATCGAACGAGAACCCGAGCGCGTTGAAGCCCTCATGAAGTTCGGCAACGTCTTCTACATACTTGGCGACGCGACCGATGACGATATCCTGCTCAGGGCGGGCATCGTTCGGGCAGCCAGTCTGGCCGCCGCGCTCTCGACGGAAAAGGACAACCTGTTTCTCACGCTCACCGCCCGCCAGCTCAATCCTTCGATTCGGATCGTCGCGCGCGGACTCGATCCCGTCGTCGACCGCAAGCTGCGCAAGGCCGGCGCCGATGCGGTCGTATCTCCTACCTACATTGGCGGCCTGCGCATGGCCTCGGAACTCATCAGGCCGACAGTCGTCTCCTTTCTGGACACCATGCTCAGAGACACGTCGGCCACGATCCGGTTTGAAGAGATCAACATAAGCCCGAACTCCAGGTTCATCAACAAGACCATTCAATCCACAAAGCTGCGCGACCATGATCTCCTCGTCGTCGCCCTCAGAAAGGCGGGCTCATCCGGGTTCATCTACAACCCCCCTGCCGACACCATTCTCACCGAGGGGACAAGGCTGGTTGTGCTGGGCGAGTCAAATCGTATCCGGGAACTCGGCCAGATATTCAATGAGACACAAGGCGCAAAGGCCGCGTCTAATTTTCCGTCCTAGCGGAGAAGCCGGGATAGGTTATACTATATTAACCTTCACTTGTGGGAACTGATGACCGAGAGTCGAGGCAGGGGGGCCTTATGAGTGGACAATCGGGACGAGTTGAAATCGTTCGAGTTGACTCGAAGCGCCAATTAACCGAGTTCATCAAGTTTCCCTGGCAAGTCTATCGCGGCGACAAACACTGGGTGCCCCCGCTCATTCGTGAACAGAGGGTTTTCTTAAGTCCCGCCAACCCCTTCTTCGAGCACGCTGACGCCGAGTATTATCTTGCCGTCAGAGGCGGCAAGACGTGTGGCCGCATCTCCGTCAGCATCGACTACAACTACATCAAGTTCCACAATGAGAAGATGGGATGCTTCGGCTTCTTCGAGGCGTTCAATGACCAGGAGGTCGCCTCGGGACTGCTTGATGTGGCCCGGGCCAGGCTCGCCGAACGAGGGATGGAGATCATGAGGGGGCCGTTCAACTTCACCACCAACCATGAGTGCGGACTGCTCGTAGACGGCTTCGACAGCGACCCCGTCATGCTCACCACCTACAACCCGCCCTATTATATGGAGCTCTTTGAGCGATACGGCCTCAAGAAGGCGCGCGACCTCTATTCGTTCCACATCACCGACCTCGAGGTGGACCTGTCATACATCCGCAAACTCGCGGAGAAGGCCGCCGAAAACCACGTGACCGCCCGCAAGGTCAACCTCAAGGATGTTCAGAATGAGATGGAGCGCGTCAAGCAGGTGTACAACAACGCCTGGAGCAAGAACTGGGGATTTGTTCCCCTGACCGAAAAGGAGATTGAGGACATCGCCCACCACATGAAAGACCTCGTCATCGAGGAGCTTTGCTATATAGGCGAACTCGGCGGCAAACCCATTGGGTTCCTCATGTTCCTGCCCGACTACAACGTCGTCGCCAAGAAGATGAACGGAAAGATGGGGCCGATCCAGATGCTCCAGTTCCTCTGGTACAAGAACCGGATCAACAAGGGCAGGCTCTTCATGATGGGCGTGCATCGCGACTACCAGAAAACCGGTGTCGCCGCCGCCATGGTCGTGAAAGCTTACGATTGCGCCATCAAACGCGGATTCAAGAGCGCCGAGTTCTCATGGATTCTCGAGGATAATCACCCCGTCATAGCGATCAGCGAATTCCTGGGCGGCAAACGGTACAAGACTCATCGCATCTATGAACTGCCGCTCTCAGCCGCAACGGCAACCACGGCCCCGAAGGACTGAGAACGCCGTTGCCACGCGCGCTCGACACGATCCGTCACAAGAACGACCGCGACCCCGAGCACCGCCCCGGCGACCACATCCGCCACATAGTGATACTGGAGCCATACCGTCGACACGATCAGACCCGTTGCGACCGGCAGCATCCACCAGAAGAGCCGCCGCGCAAACCGCCGGCAGTATATCAAGGTTACCAGCGTCACTTCCGCGTGACCGCTCGGGAAGCAGTCCCACCGATAAGGCTCCAGCACGAACAGCACCTGTCGAATGAACGATCCCACCCACTTCCCCTTGACAGCGAACGGATGAAGCGCGGCCAGCGTTTGTGACGGCCCGCTCGCCGGGAACAAAAGGTTCCCGACATACGAGGCGTAGAAACCCAGACAGATAGCGGCGGCAAACGTCTCGAACTCATCCATCTTGCCCCTGAAATACAGGGCGCCGCCCACAATCACCGGCAAGAAGAAGAAGCTGGCATAGCATAATTGAAGCGCGTCAACCAGGTACGGGTTCAAAAACCTCGACAGGTACACCGTCGGGTGGACCCCGAATACCGCGTAATCCAGCGCGATCAACTCCGAATCAACGTCGTATGGCAGCACATGGTGCACCATCTCGCCGATACTGAAAAACGCGATTATGACGAACGCAAGCGGAAACCACCGGCGGGGGATGACCGTTCTCGGGCTGGGGTTGCCGCGATAGAGCCAGATGAGCGCGCAGCCCACCGTGATCATCGCGCTGTAAAGCAGAGCCAGCAGCGGCCAGGCACGTACCCGGTCCGTGAACAAAAGACATATCAGGAGCAGCAGAAGGAAAAAGACGAGATTTATGATATCCGAAGGCAGAACCAATTGAGCAAGTTGATTTCGCGACAGCTTGCGCTGCGACATTTGCTTTCTCTCCCCTCAAGAAGCAAATTTGCCATCTTCGAAATGAACTGCCTCACCGCCAAAACTCCCAATCGGAACCCCTTATATTATAATCCGAACGACTCTCTTTGTTAAAATCGCCTCTCCGAGACCGGCGCCGACTAGCGTACCTTCTTCGCATGCTCGGGGCTCATCGCCCTCAATTGACCGCAGGCGGCGTCTATGTCAACCCCTCGCGAGCGGCGTATGAACGCCAATATGCCGCGCCTTCTCAATTCGGACTGAAACTCCAAAACCTTCTCGTGACTCGGCGGTCCGAAGTCGCCGGGCGAAACCGCATTGTACGGAATCAGGTTGACCTTTGCCTCGAGCGACCGGCAGATTTCCCACAGTCTGGCCGCGTCCTCGAGCGAATCGTTCTCGCCCTCGATTAGCATGTATTCCACGGTCAGCGGCGTTCTCCGGTTCTTGACAAGCCGCCCGCATGCTTCGACCACCTGTTCTATCGGATATCTCCTGTTTATCGGCATCAGCCGATCTCGGGTCTTGTTGTCAACCGCGTGCAACGACAACGCTACCCGAACCGGCAAGTCATCGCCCGCCAGCTTGGATATGCCCGGCACGTAGCCCGCCGTCGAGATTGTGACCCGCCTCTTGCCCAAGGCGAACCCACGCTCGTGAAGGAATATTCGAACCGCCTTCGCCATGTTATCGTAATTTGCCAATGGCTCTCCCATTCCCATGAGCACGATGTTTGTCAGGCGTCCCGCGTCCGCGTCGAATTTCGCATGGCGTGCCTGGTCCACGATCTCGCCCGAGGTCAGGTTGCGCGCCAATCCGCCGGCTCCGCTGGCGCAGAAAGCACAACCGAATGCGCACCCCACCTGAGTGGAGATGCACACCGTGCTCCGCCCGCCCTCCGGCAGGAGAACCGCCTCCACCTGCGCCCCATCGCGCAGCACAAACAGATATTTCTTCGTTCGGTCTCGTGATTGCTGCACCTTTGCCGGAACCAGGTTTGTAATGAAGAAATCGCGAGCCAGTTCCTCTCGCAGCCCCTTCGAGAGATTGGTCATTTCATCAAATGAGCGCGCGCCATGCGCATACAGCCATTCCAGCACTTGGGCCGACCGGTATCTCTCAAGCTCACGCTCCGCGAAAAAAGCCTCTACCTCCTCCGGCAAAAGACCGAGGAGATCGATTTTGTCTTCGGACTGCTCCGGCATTTCTTCACCCCTTCTCTCCGAAGACCTGGACTATGACCGAGCGACGACGCGGCCCGTCGAACTCGCAGAAGAAGACACCCTGCCATGTTCCGAGTGTGAGGCTTGAGTCGCTGATGGGGATCATATGAGAAAAGCCGACGAGCGCCGACTTTATGTGGCTGTCGGAATTGCCCTCGGCATGCCGATGGTCCGGGTCGTCGCGCGGCGCTAGCCGCCTCAAAGTCGCGAGGATATCCCGCTGAACGCTGGGGTCGGCGTTCTCGTTCACGGTCACTCCCGCCGTCGTGTGCGGCACATACACCACGCATATCCCCTCGCGAACGCCCGATTTCTTCACGAGCCTCTGCACCGACTCGGTGATGTCAATGAACTCTTCCCTTGATTTGCTCGAGACCGATATCCTTTCCAGCATAGAGA
>CAZEBC010000005.1:29938-40637 GCA_964510165.1 uncultured bacterium
CAGGATGAGGGGCTTTTGATTGCGGCTCTGCCACACCAGGATGGTCCGCTCAGATCAACCCAAGCAGCGGGTGATCCCTTAGCACGTTGAGCGCCGCGCGCTCACCCGCGCGGATAGAGGCCTCTGCCTCCTCGAAATCGAACATGCTGCGGGCGGGCGTCTGCGGCTCAATCAGGATGAGCGGATACTCGTAGAACTCCCGAAGCTGCAACTGCAATATCCTGCGCATCATCAATCCGCTACTCAGCAGGATCATGTCTATTATGCTTCTGGGTTCCCTGCGCTCCTTCAACTCGCTCCCGATGGGAAGCCCCAGATTTACCGCGATTATGAGCGCCGCGTCGCGCCCCTGGGCCAACTGGACCGGCAGGTTCGCAAGGACGCCCCCGTCAACATAATAGGAATCGCCGATTTGGAGCGGAGGGAAAATCCCCGGAAGCGCGCACGAGGAATACACCGCCTCGTGGACCGACAGCTCGTCAAGGCCTTCGCTCCCCCAAAAAATCTCCTCGCCTCGGCTTAGTTCGACTGAATTGACCAGGAGCGGCTTGTCCAGCAGCTTGAAGCTGTCGATCGGAACGATTTTTTGGATGTATCGTTTGAGGGCCTCGCCCTTATACAGGCTGGTGGACCGAAGAGCCTTGCGCGCCAGATACATCAGGTCCAGATCGAGGATATCCTCGCTCTTGAGCGCGAGCGCCAGGCGTTCCATCTCCTCGATCGCCATCCCGCCCGCCGCCAGCGCGCAAATGAGAGAGCCCATGCTGGTTCCGATGTACTCGTGAACCGGGATGCCAAGAGTCCGAATGGCTTTCAGCGCGCCGATATGCGCAAGCCCTCGAAGTCCGCCCCCGCTCAGCACAATCGTTACCTTGCCCACTCTTGGCGCCTCCAAGTACGGGGAAGGTGGTGTAAAGGCTTCCTCTACGTCATCATGCCCTGCAGCACGGCCATGAGGTCGTTCAACTGGGCCGCATATTCCGGCGAGCCGTCAACGGCGACGCAGTTCTTCTCGACCGCCTCGACGAACTCGACTTCCTTCAGGAGCACCTTCATGGCGCCTTCGACTCCCCTAAACCTGAAGTGCACAAACGGGCGGCGCCGAGTGTATACCCCGCGGCCAGCCTTGGTCTGGCCAGCCTTCACGCGGAGATACGCGGCGATGCCGTTCTCTTCGTCGTACGGCTCGACGGTGAACTGGTAGATGCGGTCAGGCTGTTTCCCGGTCCATTCCCTCATGCGGCTGTCGCCGAGCTTGTTGAACACGCTTAGCGCGGTCGTGATCATGTACAGCGACATCTTCACCTTGAGGTACTGCTTGTGCGGGTCCTTCGGCTTCGCGGTGGGCATCATCAGCTTCAGGCTCATCAGCAGTTGCATCGTTTTGAGCAGAAGCCGAAAATGCCGGAGGCCCTTTATCCTCGGCAGTGTCGTTCCGCCCTTCAGCATCACGTTCATCTTTTGGACAGACGGGAAATGCAGCGTGATTTGGGGGTCCTCACAGATTCCCTCGGTCGCGGCGAACTCGCCATTCTCGAAGTTGAGGTAACACCCGATTGTGTCCGCGCCGTTCTTGGCGGAGAACTGCACCTTCCCCTTCTCGTTTGCAAAGAGCTTCTTGAGCTTCGGATCGTCGTTGAGCGGGACCTTCATGACGGGGAAGGCAGCCCTGAAAAAGAGCCTCGCCGTCATAATGTCTTTGTCGGATGCCGCCATCGTTATACCTCGTCTTCCCAGTCTTCGTCCGCCTCGTATTCGAGCTTCATGACCTCGCGAATGGTGTCAACGATTCCGTTTGCGTCGAGCCGGTAGTAGGCGTACAGGTCTTCGGGATAGCCGACCTCGCTGTAAATGTCGGGAAGACCGAGCTTGCGGAACGCGCAGCCCTTGCCACTCTCGGCGATGACGTCGGCGACCGCACTCCCCAGCCCGCCAAGGATATTGTGGTCCTCAACCGTGATGATGCGCCGCGTGTCCATAACCGCCTTCATGATAGCGTCCTTATCGATCGGCTTGATGGTGTGCATGTTGATGACGCGAACCGACAGGCCGTCCGTCTCCTCGAGCGTTCGGGCCGCCTCAACAGACTGAAGCACCCCGATGCCGCACGCGATGATCGTGAGGTCGCTGCCCTCACGCGCCACATGCGCCTTGCCGATCTTGAAGCCGTAATCCTCGCTTTCATAGTACGGCGGCTCGAAACCTCGGCCGATCCGGATGTACACCGGTCCGGGAATATCAATACAGGCCCTGACCGCATTGGCCGTCTCCGTCCCGTCGGCGGGAACGATGACCGTCATGTTGGCGAAGCTTCTCATGATGGCGATGTCTTCCGTGCAATGGTGAGTCGTGCCCGCCGCTCCGAAACTGATACCCCCGTGCGTGGCGATGATCTTGACGGGCAGGTTCTGATAGCAGATGTCGGTGCGTACCTGCTCGGCGGCGCGCATGCTCGCGAACACCGCGAACGTGCTGGCGAACGGGATCAAACCCATTTTCGCCATTCCCGCGGCGAGACCCATCAGGTTCTGCTCGGCGATCCCCACATTGAAGAAGCGGTTCGGATGAGCCTTCTCGAAGAACGAGATGGCCGTTGACTTCGCCAGGTCCGCCGACAGGCCCACTATCTTGTCGTTGGTCTTGCCCATCTCGGCGAGCACGCGGCCATAGATTTCGCGAGCCGACATGGTGGCCGCGTCATAGCATGTCCAGGTCGTTCCGGTTCCGTCGCTCATGCTGTTACTCCTTTTAGGATTCCCTCATACATCTTCTCGATGGAGGCCATAGCCTTCTCCTTCAGCGCCGCGTCCACCGAGCCGTAATGCCAGGGAACCTGGTCTTCCATGAAATCTATGCCCTTCCCCTTGACCGTCTTGGCGAGGACGACCACCGGCCTCTCCTTTGCGGCGAGCGCCTTGTCGATGCCCTCGGAGAGCGAGTCCATATCGTGGCCGTCCACCTCGACGACCTCCATTCCGAACGCCTTCAGCTTGTCGGCCAGCGGTTCGACGCCCATCACCTTCTCGGTCGGCCCATCTATCATCAGCCGGTTTCGGTCGATTATGGTGATCAGGTTGGTGAGCTTGAATTGAGCGGCAGCCATGAACGCCTCCCAGATGCTCCCCTCATTGCATTCGCCGTCGCCAACCACGCAGTACACCTTCATGCTCTTGCCGAGCACCCGCGCGCCGATCGCCATGCCGACCGCCATCGGCAGGCCGTGCCCAAGCGAGCCCGTCGAGGCGTCGCATCCGCATACCTTCTTGGAATCGGGATGCATGCCGAATGGGCTTTTGAACTTGTTGAAGGTCTTCATCTCCTCAACGGCGAAAAAGCCGCGCCTCGCGAGCACCGGCACGTACGCGACGGCGGCGTGTCCCTTGCTCAAGACGAGCCGGTCGCGGTCTTCCCAGCACGGGTCTTTCGGGTTGATGTTCAAGTACTTGAAATAGAGAATGGTGAGTATGTCAATGACGCTCAATCCTCCTCCGATGTGTGCGCCGCCGGCCCACGCGGTGACATCCACGATGTCCTTTCTCAATTGTTTGGCCAGGGCATATAATTTCTGCCGTTCTTCCTTGGTCAATGCCATGCGTCCTCTCCTTTGCTTCTGAGAAACCGGATCGGGGTTGAGAAACCCGTAATATGCCTTCGTCCAAGAGTATACACCAATCGAGGCGAAATTCCAAAGGCGGACTTTGCATTGCTAAGTGTCAAGGTCATGAATTTTTGTTGGAATTTTCGAGCGGAAACTCGACGAATAGAGAACCGCCGATTACAGGACGGTCTCTCCTTCTTCTCTGCGTCTTTGAGCCTTTCTTTGTGACCTTTGCCCGCAGTTGGCACTGTTATTGCCCATACTACCTGCCAGGAAGCTCAAGTGAATGAGCCACCAATTGGGAGACTCGACGCAAAGGCCCTGTGTAATCAGGCGATTCGAGGGCGTCGAGCATGGTTGACCCCGCCGACTATAAGCGTTGCGCTGCTCATTTCCTCAGCAAGTCTGCCGTTCTAATTGGCAGGGCCGCAGGTTCCGGGCCGAAAAGATTTATCCACGAAGGTCACTAAGCTGCACAAAGGGAGGAAATCATGAGGAGAAGATGCCTTGCTGGAGCGGTAGCTGGAATGTTGTTGTCTGTGTTGGCGGCGACGCCGGCGTTCGCCGAGGAGCAAACGACGGAGCAGCTTCTTCGTCGAATCGAACAACTGGAAAAACGGATCACCGAACTTGAAGGCGCTCCCACGACAAAGGCCCAAGCCGCGCCGGAAAGCGAGCCGCCGCTTGCCATGTTTCCCGGGGAGGTTGATGTCGGCGGGTTCGTCGAGATGTCGTACGGCTACAACTTCAACAACCCCGATGAGCAGAAGGGCGGCAATGC
Organism: uncultured bacterium; assembly: GCA_964510165.1. Classification (GTDB taxonomy): domain Bacteria; phylum Abyssobacteria; class SURF-5; order SURF-5; family SURF-5; genus CAZEBC01. Next base: position 34,318 of record CAZEBC010000005.1, read on the forward strand.
GCTTCGCGTCTTCGACATCGACCACAACTCATTCACGTTCGACCTGCTGGAGATATACGCCGAAAAGCCGGCCGACGAGCCGGGCGAGGCGGGCTTCCGGGTAGACCTCAACTTCGGCCAGGTGGCCGACCTGACAGACCTCGACCCCGATTTCGGCGATGACAACGATGACTTCGATGTCCAGCAGGCGTACCTGAGTTACATGGCGAGCGTGGGCAACGGACTCAAGGTCGATTTCGGCAAGTTCGTCACGCTGCACGGCGCCGAGGTCATCGAGAGCAAGGACAACCCGAACATCTCGCGCTCGTTTCTGTTCGGGTTTGCGATCCCGTTCACGCACACCGGCCTCAGGCTCACGTATTCGTTCTCCGACAAGGTGTATTACAGCCAGTATCTGGTGAACGGTTGGGATAACGTGGTGGATAATAACGATTCGAAGACAGTGGGCGGCCAGTTGGGACTGTCGCCGACCGAACAACTCGCCCTCTATATCAACTGGATGTACGGGGCCGAGCAGGACGACAACGAGGGCAACAAGCGTGCTCTGATAGACCTGGTCGCGAACTATCAGGCTACGGACAAACTCGCGTTCATCCTGAACTATGACTTCGCCACCGAGGAGGATGCCGCGCTCGACGAGGACGACGCCGACTGGCAGGGCATCGCCGGCATCATTGACTACGACCTGAGCGAGAAGATCGGTCTTGCGCTTCGCGGTGAATGGTTTGACGACGACGGCGGGTCCAGGACGGGCGCCAGCCAGGACCTGTACGAGGTAACCCTTACCGGCGAGTACCGCTGGACCGACCATTTGATAACCCGGCTGGAATACCGTCACGACTGGTCGAGCAAGGACCCGTTCTTCGATGACGGCGACTTTGACGACCAGCAGGACACGGCGTTTGTGAACGCCGTGTATGAGTTCTGAGAGCATGGGGCAGGCTGCGCCGTGTCCTACGTAAAATCCGAAAATCCGGGGAGAGGATAGTTTCCCGTCCCCGGATTGATTTGGATTTCGGAAGCTCCCTAGCCGGCGTGCACTCCAAGCATGCTGTGCGCGTAGACGACCCCCTGCCCGTAGGCGCCCGCATGTTCTCTTATCACGTCGAGGACGGCGTCGTACGTATCCTGCCGCGCCCAATCGCGCTGGAACTCAAGGAGCACTTGCAGCCACGTGACGGGGACCGCTCCCGCCTGTATGACGCGCTGCATCGCCATGTCATGAGTCATCTCGTTGACGTCGCCACAGGCGTCGGCAACGACATAGACCTCGTAACCCGCTTCGAGCGCGGAAATGGCCGGGAACGCGACGCAGACCTCGGTCCACAGTCCCGCTATTATGAGTTTCTTGCGGCCGATCTTTTTGACCTCTGCCACAAACTTGTCGTCCTCCCATGCGTTCATGTTGCTCCGATCTATCGGTTTCTTGTCGGGAAAGACTCCCTGAAGCTGCGGAAGAATCGGTCCGCTGAAGCTTTCGGCCGCTATCGTTGTCAGAACGGTGGGCACCTTGAAAATCCTCGCCGCCTTGGCAAGGCCTACCACATTATTGATCAGTATTTGTCTGTCTATGGACTGAACGCCGAAGAACATCTGCGGCTGGTGATCGACGAAAAGCATCGCGGAGTTGTCCGGCGTCAATAACCCTCGTACTTTCTGGTTAAACATGTAATGTTCCTCCTTCATCCTACTATCTTTACAAGTATGTCACGCGGGCATGCGGCCGGCTTAGCTGCGACTTGAAGATATGTGCTCATAAGCTGTATAGTCATGGCGCAATCAAGCGATTCTTGATTCCGAGGAGACTCACAACAGGACTGCGGACGGATAGTCGCGAAAGTGTTCGAGCCGACCGAGCAGGAGAACGCCCAACAATGAAAAGAATAAGCAAACCCGCTGCCTGCCTTATGATGCTGCTCATCGCAACCTCTACGTTTGTGATTGCGAATCAGTCTTCGGAGGGAAGCAATAGCCAGGGGAATCGGAAGCGGACTTTTCTCAAGGCGGACCTCCAATGGAAGTTTTACCGGTTGCTGGACACGCTTGACAAGCATTTCAAGCTGCCTCACAAAAAGATAGAGAATGGAACACCGGACCGGCACACTCAGATACAGGTCGAGAGGAATGTCCGAATCCCGATGCGTGACGGCGTCGGGCTCTACGCCAACGTGTACAGGCCGAAATCTGAGGGAAAGTTTCCGGTCATCCTGACCAGGCTTCCCTACGGCAAGGACGAGTACTATTGTTTCATGCCCGCCATTGGGAAATTCTGGGCGAGGAAGGGATACGCATTCGTGGCTCAGGACGTTCGCGGAAAATTCGGTTCCGAGGGCGAGTTCGACCCTCTCATCAACGAGGTCGAGGACGGATACGACACACTCGATTGGATTTCGAAGCAGTCCTGGTGCGACGGCAACATAGGGATGGAAGGAGAGTCATATTTCGGATATACGACATGGGCGGGCGCGGTGAGCGGACACCCGAGCCTCAAGTGCGTCTCGCCCATGAACACCGCCATGGATTTCCATGATGTGATATTCCAAAACGGCGCGCTCACACTGCAGACTGTGGGGCTGTATCCGATTCTCATGCAGGGGAGAACGTATCAGAACGTGATGCGTCTCGACCGAATGCATCTCCCGCTCATTACCATGGATGACGCGGCAGGCCTCCCCACGCCGTCTTACGACAGGCTTCTCCAGCATCCGTTTCGGGACGAGGTGACGGAGCGCTACAATCTCCGCAACAGGCGAGGCCGGGTTGAGATACCGATGCTTGTGGTGGCGGGCTGGTATGATGTGTTCCTCAAGACAACGATTGATGACTGGCTCTTGCAGAGCCGGATGAACGCAGGCGCCGAAGCGGGAGGAAGACAGTGGATACTCATTGCCCCCATCGACCACGAGTCCACGCCGACCGAAACACACCGGATCGGCAAGCTCGACATCGGCGACAAGAGCGCGACGACGATCTGGGAAGTGAGACAGGAGTTCTATGACAAATATCTGAAGGGAATGGATAACGGCTTTGAGGAGACCCCACCAGTTCGGATGTTCGTGATCGGCGATAACGAGTGGCGATATGAGAATGAGTGGCCTCCGGCAAGAACGCAGCGCACCGATTATTACTTTCACAGCGGTGGGAAGGCGAACACGCTGGACGGAGACGGCGTGCTGAATCTGAGCGCGCCCGCCGATGAGTCCTTTGACACGTATGTGTACGATCCCGAGGACCCCGTGAAAATCCACTATGATATCGATCTCTGGGCGCTCGCGGAGCAGATGAAGGACAGGCTTTCTGCGGAAAAGAGGCAAGACGTTCTTGTCTATACGAGCGCGCCGCTGGAGAAAGACACTGAGATCACCGGCCCAATTGAGGTCACGCTGTACGCCGCCTCATCGGCCGTGGACACCGATTTCACCGCCGCCTTGGTCGACGTCTTTCCGAATGGATACCTGCATTTGGTCCAGGAAGGCATTCAGCGGGCGAGCCACCGCGAATCCGACGCGAGGCCGGTCTTCCTTGAGCCCGAAAAGGTATACGAGTACCGCATCGACCTCTGGGCCACAAGTTATGTCATGAAAGCAGGCCACAGAATACGCGTCGAAATATCGAGCAGTAACTTCGACCGCTTCGACCGCAATCTGAACACCGGCGCCGAATTTGGCACGACTTCCGAAACGGCGCGGGCAACCCAGAAAATTCATCACAGCGCCGAGCACCCTTCGCGCATAACTCTGCCGGTGATTCCGAAATGAGGGGGCCGAGCCGCAAGTGATTCTTGAGCGCGCCGGAGCAAAGGAGGAATCTTTATGGAAATCAAAGGAAATACCGCACTGGTGACCGGCGGCGCGTCCGGCCTCGGCGAAGCCGCGGCGCGCATGGTTGCGGCGTCGGGCGGCAACGTCGTCATCATGGACATACAAGACGAGCAGGGCGCAGCGCTCGCGAAGGAAGTGGGCGCCGCGGCAATTTTCCTGAAAACGGATGTAACAAATGAAGATGATGTCCGAGCCGCGATAGAGACGGCGACGAAACATTTCGGCGGCGTTCACTTCTGCATAAACTGCGCCGGAGCGGGACTGGCCATGAGAACTGTTTCACGAACAGGCCCGCATGACCTCGGCGCGTTCGAGTGGCTGATAAAGCTGAATCTTATCGCAACCTTCAACGTTGCCAGCAAGGCGGCATTCGCCATGTCCGCGAACACGCCCAACGAGCAGGGCGAGCGAGGCGTCATCGTCAATGTCGCGAGCATCGCCGCGTTTGACGGCCAGATCGGGCAGGCGGCGTATTCCGCCTCCAAGGGCGGCGTGGTTGGTATGACGCTGCCGATGGCGCGCGACCTCGCGGGCCTCGGTATTCGCGTGGTCACCATCGCGCCGGGGCTGTTCGACACGCCCTTGCTGGCGGCGCTGCCGGAGGAAGGACGGAAAGCGCTGAGCTCGTCGGTTCCATTCCCGAACCGATTGGGAACGCCGCAGGAGTTCGCGCTGCTCGTCGAACATGTTTTGAGAAACCCGTATTTGAATGGGGAAACCATTCGTCTGGACGCCGCGCTTCGGATGCCGCCAAAGTAGTCGAACCCGTCCCAAGAAAGCGCTCACTCTTTAACGGCGAGCATCGGTGAGGCCGTCGCGTATTGCACCGCTTACGGCAGGGTTGCGGGAAGGGTGAAGGTGAAGCGGCTCCCCTTGCCGGGAGCGCTCTCCAGGCTGATGGCGCCGCCCAGCGCCTCGACCGCCATCTTGCAGAACGCAAGCCCCAGGCCGGTGTCGGTCTTGCGGCCGAATTCGCGGAGTTCGGCCTGGCAGAACTTCTCGAAGATCGTCTGATGGAACTCCTCGGGTATGCCCTCTCCAAAATCCTGGATGCTAAACGACACGGAGTTCTCTTCCTTTGCAGGGATGACCTCGATGAATATCTCGCCCTTAGCCTCCGAATGTTTGATGGCGTTGGAGATCATGTTGGAAAGGATTCGCTCGAGCAGGCGTGGGTCAGATTGAATGATCTGGGCGGCGGGGTCAATCCGCGCGTGGACCGCCTTGTCCTCCTTCTTGGTGAGCGCGGCATATCGCTCGACTGTTCGGTTAACGAGGTCCGCCGTATCGATTGCGGTCTTCTCGATCTGGATTTTGCCGCTCTCAAGCTTCGATATCTCGAGCAGGTTGGTGATCATCTCGGACAGCTTGAACTGGTTGCGCTTCGCCATCTGGAGGTATTCGGCCTGCTGTTCGGTCGGCTGGTTGGCCGGGTCGTAGGCGATCATGTCGAGCGCCAGCATCGTGTTGTTGACGGGGTTCTTCATGTCGTGCACGATCATGTTGACGAGGTCCTCTTTCAACGCCTCGAGTTCTCTCAGCTTGCGGTTGGTCTCGCGCATCTCCTCATTGACGGCGTTGAGGATGTTTATCTTGAGGTTCTCCTCGTAGAGACGGATGTTGTCGATGGCGACGCCGGCGGAGTTGGCCACCATGGTGAGGAGCTGCAAATGCTCCTCGGTGAAGTGGCCCGGCGAGCCGCGGTGGTCCACGTAGATGATGCCGAGTTTCTCCTTGCGGCCCCTGATGGGCACGCACATGGCCGATATGATGTGGCCGTCCAGGATGCTCTCTTTCCGGGCAAATCGCTTGTCCTCGAAGGCGTTTGAGGTAATGATGGACTCCTCATTGTCGAGTACGCGCTGCGCGATCGTGCGGCTGAACGCGACGTCGGAGGACACGTCCGGACTGCCCGCTTTTTTCTTGGTGGCAATAAGCTGCAATTCCGAGGTCCACTTGTCCAGAAGCATGAGGTAACCGCGGTCGGCGTCGAAGAACGGGAAAACGATGTCGAGAATCTTCGCGGCGAGCTGCTTCAGGTCGAAGATCGAGGAAATTATCCGGTTGACCTCGTAGACCCGCTTGAGGTTTTCATGGGCCTGTCGCAGCGCCTCCACGTTCTCCGGAGGCGGGCTTTCACTCGAGAAGCTTTTGATAATTTCCTTTGAATCCTTTCGCTGAACCTGATGGTGAGCTTCCTCTTCGGCGAGTGAAAGCAGATACCGCAGGCGGGTGTTACCCATCTGAATTTCGTCGTTGTCGCGCAGCCGTTTGCGGTGAATCCTGATTCCGTTGACAAGCGTTCCATTTGCCGAGCCGACATCCTCGATGAAATGGGCCTTGTTGAGGTACGTCACCGTCGCGTGGAAAGAAGAAACGGTCTCGTCCGAAACCACAAGGTCGTTCTGCTGAGACCGGCCCACGCTCAGCCGCTTCGAATCGATGCGGCGAGAGGCGCCCTTCTCGGGACCGGATTCAAACCGAAGGTAAGGCATGATT